>NZ_JBYSZR010000035.1:0-53225 GCF_058787375.1 Stenotrophomonas sp. FW305-3-2-15-E-LB1
CCAAGCCCCCATGGATGGGTTCACGGCGTCCCCGGCCCAGCCCACCCGCCCGGCCAAGCGCATGAATCGCGTTTTGCGGCCACCCACGAGGGGCTGCGCCGTTCGCGGGAACCTACGCCGCAGGCGCAGGCTTCTGCCGCAGCAGGCTGACCGCCAGGCCACCCACCACCAGCACGCCCAGGCCAAGCAGCGCCCACAACAACCATGCCTTCCAGTCGCGCTGCGGCTCCAGCGCCGCCGCGCCGGCCAGTGTCTCCGGGGCACCTTCCAGGCGCGCCAGCGTCGGCTGCCACGCGGGGTCGTTGCGCTGGCGCAGTTCCTCGATCAGCACCGCGATCGGGGCTTCGGCACGGCGTGCGGTGGCGCTGCCCACGGCCAGCGCATACGGCGCCGCGCCCTGGCTCAGGAACACCATCACTTCCGGCTGGTAGCCCAGGCGCAGGGTCGGCGCCGTGGCCGTTTCCACCGGGCTGGCCACCAGCTTCCAGTAACGGTCACGCCACGGTCCGGCCAGTGACTGTGCCGCCGACTGCTGGCGCTGGCCCGGTGCGCCCTGCTGCACCTGGTAGGCGATCCACGGCGCGCTGCGCCGCTGCCATTCCGCGCTGGCATCATCGCGGCTGTACAGCGTCCACTGCACCAGGCTGTTGTCGGTGCTGGCCACGTCGGCCTTGCTGACCGGGAATCGCCCGTCCAGCTCGAAGGTGTATTCGCCCTTGCCAGCGGCGGTCGGCTGCAACGACAGCCACTCCCACGGCACCGTCGCCGGGGCGGGCGGCAACTCGGCCAGCACGCTGCGCAGGGTCGGCAGGCGCGCTTCGCCCTGCGGCAGCACGCGCAGGTAACGCGCATTGCCATCCACCTGCAGGCGGCGCTGCAGCAGGCGCTTGCCGGCGCGCTGCAGGTCCACCAGCGGCACATCGCGCGACACCGCGCGCCAGTGCTGCAGGTCGTCGCTGGCGTCGACCTGCACCTGTGCCTGCAGGGGTTGGCCGCTGTCGACCCAGTCCAGCACCAGCGCCGCGACCGGCTGCTGGCCCAGCACGCTGCCATCGATCAGCCAGCCAGCCTGCCCGTTCGCCACGGCGCCACTGCCCACCCGCGCCTCGACCCGGCGAACGCGGCCATCGGTATCGCGCTCGGTCAGCAACTGCAGGTCGTTGCGCTGCGCTTCGGCCAGCGGCGGCAGCGCGAACCACGGCAGCTCGCGCTGCACCGGCGGCTGCGCCAGCGGCTGGTCGGGGGCCAGCAGCGCCGACGGCAACGCCTGCCCGGCGGCGTTGAACACCTGCAGGTCGCCCAGGTCGGCACGGCCAGCGCGGCGGTAGATGGCCGGCTCCAGCACCACGCGGTAAGCGCCGGACTGCGCGCTGGACAGGCTCAACGGCCACTGCTCGGCGTAGTGCCTGCGGTAATCGTTGGCCTGCGCGGATGCCGTACCCGCCACGGCCAGCAGGATCGGCAGCAATGCACTGCGCCATGTCTTCATTGCGTGTTCTCCACGGTCGGCGCGGTGCCCGGGGGCGCCGGCGCCAGATAGCCCACGACCGTGCACAGCAGGCCGTAGGCGATGAACGACGCGATACCCAGCAGGTTGCCCAGGTGCTGGCGGTCGATCAGCACCAGCTTGGCCAGCACCACGGCCATCAACACGGCACCCACCATCCACAGGACGCGCTGGCCACGGCGCGAGCCCCAGACCCAGGCGATCACGCCCAGCACGCTCCACAGCACCGTCAGGCTGGTCTGGGCCAGGCTCCCGCGTGCCATCGACGGGCTCCAGGGCGCGCCGCCCCAGTGGTGGACACCGTGCAGCACGGTGCTGGTGAGGGCGATGAAACCGGCCAGCGCCAGCACCGGCACGCGCAGGCGCTGCAACGAGGCCGGGGCCTGGCTGCCGAACAGCCAGCGCGCGGCCAGCAGCAGGCTCAGCCACTGCGCAAGTTCAGCCGGGTTGAGCACCGGCAGCCACGGCAGCGGATCGGCATCACCGGCCAGGCTGATGCCGATCCACCAGGCACAGGCCAGCACACCAAACACCACGGTCTGCAGGGTGGTGCGTGCCGCGTCGAAGGCATCGCCCAGCGGCCAGCGCAACCACGTCCAGCGCCACAGCGACACGGCCGCCAGCAGCAGCCACGGCAGGGTCACCAGCAGCGCCGTCCAGCCCTGCGCCAGCTGCGCGGCATCATCGCCCCACAGCGCAAGCAGGGACAGCAGCGAAGGCCACAGCAGCCACCACAGGAACTGGGCGATGCGGCCCACGCCGTCGCCGCTCTGCCGCAGGCACAACAGCGTGCGCACGCCCAGCACCGCAAACACCGCCCAGGCCAGCCCGCCATAGCCGGCAAACGGCTGCTGGTGCGCATCGCCCTGCAACAGCGCCAGCGGGAAGCCCGTCGCCAGCATCAGCAGCGCGGTCATGCCCAGCGCACGCGCCGGTTGCCGACGATGCACCTCGGCGGCCAGCCAGGCGGTCACCGCCGCCAGCACCAGCAGGGCATCGGCCTTTGCTGCGTGCTCGATGAAGCGGACGATTTCATGGACGAAGCCGCCCAGCCACCACAGCAGGCCCCACAGGTAATAGACCAGGGCCACGTCATGCCGCGCGCGGCGCTGGTAGCTCCAGGCACTGGCGAAGCCGGCCACGGCCAGCAGCAGCGCGCCGACGGCGGTGGCGTTGAGCAGGAACCGGGTGTCGCCGTGCCAGTGGTCGGCGCCCACCACGAAGGCGAACGCGGCACCGAGCTGCAGCAGCGCGGCAGCCACCTGCGGCAGCCAGCGCTTCTGCCGCAGCCCCAGCCACGCCAGGCCAGCACCTTCCAGCGCGAACACCGCGCCGGTGGCACGCGCCGACAGCGCCAGCGGCACCGCGAGCGTGGCAAAGCCCACCGCCAGCACCGCGTGCGACTGCGCCAGCACGCTGTACGACGCGCGATGGATCAGCGCGCGTGCCAGCAACGCATAGACCGCCGCCAGGCCCAGCGCGCACAGCGCCAGCGTCATCGGCTGCTCGTGCAGCATGCCGGCCTGCAGCGAGAACGCGATCAGCGGCGTGCCGAACACCAGGCTGCCATCGACCAGATCGCGGCGCTCGGCCGGCTGGCGGCGTGCGTACAGCAGCGGAATCAGCAGGTAGAACGCGAAGAACAGCAGCAGGAAGGGTTCGGTGCTGGCGAACTTGTCGGCGCGGTACTGCAGCACGCCCCAGAAGGTGCCGATGCCGAAAGTGAAAGCAAAACCCAGCAGGTTGAGCGCGCGCCACGGGCGGAACCAGGCGATGGCGAAGATGCCCGCATTGAGCACCGCGTAGTAACTGAACAGCCCGACGTGGTTGCCACTGCCGGTAGACAGCCACAGCGGCGCCATGAAGCCGGCGAGGATGCCCAGCACTGCCAGCGTGCGCGAGTTCTGCACCACGGCCAGCACGCACAGGCCCGCCACCAGCAGGATCGAGCTGGCGAAGGCAAAGCCGGGGTTGATGAGTTCGAAGCGCTTGAACGCAGCGAAGATGGTCAGCAGCAGCACGCCGATGGCACCGCCCTGCAGGGCCAGCGCAAACAAACGACGACGTTCGCGCTGGTGCCAGCCGAAGCCCAGCAGGCACAGCGCACCGACGGTGATGGCGGCCAGGCGCAGCTCGATGGGCAGCACCAGCCAGCCCTGGTCGCTGACGTACTTCAGCAGCGCGGCAACGCCGGCCAGCAGCACCAGCATGCCGATCTTCACCGGCACGTTGCCCTCGGTGAACCAGCGTTTGGCCGCGCCCACGGCGCGTTCAACGACGTTGGGCTGCGCCGGCTGCGGCGGCAGCGGCGGGCGCGCCGATACCGGCGGTGGCACGGGTGGCACGGGGGGCGCAGGTGGTTCGGGCGCGGGACGCGGTGCAACGGGAGGTACCTGCGATACCACCGGCGGCGGAGCGGCCGCAGCCGGGCGCAGGACCGGCGGTTCGCGGGTCCCGGCGGCGGGCGCGGCGGGCCGTGGCGGCGCCACGGCGGCCTCGGCCTCACGCGGCGGGGCGGCAGCGGCCGCGATGCCGTCAGCCACTGCGCTCTCCAGCGCGGCCACGCGCCGGCGCAGGCCGGCAATCATCACCAGTGCCACCACCAGCAGCAGCGGTATCGCCAGCAGGGCCAACACCACCAGGACGATCAGTGCTTCCATTCTTCGTCTACCCCAACGCAGCCGCGCCCCAGCGGCAGCGGTCCGTGGCCCATGCTACGTCAGCCGGGCCCATGAACGACGAACCCCGGCAAGCCGGGACCCATAAACAATGAACCCCGGCAAGCCGGGGTTCGTGTGCGGATCTTCGCGGGCCTTACTTGGCCGCGACGACCTTGGCCATTTCCAGGCACTTGTTCGAGTAGCCCCACTCGTTGTCGTACCACGACACGAGCTTGACGAAGGTGCCGTCGAGGGCGATGCCGGCGTCGGCATCGAACACCGAGGTGTGGGTTTCACCGATGAAATCGGTGGCCACCACCTTGTCTTCGGTGTAGCCCAGGATGCCCTTCAGCGCGCCTTCGCTCTGTGCCTTCACTTCGGCGCAGATCTCGGCGTAGGTGGCTTCCTTTTCCAGCTCGACGGTCAGGTCGACCACCGACACGTCCGAGGTCGGGACGCGGAAGCTCATGCCGGTCAGCTTCTTGTTCAGTTCCGGGATGACCACGCCGACGGCCTTGGCCGCACCGGTGGACGACGGAATGATGTTCTCCAGGATGCCGCGGCCGCCGCGCCAGTCCTTGTTGGACGGGCCATCGACGGTCTTCTGGGTGGCCGTGGCCGCGTGCACGGTGGTCATCAGGCCGCGCTTGATGCCCCACTTGTCGTTGATGACCTTGGCCAGCGGGGCCAGGCAGTTGGTGGTGCACGACGCGTTGGAGATGATCGCCTGGCCGGCGTAGGTCTTGTCATTCACGCCGAACACGAACATCGGCGTGTCGTCCTTCGACGGAGCCGACAGGATGACCTTCTTCGCGCCCGCATCGATGTGCTTCTGCGCGGTTTCCTTGGTCAGGAACAGGCCGGTGGCTTCCAGCACGACGTCGGCGCCGACTTCGTCCCACTTCAGGTTGGCCGGGTCGCGTTCCTGGGTCAGGCGGATCTTCTTGCCGTTGACCAGCAGGTCGTTGCCCTGCACCGCCACGTCGGCCTTGAAGCGGCCATGCACGGAGTCGTACTTCAGCATGTACGCCAGGTAGTCCGGCTCCAGCAGATCGTTGATGGCCACGATTTCGATGTCATCGCCGAAGTTCAGCACCGCCGAGCGCAGGACGTTGCGTCCGATGCGACCGAAACCGTTGATACCAACCTTGATTGCCATGTTCAGAAGCTCCTGCAGCCGCGACAGGTGCGGCGGGATGGATAGGGCCCATAAGTCTAGCAGCACCCCACTGGCTACCGCCGGCCAGCGCCGCGGGCTGGCAGGCGGCGGGACAGGATTTGATCCGGATCAAAGCGTTAGCGCGGCGTGAGGCCGAGACTGGCCCCATCTACCCCGCAACGAGAACACCCCCATGCGCAAGACCTCCCCCCTGATCCTGGCCGGCCTGGCCGCTGCCGTCTCGCTGGCCGCCGCCCCGGCCATGGCCCAGTCCAAGGGCGACTGGACCGTCTCGGCCGGCGTCCACCAGGTCGCCCCGAAGTCGAACAACGGCTCGCTGGCCGGTGGCACCCTGAAGGTGGACGTCGACAGTGACATCAAGCCGACCATCACCGGTGAATACTTCATCGCCGACAACCTCGGCATCGAAGTGCTGGCCGCGCTGCCGTTCAAGCACGACATCAACATCAACGGCCTGGGCCGCGTGGGCAGCACCAAGCACCTGCCGCCGGTGGTAAGCCTGCAGTACCACTTCAACAGCAAGGGCAAGGTCTCGCCGTTCGTCGGCGCGGGCCTGAACTACACGACGTTCTTCAGCGAGGACACCACTGGCGCGCTGGCGGCCAGCAAGCTGAAGCTGGAAGACTCGTGGGGCCTGGCCGCGCATGCCGGCGTCGACTTCGCCATCGGCGAGAAGGGCGCGCTGCGCGTGGACCTGCGCTGGATCGACATCGACAGCAAGGTGAAGCTGGACGGCGAGAAGATCGGTACGGTCAACATCGATCCGCTGGCTTACGGCGTCTCCTACGTCTTCAAGTTCTGATTCAAGTTCCAGGACACCCACAAACCTCGCAGCATGTTGCCCCGGTGTGTGTGCCGGGGCTTTTTTTTGGACACATTGCGTCAAACCCGCGGTTACCTTCGCCCCGCTAGAATGGGCGCATGAAAGCCCTGCACTCCCTGATCCTCGCTGCCGCCCTCGCGCCGGCCCTGCTGACCCTGTCCCCCCCCGCCCATGCCTGGGGCGCGCAAGGCCATCGCCTGGTGGCCGAAGTGGCCGATACCCGCCTCAACCCGGCCGCGCGTGCCGAGGTCGACCGCCTGCTGGCCACCGAGCCCGGCGCCACCCTGGCCAGCATCGCGCCGTGGGCCGACCAGCTGCGCGCCAAGGACCCCGGCCTGGGCCGTCGCTCCGCCGGCTGGCACTACGTCAACATCGCCGAGGACGGCTGCCAGTACGAGCCGGCCAAGCATTGCAAGAACGGTAACTGCATCGTCGAAGCACTGAAGGCGCAGAGCGCCATTCTCGGCGACCACAGCCTGACCGACGGCGAGCGTCTGCAGGCGCTGAAGTTCGTCGTGCACATGGTCGGTGACGTGCACCAGCCGATGCATGCCGGCTACGGCCACGACAAGGGCGGCAACGACTTCCAGCTGCAGTTCGGCAACCGCGGTACCAACCTGCATTCGCTGTGGGACAGCGGCATGCTCAACACCCGCAAGCTGGATGACGCCGGCTACCTGCCGGTGCTGCGCGCGTTGCCGGCGCCGAAGCTGGCCCGCCAGTCCAACCCGCAGCGCGACCCGCAGCGCTGGGCCGAAGCCAGCTGCCGCATCTCGGTGCAGCCGGGCGTGTACCCGGCCACGCACAAGATCGGCGATGAATACACCGAGCGCTATCGCCCGGTGGCCGAAGCACAGCTGCGGCTGGCCGGCGAAAATCTGGCACAGCTGCTGAACCGCGTGCTCGGCACGCGCTGAGGAGGTTCCGATGTCGGCCCAGGTCCAATCCTTCTTCCACCGCGACAGCAATACCTTCAGCTACCTGGTCTTCGACCCGGACAGCGGTGAAGCGGCGCTGATCGACCCGGTCCTGGATTACGACCCGGACACCGACGCCAGCAGCGACGCGCCGGTGCGCCCGCTGCTGGAGGCCATCGAGCAGCAGGGCCTGCGCCTGCGCTGGCTGCTGGAAACCCACGCCCATGCCGACCACGTGTCGGCCGGGCGGCGGCTGAAGCAGCGCTTCCCGCAGGCAACCCTGGCCATCGGCGAGGGCATCCGCGAGGTGCAGGCCACCTTCGCACCGCGCTACGGCCTGGAGCTGGCAGCGCAGGACGCACACTTCGACCATCTGTTCACCGACGGCGAAACCTTCGCGCTGGGCCAGTTGCAGGGCCGCATCATCGCCGTGCCCGGCCACACCAGCGACAGCATCGCCTACCTCATCGGCGATGCGCTGTTTACCGGCGACTCGCTGTTCATGCCCGATGGCGGCACTGCCCGCTGCGATTTCCCGGGCGGTGATGCCACGCAGCTGTACCGCTCCATCCAGCGCCTGCTTGCCCTGCCCGATGCCACCCGCGTGTTCGTCTGCCACGACTACGGCCCGGGTGGCCGCGCGTTCGCCAACCAGACCACCATCGGCGAGCAGCGCGCGCACAACATCCACGTGCACGACGGCGTAGAGGAAGCCGCGTTCGTCAGCGTACGCGAGGCACGCGATGCGACCCTGGCCGAACCCAGGCTGATGCAGCCGGCGGTGAAAGCCAACATCGTTGGCGGCGCCTGACGACAGCGGTGGAAAACCGCCGGGCGTGGCCCGGCGCTACCCGTTACCTGCCCTGCGTGCGTACCACGTGCTGGCCCTTCACGATCTCGAAGGTGAACGCGTACTGCAGGGTGACCGCCACCGGTTCGATGCGGTCCGCGCCCTCGCAGCCACGGTCATCAGGCATCTTGCCCGGTGCGAAATGGCAGACCGCTGCGGACGAGTACAGCCACTGCGCGACCGCGGCCTGCGCAGCCTGCAGCAGCGGCCCGTTCTCCGCCGCCAGGCCGGCGCTGCATTCACTGCGGTCGGTCAGCGGCTGGCTGCGTTCAACCCGACCCTGCGCGTCGACCACCACCTGCAGGCAGATGGTGGTCGGTGCCAGCGAGGTGCGTGGGTCGTTCCCGCCCACCACCGGGTCGGGTGCGGTATGCAGCTGCGGCATCCGATAGCCCTCGCTGGCCGCCAGCGTGTAGGGCTGGATCTGCCCGCTACCGTCCCCATCCGCCGCGCGCAGGCGCTGGTGGCCGACGTTCTCGCTGCGGGTGTCGACCGTGGTCACGCGCTCCCGGGTGGCGCAGCCTGCCAGCAGCACCGCTGCAATACACAGCGGTGCGCCCTTCATCGCGGCCTTCACTGCGCCTGGCCACCAGCAGGTTCGGTGTTGTCCATGGCGTAGGTGATCGGGACGCGCAGCTTGCCGGCCACCGGCTTTCCATTCTTCATCGCCGGCGTGTAGGTCCATTTACGCGCCGCTGCGATCGAGGCAGCTTCGAATACTCCGGGGTTGGTCGCACTTTCCACCTGCACGTCGGTGACGGTGCCCTTGGCATCGACGGCCACGATCAGGTTCACCACACCGGTCTGGCCCTTCTCGAAAGCCTCGGCCGGATAGCTGGGCGGTGACATCTTCTGGGCCTGGATCGGGCTGTCCAGGCCGGCCTTGGCGGCATCCGCCGCGGCGTACTGGAACGGTTCGGCGCTGACTGACGGCGTGCCCTTCACCGCACCCTGGCTGGCCCAGGCCAACGCAGCAACACCCATGCACAACCCCATCAGCAACACCTGGCCGGACACCTTCGGCAATGCCTTCCGCTTCGACTGCTTCAACATGGCGATACGCTCCTTCAACACGGGTTGGCTGCGCCAATGACATGCCATCGGTGCAACCGGGTGGACCAGCTGCGCCTTCAACAGCGTGCTGGCATAAAGACGGCGCTGCGTCGGCTGCGCGGCAACGGTGCGCGCATCGCAGGCCAGTTCCTGGTCGCGCAGGAAGCGGCGCGCGGCCCACGGCAACAACGGGTGGAACCAGAACACGGAACGTGCCAGCAGCAGGGCGCCATTGGCCCAGTGGTCACCGTTGCGGCGGTGGCTGCGTTCGTGGTGCAGGATCAGCGCCTGTTCGTCGGCATCGAACTGCTGGTCGAAGTGCGGGCCGACCACGATGCGCGGCTGCCACAGGCCGACCAGCGCGGGCAGGCCAGGATCGGCGCTGGCCTGCCAGCTGCCATCGCCACGTGCCTGCAGCGTGCCCAGTGCCCGCTCGAAGCGGCGTTGCGCGCGCAGTTCGCGCGCCAGGTGCACGCCGGCGCCCAGCCCCCAGACCAGGGCCAGCAGCCACGGCCACATCGGCAGCTGCGCGGTGACACCTTCAACGGTGCCCGGCACCACCTTCAGCGGCAGCGTGGGTACATGCTGCAGCACCGGCAATGCCCGCAAGGCCGGCAGGGGCAGCAGCAGGGCCACCAGCAGCAGCGGCAGCAGCCACCAGCTGCGATAGGCCAGCTCCGCGCCGCCCAGCTTCACCAGCAGTGGCCGCGCGGCTGCCAGCAGCAGCACGCCCAGCGCCAGCCACAGGCTGGCCTGCCACAGTCCATCGAGCAGCTCATTCATCGTCCATCTCCTGGATCAGCTTCTTCAGTTCGGCAATGTCCTGCGCCGTCAATTGCCCGCGCTCGCTGAAGTGCGCCACCAGCGGCGCCACCCGGCCATCGAACACGCGGCCGATGAAGTCCTGGCTCTGCGTTTCCACCCAGGCCTGGCGCTGCAGCAGCGGCTGGTACAGGTAGCGGCGGCCATCGCGCTCGGCGGCGATCGCGCCCTTGGTCAGCAGGCGGTTGAGCAGGGTCTTGATGGTCGGCTCGGCCCATTCACGGTGGGCCAGTGCGGCCACCACCTCATCGGCACTGCGCGGCGCCTGCTGCCAGAGCACCTCCATCACTACGGCTTCGGCTTCACTGATCGGGGTCATGGTTTACATCCGTAATCGAAAACCCGATTACGCGCGTAATCGAATGGGATGTCAAGCCCTCGACTGTCGGTTCATCCGGCCTGCCCCAGCATCGGTCCTTCTGCCCACGGAGCCCGCATGAAGCCGCTGCGCAAACTGGATTACCCGGTGGACCAGGCCCGGCGTTTCCTCGAGCCGGGCCCCATCGTGCTGGTCAGCACGGCGGCCCACGGCCAGCGCAACCTGATGACGCTGGGCTGGCACATGGTGATGGGCTTCTCGCCCTCGCTGCTGGCCACCTACATCTGGAACGAGAACCACAGCTTCGCCCTGGCCCGCGACAGCCGGCAGTGCGTGATCAACGTGCCGGGCGTGGAGCTGCTGGACACCGTGGTGGACATCGGCAACTGCAGCGGCCGCGAGGTGGACACGTTCGCGCGGTTCGGCCTGGATGCAGTGCCCGCCCGCGACGTCGCCGCACCGCTGGTCGGCCAATGCCATTCCAGCTTCGAGTGCCGGCTGCACGACGACAGCCAGGTGCAGGCCAACAACCTTTTCATCTGGGAAATCGTGCGCGCCCACGTCGCACCGCGACCGAAGCTGCCACGCACGTTCCACTACCGGGGCGATGGCCGGTTCATGGTTTCGGGGCAGGAAATCTCGCGTCGACGGCGGTTCAAGCCCGACATGCTGTAATGCCAGCACTCCCCTTGCCGCAGGACCGCCACGCATGACCGAACACCTGACCGACCTCGACGCCGCCGTTGACTGGCTGTTCGCGCGCGTGGACGGGCCGCTGCGGGTGGGGGCACCGCTGGCACTGGGCAAGCCGCACCGGCTGCTCAATGCGTTGTATGCGCGGGTGGAAGGGGATGCGTCGCGGCCGCTGCAGCTGTACACCGCACTGTCGTTGAACCCGCCCAAGGCACGCGGCGATGGCCTGGAGGCGCGCTTCATGGCGCCGTTCGTGCAGCGCCATTTCGGCGAGGATTTCCCGCGCCTGGCCTACGCCGATGCGATCGCCCGCGATGCGCTGCCGCCGCATGTGGAGGTGGAGGAGTTCTACATGCAGTCCGGTGCGCTGCTCGGCTCGCGTCAGGCGCAGTCCAGCTACACCAGCCTGAATTACACGCAAGCCGCCGATGCCGTGGCGCAGCGCGCGCCGCACGTGATCGTGCAGAAGGTGGCGATGCGCCCGGACGATCGCCGGCTCTCGTTGTCGTGCAACAACGACATCACCCAGGACACCCTGGACGCGATGGCCGCGCGTGGACTGCCACGCCCGCTGCTGGTGGCCGAGATCGACCCGCAGCTGCCCTACCTGGGCGGCACGGCCACGGTGGATGTGTCCTTCTTCGATCTGGTCATCACCCCGCCGCCGCCGTACCCGGCGCTGTTCGGCCTGCCACGGCAGCCGGTGGCCGATGCGGACTACGCCATCGGCCTGTACGCGAGCACCCTGGTACGGGATGGCGGCACGCTGCAGATCGGCATCGGCACCCTGGCCGATGCACTCAGCCATGCGCTGGTGCTGCGCCACACCGACAACGCGCGCTACCGCCGTGTGTTGAACGCGCTGGACCCGCAGCTGGCCAGCCACCCGCTGGTGCAGGAAATCGGCGGGCTGGATCCGTTCGAGGTTGGCCTTTACGGCTGCAGCGAAATGCTCAACGAAGGCTTCCGGCGGCTGGTGCAGACCGGCGTCATCCGGCGCAAGGTGCACGACGATCTGGCGCTCATGCAGCGCATCGAGAATGGCAGCACGCTGTCCATCGACCATGCCACGCTGGAAGCCGAGGGCGAATACCTGCACGGCGCGTTCTACCTCGGCTCGCCCGAGTTCTACGAATGGCTGCGCACGCTGCCCGAGGACGAGTGCCGCGCGATCGGCATGCGCCGCATCAGCGAGATCAACCAGCTGTACGGCGGCAACGAGACGCTGGAGCGCCTGCAGCGCCGCCATGCGCGCTTCTTCAATTCCTGCATGATGGCCACCGCGCTGGGTGCGGCGGTGTCCGATGCGCTGGACGACGGCCGCGTGGTGTCCGGCGTGGGCGGGCAGTACAACTTCGTAGCGATGGCGCATGCGCTGCCGGAAGCGCGCAGCGTGCTGATGTTCCGGGCCGCGCGCGACGACAAGGGCCAGCGCGCCTCGAACGTGCGCTGGAACTATGGGCACACGACCATTCCGCGCCACCTGCGCGACATCTACCTCAACGAGTACGGCATTGCCGACCTGCGCGCGTTGACCGACGACGACTGCGTGCAGGCGATGGCCGCGATCACCGAAGCGCCGTTCCAGGCAGGGCTGCTGCAGCAGGCCTACGCATCGCGCAAACTGCGTACAGGGCGGCACCCGGACCCGCAGCGCGAACAGCGCAACACGCCGCAGGCTCTGGCCTTGGCACTGGCCCCGTTCCGTGCCGATGGCACCCTGCCCGACTACCCGCTGGGCAGCGATTTCAACGAGATCGAGCAGGTGCTGGTGAAGGCACTGGGCTGGCTGAAATCGAACACGCAGACGCGCGGTGACATGCTGCGCACGGTCTGGGCAGCGCTGCGGCAGCCGGCCGGCGATGGCGATGCGGTGTACCTGCAGCGCATGGGCCTGCAGGCACCAAAGGAGTTCGGCGAGCGCCTCAACGCACGGCTGCTGCGCCTGGCCCTGGCCCGCACCGCGTAACTGCGCGGTGGTAGCGCCGGGCCACGCCCGGCGGACAAGCATCAGTGCCAACCACGGTTGGCACCTACCTGGGCACGGCGGCACGCTATCCTGTAGCGATGAAAGACGATTCCCGTTTCCTGCATGACCTGCAGCAGCGCCAGGCTGCAGGCGAAGACCTGCGGTACCTCTGCTTCTGGGGCCACCAGCCGCCGCGCAGCGGTGTGTCCGCCTCCTGTTTCAGCCAGTGGTATGACGCCGGCTTCGACATCGACGGCGTGCATTACCGCACCGCCGAGCACTACATGATGGCCGGCAAGGCGCGCCTGTTCGGTGCCACCGAGCTGCTCGACAGGATCATCGCCAGCACCACGCCGGACAAGGCCAAGGCACTGGGCCGCCAGATCGAAGGCTTCGACGAAGCGCGCTGGGTACAGGCGCGCTACGGGTTGGTGGTGGACGGCAACAAGGCCAAGTTCGCCCAGAACCCGGAACTGGGGGCGTTCCTGCGCGCGACCGAAGGCTGGGTGCTGGTCGAAGCCAGCCCGGTGGATTTCATCTGGGGCATCGGCCTGGCCAAGGACCACGCCGACGCGCACAACCCGGCGCAGTGGCGCGGGTTGAACCTGCTGGGGTTCGCACTGATGGACGTGCGCGGGGCGATGTAGCGTCTATCCACGCATGGCGTGGATCTACTGCTGACTGTTCAGCATGTCGCCCGGATACAGGCGCTTGATCGGAGGATGTTCCCGATGTTCCGCTTGCCATAGATCATAGGCTGCCTGCATCGCCAGCCACATCCGTGCATTTCCCAAGCCAGCCAGTTCCAGCCGGTACGCCAGCTCTGCAGAAATGCCCGCATGCCCGTTGATGATCGTCGACAGCTGCCCTCGGGAGTACCCCAGGTGCTGCGCCAGCGCACTGATGGACATGCTGATCGCCGGCAGGATGTCCTCGCGCAGCGACTGCCCCGGATGAGGCGGGTCATGCATCGGCATTGCAGGTGCTCCGTCTGGCCGCCAGGCAGTCCCTGACACGCCTATGTTTTCGCAGAAAGCGCAGTACAGGCGGAAGAGGCCAACGCGACATCACCGGTTCGCCGATGAATCATTCTGGGAAAGGCAGTGTTCCCACCCAAAAACGAGAAAGGCCGGCTTGCGCCGGCCTTCTCCTTTCTGCTTCGCGAAGCTGCTTACAGCGCCTTCGCCGCGGCCACCACGTGGTCGGTGGTGATGCCGAAGTGCTTGAACAGCTTGTCCGCCGGGGCCGAGGCACCGAAGGTGTCGATACCGATCACTGCGCCGTCCAGGCCGACGAACTGGCGCCAGAAACCGGTGACGCCGGCTTCGATCGCCACGCGCTTGCGCACGGCATTGGGCAGCACCGATTCACGGTAGGCCGCATCCTGGCGCAGGAACACGTCGGTGGACGGGATGGAAACCACGCGGGTCTTCAGGCCGGCGGCGTCCAGCTGGGCCTTGGCTTCGGTGGCCAGCGAGACTTCCGAACCGGTGGCGATCAGGATCACGTCCGGGGTGCCGGCGGCGTCGGCCAGCACGTAGCCACCGCGCTCGATCTGGGCGATCTGCTCGGCGCTGCGCGGCTGGTGCGGCAGGTTCTGGCGGCTGAACACCAGGCAGCTCGGGCCGTCCTGGCGGGTAATCGCAGCCTTCCAGCTCACGGCCGACTCGACGGCATCGCACGGGCGCCACACGTCGTTGTTCGGGATGTAGCGCAGCGAGGCCAGGTGCTCCACCGGCTGGTGGGTCGGGCCGTCTTCGCCCAGGCCGATCGAGTCGTGGGTGTAGACGTGGATCGCGTGGGCCGGGATCAGCGCGCTCATGCGCACGCCGTTGCGGGCGTAATCGCTGAACACCAGGAAGGTGGCGTCGAACGGAATGAAGCCGCCGTGCAGGGCCAGGCCGTTGGCGATGGCGGTCATGCCGAACTCGCGCACGCCGTAATACACGTAGTTGGCGTTGGCATCATCGCTGGCCACCGACTTGCTGCCCTTCCACAGGGTCAGGTTCGAGTGCGCCAGGTCGGCCGAGCCGCCGACGATTTCCGGCAGCAGCGGCGCGAAGGCTTCGATGGCCAGCTGCGAGGCCTTGCGCGAGGCGATGGTGGCGCCTTCAGCAGCAACCTTGGCGATGTAGGCATCGGCCTGGGCGACGAAGTCGGCGGGCAGTTCGCCATGCGAACGGCGGGTCAGTTCGGCGGCTTCGGCCGGGTACTGCGCGGCGTACTTGTCGAACTGCTGTTCCCACTCGGCCTGGCGCAGGGTACCGGTACCGCCGGCACGCCAGCCGGCGTAGATCTCTTCCGGAATCTCGAACGGACCGTAGTTCCAGTCCAGCGCCTTGCGGGTGGCGGCCAGTTCGTCCTTGCCCAGGGCGGCGCCGTGGCTGGATTCCTTGCCGGCCTTGTTCGGCGAACCGAAGCCGATCGTGGTGCGGCAGCAGATCAGGGTCGGCTTGTCGCTCTGCGACAGCGCGGCCTCGATGCCGGCCTTGATGCTTTCCGGGTCATGGCCGTCGACATCACGCACGACGTTCCAGCCGTAGGCCTCGAAACGCTCGGGGGTGTTGTCGGTGAACCAGCCCTCGACGTTGCCGTCGATGGAGATGTGGTTGTTGTCCCAGAAGCAGACCAGCTTGTGCAGGCCCCAGGTGCCGGCCAGCGAAGCGGCTTCGTGCGACACGCCTTCCATCAGGCAGCCATCGCCCATGAACACCCAGGTGCGGTGGTCCACGATCTCCAGCTCCGGGCGGTTGAAGCGCTGTGCCAGCAGCTTCTCGGCCAGGGCGAAGCCCACGGCATTGGCAAAACCCTGGCCCAGCGGGCCGGTGGTGGTTTCCACGCCCGGGGTCTCGTGGCGTTCCGGGTGGCCGGCGGTGTGGCTGCCCAGCTGGCGGAACTGCTTCAGCTGCTCGATCGGCAGGTCGTAGCCGCTCAGGTGCAGCAGCGCGTACTGCAGCATCGAGCCGTGGCCGTTGGACAGCACGAAGCGGTCGCGGTTGAACCACTGCGGGTTGTTCGGGTTGTGCCGGAGGAAGTCGTTCCAGAGCACTTCGGCGATATCGGCCATGCCCATGGGCATGCCGGGATGGCCGGAATTTGCGGTTTCAACCGCATCAGCGGCAAGGAAGCGGATGGCGTTGGCCAACTGGCGACGGGTAGGCTGCGTCATGGTTCTGTCGGAATCGGGAGGCGGCCGCGAAACTGCGGGCGCGCCATTGTCCCACAGACGCCCGGCAGGGTCAGGTCAACGTCGCCCGGAAACGAGACGGGGTCGGAGCCCTTTCCTGGTGGAAAGGGATCCGACCCCGTTCAGGTGTTGCCGGGATCAGTTGTCCAGACGGGCGGCGGCAGCAGCGGCCTCGGCCGGGGTGTCCGCGGCCTCGCCCTTGGCCACCAGGGTGGTCAGGGCCAGGTCGCCGGTCACGTTCAGCGCGGTACGGCACATGTCCAGGAAGTGGTTCACGCCCAGGATCAGGCCGATGCCCAGCGGGTTCACGCCCACCATGGCGCAGATCATCGCCACCACCGGCAGCGAGCCGGAGGGAACGCCCGCAGTGCCGATGCCGCCCAGGATGCAGACCGCCATCACCATGACCTGCTGGCCGATGGACAGGTCCACGCCGAAGAACTGGGCCAGGAAGATCACCGTCACGCCCTCGAACAGCGCGGTGCCGTTCTGGTTGGCAGTGGCGCCCACGGTCAGCACGAAGCGCGACACGCGCTGCGGCAGGCCCATCTGGTCGGCCACGCGCAGCGCGGTCGGCAGGGTGGCGTTGCTGGAAGCGGTCGAGAACGCCATGACCGTCGCTTCCTGGGTATCGCGGAAGAACGACAGCGGCGAACGGCCCGACAGCCACACGGCCGCGCCATAGGTCACGATCATGTGCAGGCCCAGCGCCAGCACCACCACGCCCACGTAGGCGCCGAGGCGGATGATCAGCTCGAAGCCGAACAGCGCGGCCAGGTTGAACATGAAGCAGGCCACCGCATACGGGGCCAGGCGGATGACCAGGTTGATCAGGGTCATCGAGATTTCGAACACGCCTTCGATGGCGCGGCGCAGCGGGGCGACCTTCGCTTCATCGGTCAGCACCATGCCGATGCCGAACATCAGCGCGAAGAACATCAGCGACAGGATGGCGCCGTTGTCCGACGCGGCCTGCAGCACGTTGCTCGGCACGATCGACAGCAGCATGTCCATGCCCTTGGGCGTGCCATGGATGCCGGCCACGATTTCCTTGCTGCGCTCGGCGTTCTCCGAGAGCATCAGCGCGGCGGTCTGCGGGTCGACGCCGGCGCCCGGCTTGAGCACGTTGACCAGCACCAGGCCGATGCCCACGGCGATGCCGGACAGCAGCACGGTGTAGGCCAGGGTCTTCCAGCCGATGCGGCCAAGGGCGCGGATGTCGCCCATCTCCGACACGCCCATGATCAGCGCCGAGAAGATCAGCGGCACGATCAGCATGAAGATCAGGTTGAGGAACAGGCCCGACGCCGGCGTGGTGATGTAGTCCATGACCCACTTGCCACCGGCCTGCAGGCCATCGACGCTGCCGCCCAGGGCATGCACGGTGAGTCCCAGGACCAGGCCGATCGCAAAGCCGATGCCCATCTTCCAGTGCAGGGGCAACTTCTTCTTGTCGGCAGCAGCTGCTGTCATACGCGGCGTTCCTCGAAAAATGAATCTACTCTAACAAAGCGCGCAAGCCGCGCCGGTTCAGGGTCGCTGCGTGGGGTACAGCGGCGCCAGCCCAGTGTCGCCGGCCTCCTGCGGTGTCGACCAGTGCGGTCCGTCACGGAAGCATTCGCGCAGGCGTGCACGCAGTGCGGAGGCTTCGCCCTGCCCGCCCCAGCGCGCGGCCTGCAGGTCCAGCAGCACCTGGCGCTGGGCTGGATCGGCCAGGCGTTCGATCACCTGCTCCAGGCGCTCGACGCCGGCCATCGCACACAGCTGCGCCTGCACCTGGTCAAAACCTTCGCCGTCGAGCGCACGGCGCAGCTCGGCCACGCTGCCGCGCGAAACACCATTGTGGTTGGCGCCTGCCGCCGTGGGCGAACCTGCAGGAGACACGCGGCGGCCACGGCGCCAGCCCCAGGCCAGGGTCAGCAGCCACAGCAGGGCGAGGCCGGCGGCGGCGGCGATCCACGGCCACGGGCGCGCGTCCGCGGCCCCCAGCGGCACGGCAGTCGGTGCGGCCGGCGGCGCGTCGTCGCCGGGCAGCGCGGCCTGTGTGTCGATGGGCTGGGCGGCCGGAGCGCCGCCACGGCCGGCGGCCACCGCCAACGTGAGGTCCGGCAGCGTGGCCTGCTGGGCGCTGCCGCTGTCCACGTTCCACCAGGCCAGCCTGGGCCCGGGCACCACCAGCGTGCCGGCCTGGCGCGGCACGATCGAGTAGCGACGGGTGATCTTCAAGCGCGGCGTACTGCCGGTGAACGTCTCATCGTACTGGGCCGGCTCGGCGAAGACCTGCCCGGCATCGCCCACGTCGGGCACCGGCAGATCGGTGAACTGGGCGCGGGTCGCGCCGTTGGCCACGGCTTCGACCACCACGGTGGCCGCTTCGCCGGCACGCGCACTGTCCGGCGCCGTGGTGTAGCGCAATTGCAGCCCATGCAGCGGCAACCACGGCTGCGGTGCCTGCGCCGGCTGCGCGCGGACCTGCAGGGTACGCTCGGGGGCGACGGCATTCATGCGCCCGTCGCCACCGGCGCCGAAGAAATCATCGAAGAAGCCACCTGCGGTGCGCCCGTTGAAGCGGGCACCGGGCAGGCGCAGCGGCCCGCTGCGTTCGGGAATCAGCAGGAAGCGCCGCTCCACCACGTTGTAGCGGCGGCCGTTGATCTGGCGCACGTCGGTGCGGTCCTCGCCCACCCGCTGCAGCGACGCGCCCTCGGGCGTATCCAGCACCAGCTCGCCGGAGGCCAGCTGCGAGGCGAAGTAGAGGCGCACCACCACGCCGACGCTCTGCTGCACGTAGGGCTGCGCATCATCCACCTCGGTTTCGACGAAGGCGACGGCATTGCTCTGTGCGGTGGCCACCGTGCCCGCGCCCACCTGCAGCTGCAGCGGCTCGGTGCGCTGGCTGCCCACCTGCAGCGAGGGCACCAGCAGGGTGCCGCTGCGGCGCGGGGTCAGCGTCACCGAGTAGACGGTGCGCTGCTGCATGCTGCCGTTGCTCCATTGCACCTGGCGGTTGCTGCCCTGCGCGCCCAGCACGAAATCGGCATTCAACGGCGCGTAGTCCGGGCTGCCCTGGTCGGTTTCCACCTGCAGCGTGACCGGTTCACCGAGCTGGGTGCTGGTCGTCTCCAGCCACGCGCGCGTCTGCGCCAGCGCGGCCGATGGCAGCCAGGCCAGCAGCATCGCCAGCAGCACCGTCACGTGGAGTGTCCTGCGCGGCACGCCGATCATCGCCCTTCCCTCTTTCTACGTTCGTTTTCCAGCTGGAACTTGGTGCGCAGCAACGAGCCCGGGTCATCGGGCACGCGGCGCATCCAGGCGTCCACGGCCTGCTGTTCCTCGCGCTGCTGCGGCGTGCGCCCGTCGCCACGTCCAGCGGGCTTGCCCTGCTCGCCCGGCCTGGATTGCTGCATGGCCTGCTGCATGCGCTGGCGCTGTTCCGCATCGGCCTGTGCCTGCGCCTTTGCATCAGCCGCCTGCGGACCGGCGTCCTGGCGGTCCTTGTCACCGGGCTTGCCCTGCTGCGGCGGCTGTTGATCCTGCTGGCCCTGCTGCGGGCCCTGCTGCCCCTGCTTGGGATCCTGCTGCCCCGGCGAACCCTGCTGGCCCTGTTGCTGCCCTTGCTGCGGCTGCTGCTGGCCCTGTTGCTTGTCCTGGTTGGAGCGGTTGTTCTGGTCCTTGCTGGACGGCGGCTTGCGCTTGCGCGCGGCGTCCACCACCGCACGGTTGGCCACCGCATCGGCCATGCCGGGATGCTTGGCGAGTGCGCGGTCGTAGGCGGCGATGGCACCGTCGTAGTCGCCCTGCCGCGCCAGCGCGTTGCCCAGGTTGTACAGGCCGGCATCGCTGTCGATGCCTTCGAAGCGCGCGCGCGCCGTATCAAAATCGCCGTTGCGGTAGGCCTGCACGCCTTCGGCGATGCGTTCGTGCTCGCGCTGGTCGGCACGCTGCCAGAGCGTGCCGGTTTCCCTGGCCGGTGTGTTGCGGGGTTGCGCCTGCAGGTTGCCTGACAGCGGCAACAGCCCCACCGCCAGCACCGCGGCCAGCACCGCGCGGCGGCGGAACGCCAGCAGGGCCAGCAGCATCAGCGGCGGCAACAACCAGTAACCTTCGTCCTGCCATTGCCTGCCCTGCCCCGGGCCCTGCCGTGCAGGGCCATCACTGGCATCCAGCACGTCCAGCGCACGCAGGTCGCGGTCATCGGCGGCAATGCGCGCGTACTGGCCCCCACCGGCGGTCGCCACCGTGCGCAGGCTGCCTTCATCCAGCGCCGCCTGCGCGATCTGCCCGCTGCCATCGCGATAGGCCGCGCCCGTGGGCGTGCCCAGCCCCAGCACGGACACCTGCTGGCCGAGACTGCGCGCCTGCGTTGCGGCAAGAGCAGCGGCAGCATCGGCCTGGTCAGTGACCAGCAGGATGCGCCCGCGCAGCGTGCCGGTCTGGCGCAGCAGCTGGGTGGCCCAGTCGATGCCACGGTCGGCATGCTGGCCATCGCGCGGCATCACATCCGGGGCCAGCGCATCCAGATAGAGCGCTACGTTGGCGGTGTCATCGGTCAACGGTGCAACGGTGTAGGCATCGTCGGCATACACCACCAGGGCAACCTGGCCCCCTTGCCGCGCACGCAGCAGCGCACCGATCTTCGCCCGCGCCTGCAGCAGCCGCGAAGGCGGCAGGTCGGTTGCGGTGATGCGGCTGGACAGGTCCAGCACCACCACCAACGGCGTGCCGGCCTGGTACATCGGCTGCGCCTGCTGGCGCCAGCTGGGGCCAGCCAGGGCCAGCACCGCCAGCGTGCAGCCCAGCAGCAGGGCCCACGGCAGGCGCGTACGGCGGCGCTCACCGGCCGCCAGCAGGTGCGACAGCAGGTGGGCATCGACCGCCTGCCGCCACGCATCGCTGCGGCGTTGCCGGTACAGCGTGGCGGCGATGACCAGCGGCAGCACCAGCAGCGCCCACAACCATTCCGGCCGCAGGAAATGCAGTGCGCCCGCATCGGGGAGGACGGCGTGGAGCTTCTGCAGGAAGGTCGCGATCATCGGCGTCGCTCCGGCCACAGCCAGGCCAGCGCGCCCAGCAACAGGGCCAGCGCGAGCGGCCAGGCATAGCGTTCGCTGCGCGGGCGCAGGCTCGGCCCCTTGGCGGCGATGGGTTCCAGCCGGTCCAGCTCGGCGTAGATGCCAGCCAGCTCGTCGGTGTCGCGGGCGCGGAAGAATCGGCCCCCGGTCATCTCGGCAATCCTGCGCAGGGTGGCTTCATCCACTGGATCACGATCACTGGCGATGGGGATGCCGAACAGGCGCATGCTGCCATCGCTGCCAAAGGCGACGGTGTGCACGCGCACGCCTTCGGCACGGGCCAGTTCGGCCGCGCGCAGCGGCTCCAGCACACCGGCATTGCTGACGCCGTCGGTCAGCAGGATCAGCACGCGCTGTCCTTCGGGTTGGCTGCGCAGGCGCTTGACCGCCAGCGCGATCGCATCGCCGATGGCGGTCTCACGCCCGGCCAGGCCGACCACGCTGTCGCGCAGCTGGTCACGCACGCTGGCCAGGTCGGGGGTGATCGGGGTGAGGGTGTACGCGCGGTCACCGAACACCAGCAGGCCGACACGATCACCGGCACGCCGGTCGAGGAAGTCGGCCAGCACCGCCTTGGCCGCGGTCAGGCGTTCCACTGCCTGCGAGCCGAGCACCATGTCCGGCTCGCTCATGCTGCCGGACACATCCATCGCCAGCATCATCTGCCGGCCCTGCTGCGGCGGCGTGATGGCCTCGCCCAGCTGCTGCGGCCGTGCCATCGCCACGCACAACGCGGCCCACGCCAACCACAGGATGAGCGTGCGCAACCAGGATGCATCGATACGCCCGCCCCCGGACAATGCCTGCAGCTCGGCTGCGGCATAGGGCACGCGCAGGGCTGCACCGGGGTCGGCGCGGCGTTTCCACAGGTGCATCAGCAGCGGCACCGGCAGCGCAAAGAGCGCCAGCGGCCAGGCCAGCTGCAGGTCCGGCCAGGGCCAGTAACTTGCCAGCAGGCTCATCGGCGGCGCTCCTGCAGCAACTGCAGGTATCGCTCGCGCGCCCAGCGACGGACCTCGGCCACGTCGCCTGCTGCGACCTGCGGCCGGTAGGCGCCTTCGGCCAGCAGGCGACGCTGCGGCTCGGACAGCTGTTGCTTCGGATCGATCCGCTGCCACCAGGCCTGGTCATGCAGGGCTTCGCTGCCGGGCTGGGCCAGCCGCGCGGCACGGCGCAGCAGCCCGGCGATGGCGGCCAGCTCGGCCGCTGCGGCGGGCGCGGCCTGCAGCTCCCGGTCGAACTGCTGCAGCCAGCGCTGGCGACGGCGACGACGGCGCTGGCTGATGAACACAAGGATGCCCAGCACCAGCAGCAGGACGGCGGCCAGCATCAGCCAGCCCGGTGCGGGCGGCCACCACGACGGTGGCGGCGGCAGCGCGACATCGCGCAGCGGCAGCGCCGCACTCATGCCGGCACCTCGGTGGGCGCAGGTGCCAGCCAGTCATCGCTGGGGGCGTCGGTGGAAAGGATCTGCACATCGACCCGGCGAGCGGCCAGCTGCTGGCGCAGCGCCTGCAGCGGTTCGACGAAGTGGGCGTGCCAGTGCTCCTGCACCTCGCTGCGGCGCAGGTCCAGGCCGATGCGCTGCTGTGCGGCCAGGAACTGCAGCGGTGCCGACGGCGGCTGCAGTTCCAGCGGGTCGACCAGCAGCAGCAGGGTCAGGTCATGGTGCTGGGCCAGGGCGCTCCAGCGCGCCGGCGCGATGCGCAGGGCCTGCTGGGGATCGGCCAGCACCAGCATGCGCGCGCCGGGGCGCAGCACGCGGCCGGCGTGGTCCAGCGCACGCTCCAGGCCGAGGTCATCGGCGGGCGGTTGCGCATACCAGCGGGTCAGTGCGTCGAGCACGCGCAGCACGCCACGCGGCCCGCCGGCTGGGGCGATCGGTGGTTCACGGTCGCTGCCGCGCAGGGCGCCGATTCGGTCGCCACGACGCTGCGCCGACCATGCGGCCACGGCACCGGCGCGTGCGGCCTGCACCGATTTGAAGCGCACGCGCGTGCCGAAGTACAGCGCGGGCGAGGTGTCGGCCACGATCAGGCTGACCCGCTCGCGCTCGGCCTGGAACAGCTTGGTGTGGGCGCGGCCGGTCCGTGCGGTCACCCGCCAGTCGATGTGCCGCGCGTCATCGCCGGCGACGTATTCGCGTGATTCGGCGTACTCCATGCCGCGCCCACGCAACGGTGAGGGCGCCTGGCCGGCATTGCCGGCACGCCCACGGCGTGGCGGTGGCGGTCGCTGGGCCAGGCGGCGCAGGGCCACCAGTTCGGCCAGCTGCGGGCGCAGGCCATCGCCTTCGACCACGCGGGCGCTCTGTGGCGCGGATGGATCGGACATGCGCAGGCTCAGGGTGCCGGCACGCGGGCCAGCAGTTCCTGCACCAGGCGCTCGCCATCCCAGCCTTCGGCAGTGGCTTCGTAACTGGGCAGCACGCGGTGGCGCAGCACATCGGCGGCCACGGCGCGCACGTCATCGGGGGTGACGAAGTCACGACCGGCCAGCCAGGCCCGCGCACGCGCACAGCGCTCCAGCGCGATCGAGCCGCGCGGGCTTGCGCCCCAGGCGATGCGGCGGCCGAGGCCGGCGTCATAGCGCGACGGATCGCGCGAGGCCAGCACCAGCTCGATCAGGTAACGCTCCAGCGCCGGCGCCATGTGCAGGTCCAGCACTTCGCGACGGGCGTCGAAGACCACCTGCATCGGCAGCTTTTCCGGTGCAGGCGCCGCGTCGCCGAGGGCGCCACGTGCGCGCTCGCGGGCCAGGCGCAGGATCTCCGATTCAGCGGCCTGGTCGGGATAGCCGATCCGCACATGCATCAGGAAGCGGTCCAGCTGCGCCTCGGGCAGCGGGAACGTGCCCTCCTGCTCGATCGGGTTCTGCGTGGCCATCACCAGGAACAGCGACGGCAGCGCATAGGTATGCCGGCCGACAGTGACCTGGCGCTCGCCCATGGCTTCCAGCAGGGCCGACTGCACCTTGGCCGGGGCGCGGTTGATTTCATCGGCCAGCAGGATCGGATGGAAGATCGGGCCCGGCACGAATTCGAAGCGGCCTTCCTGCGGGCGCCAGATCTCGGTACCGGTCAGGTCGGCCGGCAGCAGGTCCGGGGTGAACTGGACGCGGGCGAAATCGGCTTCCAGGCGCGAGGCCAGCGCGCGGATGGCGGTGGTCTTGGCCAGGCCGGGGGCGCCTTCAACCAGCAGGTGACCGTCGGCCAGCAGGGCGATCAGCAGGCGCTCGACCAGCGCAGCCTGGCCGACGATCTCGGCCGACAGGGCGTCACGCAGGCCGATGAAGGCCGCATGCAGCTGCGACGGGGTCTGCGCGGGCGGCGCGGTGGTTGGCGCGTCGGGCGGCGCGTTCGACGAATCGGGCATCGGCGGTGGCAGGTTCATGGGGGCCTTTGACCGGCGCGGGGTGGCACGGGTTCCCCACATCATCGCAGGCCGGTCCCGGGATTGGATCAAGGACGGATGAATGGCCATCCATGCAGGGCATGGCGCCACAACGAACCGGGGCCGCACATGGCGGCCCCGGTTCGAACAGCGTGTGATGGCTGGCTCAGCTCTTCTTGGCCACGCGCAGCACCTTCGGGGTCACGAACACCAGCAGTTCGGCCTTGTCCTTGTTGCGGCCACGCTTCTTGAACAGGTTGCCCAGGAACGGCACGTCGCCCAGGAACGGCACCTTGCTGACGCTGCTGCGGTCGGTGAACTCGTACACGCCACCGATCACCACGGTCTGGCCGTCTTCCACCAGCACGGCGGTGTTGACTTCGCGGCGGTTGATTTCCGGGATTTCACCGTAACCAGCCAGGGTGATGTAACGCTGCACTTCGTCCTTCTTGACCTCCATGTTCAGGAACACACGGTTGTCGTCGGTGATGGTCGGGGTGACCTTCAGCTGCAGCACCACTTCCTTGAACTGCACGTTCGGGGTGGCGGCACCGCCGGCGGCACCGCCGCCGCTGATGGTCACGTAGCCGATTTCCTTACCCTGCTTGATCAGGGCCTCGCGCTGGTTGGTGGTCACCACGCGCGGGTTGGAGATCACTTCACCACGCGACTCTTCCTGCATGGCCGACAGTTCGACGTCCAGCAGGTAGCCCGCGTTGAGGATCGACAGTGCCAGCGAACCCGGGTTGCTGGTGGAGGCCACCGGCAGGTTCCAGTTGAGGCCTTCACCGATCTTCGACGCCGTCGGAATCGGGGCGGGGCCGACGCTGCCGCCGGTGATCCAGTCACGCACGGCATTGGCGTTGGCTGTGTTGGTGTCCACCTGCGAATTGAGCGTGCTGTGGTTCTGGGCCACGTTGCCGCCGAAGAACACATTGTCGCGGCTGCCGCTGATGCCGAACTTCGCACCCAGCTCGCGGGCGAAGGTATCGGTGGCGATGACGATGCGGCTCTCGATCAGCACCTGGTCGACCGGGCGGTCGATCACGTTGATCAGCTCACGCATGCGCGCGATCTTCTTCGGGATGTCGCTGATCATCAGGGTGTTGGTGCGCTCGTCGGCCACGATGCGGCCGCGCGAGGACAGGAAGCCGCTCTCTTCATTGCTGGAGCTGCTGCCACCACTGCCACCACCGCCGCCACCGATGCCCTTGGCTTCGGTCAGCGCTTTGAAGATCTGCGAGGCGCTGTGGTAGTTGATCTGCACGTAGTCGGTCACCAGATCCTCGCGGTTCTCGATGGCGATGCGTGCGTCTTCCTTTTCCTGCTCGAACTTGGCCAGCTCAGCCTGCGGCGCGACCCAGATCACGCTGCCATCCTGGCGCTTGTCCATGCCCTTGGCGCGCAGCACGATGTCCAGTGCCTGGTCCCACGGCACGTTGACCAGGCGCAGGGTCACATTGCCCTGCACCGAATCGGACGCTACGACATTCAGGTTGGATTCTTCGGCGATCAACTGCAGCACGGTGCGCACCGGCACGTCCTGGAAGTTGAAGGTCACCGGCTTGCCGCTGTAGCCACGCTGCGGCACGCCCTTGGCGGCCTGGGTGACGCTGCCTGCGGTGACGGCACCGACGGCGGCCGGTGCCTTGCGGGCACTGATCTCCACCACGTACTCGTTGCCGCTCTGGTAGGCCAGCGATTCAACCGCGCCGCCGGTGCTCAGCACCAGCTGGGTGCCTGCGCCGGACGGCTTGGCATCAATGCGCTGCACCGGCGTGGCGAAGTCGGTGACGTTCATCGGCTTCTGCAGGTTGGCCGGCAGCCGGGCATTGCCGACGTCGACCACCACGCTGTTGTCCTGCGTGCGCAGGTCAGGGATGGCGCCCTGGCCGTCGAACTCGACGATCAGGCGGCCGCTGCCGTCTTCACCGCGTTTGAAATCGATCCGCTGCACCGCCAGCGATGCCGGCGCGGTGGCCTGCGCTGCAACGGCGGTGCTGGCCGGCTTTTCAGCCGGTGCGGCAGCCAGCGCCGGAGCGCAGGCCAGCATCAGCGCGACTCCCAGCGCGCTGATGCGGTTCAAGGTAGAGCGCCGGATGGGTCGCAGCCCCTTGGCTTGGTGAAAAGTCATCGTGCTATCCCCAGTAAACGATCATTGATCATCGAGCGCGAGCGTGGCCGGACGTTCCAGCCAGCCCCCCGCGCCGTCCGGCACAAGTTCGATCAGTTCCACGCGGTCTTCGTAGACCGCGGTGACCCGCCCGTCGCTCTGCCCAAGGTATCCACCCGGGCGCACCCGGTAGGTCACCTTGTCGGGCCCCATCACCAGGGCGACAGTGCCGCCTCCGGTACCGATGGTACCCACCATGTCCAGCGCATCCAGCGGGAAGCCTTCAAGCGGCTCCTTGCGCCGGTTCGGATCCGGACGGGTTCCACCAGCCCCCTGCTGCGGATTGGTCCAGGCATCGGTGAACGGATCGCGCATGCCCTGCGCGGAGTATTCGAAGGTCTCGAACTGCTGCATCACCGGCAGCGGCTCCAGCGGCTGCGCCGGTCGTGCACGTTCGCTGGCGACCCAGGTTTCAAGGTTGGGCGCGTCGCCCGGCGTGCTGGTGACGCCGCGGCCACAGCCGGCCAGCATCAACACCGCCAGGGCCATGCCGCCTCGTGCAATGAAGGAACGGATCACGGCTGCGCCTCCTTGCCGGCTTCAAGCTGCTGCTGTTCGGCGACCTCGGCATCATCCAGGTAACGGTAGGTCTTGACCGTACCGGACAGCTCCAGCGCACCGGCACGGCTGTTGCCGTTGGCCTTGTCGACAGGCTTCAGGTTGATGTCGTGCATGGTCAGGATGACCACGCGCGGCAACGAGGCCACGCCACTGACGAACGCGCCGAACTGGTGGTAGCTGCCCACCATCTTCAGCTTGATCGGCTTCTCGGCGTAGAACTCCTTGACCTGTTCCTGTTCCGGCTCGAACAACTGGTTGGTCAGGCCGCTGGACAGCGCGGTCTGCGAGATGTCGATGATCAGGTCCGGCATCTCGGTCTTGCTGGGCAGCTGCCGGAGCATCTGCTGCAGGACCTGCTCCATCTGCGCCAGCTGCTGCTTGAGCGGCTCCAGGTTCACCGCGCGCGCCTGTTCCTTGCTGAACTGGTCACGCAGGGTGGTTTCCTGTGACTCCAGGCCCTCCAGCTCCTCGCGCTTGCCGCTGATCAGCAGCATGTACGCGACGAACATGATGACCAGGGCAATCAGCGCGCAGAACACGATCTTCGCGTTCCGCGGCCAGTTGCCGATGTCGTTGAAATCCAGGCTCTTGACGTCGAATTTCTTGCTCATGCGCGGTCCCCCTGCAGCGGGGCATGGAAGGCCTGCGGCGGTTGGGCCAGTCGGCTCCCTTCAGGCTTGGGCGGTGCCGCCGGGGTAGCTGCCGGTGCCGCCGGAGCGGGCTGGGCAGCCGGTGCCTTCGCCGGCGGCGGCGTCGGGGCTGCGCCGGGCTGGGCAGGTGCCGGGGCGGCCGAAGCAGCATCGGCGCCAGCCGCCAGCGGCGCGACCGCCGGAGCCGCAGCACCCGGTGCCGCGACCGAACCATCGGCGTTCAGGCCTGGCGTGGTCGACTCATCGCTCTGCGCCGGCAGTTTCACCGTCACCTTGAACTTGTACGGCAGGGCCTTGACGTCAGCCAGCAGGTTCCCCTGGCTCGACTCCTTGTCCGGCGCGCTGGCTTCGATGATCGACAGTTCCGGGCTGGTCATCCAGCCGGACACTTCCAGGTTGCGCATGTACGCCGAAACGCGTGCATTGGACTGGGTCCGGCCTTCCAGGGTGAGCATGTCACCGTCCTGGGTCAGGGCGGTGAGCACGACGCCATCGGGGATCGTGCGGACCAGGGCGTCGAACAGATGGACCATCTGCGAACGCTTGGCCTGCAGCTGCTCGATGACGGCCTTGCGGGCCAGCAGGCGGTTCTTCTGCTCGTCGAGGCGCTTGATCTCCTCGTTCTGCTTCTTGACCTTCTCGATCTCGGTCTGCAGGTAGGCGTTGCGATCCTGCTGGCCGCTGACCTGCATGTCGTAATAGAACCAGATCAACAGGGACAGCAGCAGGCCACCGAGCGCGGCCATGCCGAGCATGACGCCGAACTCGCGCTGGCGTTGCTTGCGCCGTTCGGCGCGCCAGGGCAATAGATTGATGCGTGCCATCAGTCGAAGCTCCTCAGTGCCAGACCGGTAGCGATCATCAGCGCGGGGGCATCCTGGGCAAGCGCCTGCGCCTGCACCTTCGGGCCCAGGGTCATCTGTGCCAGCGGATTGGCGACCACGGTCGGCACGCCCAGCTGTTCTTCGACCATTTCCGGCAGACCGGCCAGCGCGGCGCAACCGCCCGCCAGCACGATGTGGTCGACACGGTTGAATTCACTGCCCGCGTAGAAGAACTGCAGCAGGCGGCTGATCTGCTGGACCGTCGCCTCCTTGAAGGGTTCCAGCACTTCCACTTCGTAGCTTTCCGGCAGCCCGCCCTGGCGCTTGGCCAGGCCGGCTTCCTCGTAGCTCAGGCCGTAGCGGCGCATGATCTCGTCGGTCAGCTGCTTGCCGCCGAACACCTGTTCGCGGCTGTACAGGCTGCGGCCACCGCGCAGGACGTTGAGGGTGGTCATGGTCGCGCCGATGTCGACCAGGGCGACCACGCCGTCATGGGACACCGGCAGCTCGCTGGCCACCAGGGCGAAGGCGTTCTCGACCGCGAAGGCCTCCACGTCCATCACCTTGGCCTGCAGGCCGCCCAGCTCCAGCGCCGACTGGCGCAGCTCGACGTTCTCCGAGCGCGAGGCAGCCAGCAGCACCTGGACCATTTCCGGGTTGTTCGGGATCGCCCCGATCACCTCGAAGTCCAGGTTCACTTCCTCGATCGGGTACGGAATGTAGTTGACCGCTTCCAGCTCGATCTGGGCTTCCATGTCGGCTTCGTCGAGGTCGGCCGGCATCGGGATCACCTTGGTGATCACCGCCGAACCGGCCACGGCGGCAGCGGCCAGCTTGGCCTTGCTTCCGGAACGGTTCATCGCCCGGCGGATGGCCTCACCCACGGCCTCCACTTCGACGATGTTCTTTTCAACCACAGCATTCGGCGGCAACGGTTCCACGGCGTAGTGTTCCACGCGAAAACGGTTGCCACTGCGGGAAAGCTGCAACAGCTTTACCGCAGTCGAACTGATGTCGACGCCAATGAGCGGCGACTGACTTTTTGGGATGAGCCCCACGGTTTCTCCCCTGCCGACGGGCACTTGGACACAGGATCTGCGTCCGCGCATTAATAACGTATTTTTAGCGAATGGCAACCGCCCTGCTGTGAAATCCCTCACAGGATGAACACGCAGCCCCTGGCAATTCCCCTTGCGTTCCCCGGTGCCGGCCCCAGCCGCCACCTTGCGTAATCTATACTCTGCGACCACGAAATTCGCAATCGGAATCTGACACCGATGACTCGTCTCCGCCGCTGGCTGCGCTGGATCTTTGTTGTTGTCCTGGTCCTGGCTCTGGTCGGTGCTGCCGCCGTGGGCGGCCTGTACTACGCCGTATCGTCCAAGCTTCCCGACGTGCAGACCCTGCGCGACGTGGAGATGCAGGAGCCGATGTACGTCTATGCTGCCGACGGCAAGCTGATGGCCGTCTTCGGTGAAACCCGGCGCACCCCCATCACCATGAAGGACGTGCCGGAGAACCTTAAGAGGGCTTTCCTGGCCACCGAGGACGCCCGCTTCTATGAGCACGGCGGCGTGGACTACAAGGGCATCGCCCGCGCGGTCTGGCTGCTGGCCACCACCAGCGACCGCCGCGTGCCGGGTGGCTCGACCATCACCCAGCAGGTCGCCCGCCAGTTCTTCCTGAGTTCCGAATACAGCTACACCCGCAAGCTGGCCGAGATCCTGCTGGCCCGCAAGATCGAGTCGGAGCTGAGCAAGGACGAGATCTTCGAGCTGTACCTGAACAAGAGTTTCTTCGGCAACCGTGCCTACGGCGTGGCCGCGGCCGCCGAGTTCTACTACGGCAAGAAACTGAACGAGCTGGACCTGGACGAAATGGCCTCGCTGGCCGGCATCCCCAAGTTCCCTTCCTCGGGCAACCCGATCTCCAACCCGGAGCGTGCCCGCCAGCGCCGCGACAACTACGTGCTGCAGCGCATGGCGGACCTGAAGTTCGTCAGCCAGGCCGAAGCGGACGCCGCCAAGGCGGTGCCGATGCATGCCACCCCGCATGAGCCGCCGGTCCAGGTGTATGCCCCCTACGTGGCCGAGCTGGTGCGCCAGGAAATGATCGCCCGCTTTGGCGGCGATGTGGTCAACAAGGGCTATCACGTCACCACGACCATCGATTCCACCCTGCAGGAATCGGCCAACGTGGCCGTGCGTGACGGCCTGCTGCTGTATGACCACCGCCACGGCTGGCACGGCGTGGAAAAGCAGGTGCAGCTGGGCGCCGCGGATGACGCTGCCGCCCTGGCCGAGCACCTGCGCGGCATCCCCGGCCAGGCCGGCCTGCTGCCGGCCATCGTCGCCAGCACCGGCGCCGACGGCAGTGCCACGGTGGTCATGGCCAACCGCAGCGAGGTCGTGCTGCCGGCCGCCGCCGCCAAGTGGACCAACAAGACCCCGGGCAAGCTGGTACAGCGCGGCGACATCGTGCGCGTGCGTGCCGGGGCCAAGGAAGGCGAATGGCTGCTGGACCAGATCCCGCGCGGCCAGTCCGCCCTGGTCTCCCTGGATGCCCACAGTGGCGCCCTGAAGGCCCTGGTCGGCGGCTTCAGCTTCTCCGGCAACAAGTTCAACCGTGCCACCCAGGCACGCCGCCAGCCGGGTTCGAGCTTCAAGCCGTTCGTCTATGCGGCCGCCTTCGACAAGGGCTACAACCCGGCCTCGATCGTGCTCGACGCCCCGGTCGTGTTCCGCGACCGCCGCGGCAAGACCTGGGCCCCGCAGAACGACGGCGGCGGCTTCCGTGGCCCGATGCGCCTGCGCGAGGCCCTGGTGCAGTCGCGCAACCTGGTCTCGGTGCGCCTGCTCGATGGCATGGGCGTGGACTACGCGCGCAAGTACATCAGCGAGTTTGGCTTTGCCGAATCGGAACTGCCGCCGAACCTGTCGATGTCGCTGGGTACCGCTTCGCTGACGCCACTGTCGGTGGCTCGCGGCTACGCCGTGTTCGCCAACGGCGGCTCGCGCGTGGACACCTGGCTGATCGACCAGGTCAGCGACCGCGACGGCACCCTGGTGTTCAAGGAGAACCCGGCCCTGGCCTGCCGCGAGTGCGCCGGCACCAGCGACCAGCCGGTGAACCAGGTGGTGGATGGCTTCAACTTCGGTGCCCCGGCACCCAAGCCCGATGCCACCGCGGCGGCCAAGCCGGCCACTGAGGCCCCGGCCGCGCCGGCCAACCCGGACGCCCGCACCGCCCCGCGCGCGATCGACGCCCGCACCGCCTACCAGCTGGTGTCGATGATGCGCGACGTGGTCCAGCGCGGTACCGGTACCGCCGCCAAGGTGCTCGGCCGCGCCGACCTGGGTGGCAAGACCGGTTCGACCAACGACCATCGCGATGCGTGGTTCTCCGGCTTCGGCGGCCCGTACGTCACCACCGTGTGGGTGGGCCGCGACGACTTCCGCTCGCTGGGCTACCGCGAATACGGTGGCAAGGCCGCCCTGCCGATCTGGATCGACTACATGCGTGTCGCCCTGAAGGACGTGCCGCTGGCCGAGAACGAACCACCGGCCGGCATGGTCCAGGCCACGCTCAATGGCGCCGTGGAGTGGGTGAAAGTGGAAGACATGGACCGCCTGACCGACTACGACCTCAACCTGCAGAACACCCCGCAGGCTGACGCGGCCGCGTTCGACATCTTCTGAGGCAGGCAGTGGTGGGTGCCAACCGCTGGTTGGCACTTGGGCATCCGCCGGGCATGGCCCGGCGCTACCGGTAGATGCCAACCTTGGTTGGCGCTCTCAACGATGGCCAACCAAGGTTGGCCGCTACCTACGCCCACCCCCACGCAGGTGTCACATCCCTGCGCTACCCTGCACCCAGGTCGCATCAGGAGTCTTTGCATGCATCGGGCACGTCAGCATGCTGCCAGCCAGACCCGCGAGCGGCGCCACCGCCTCGCCCACGAAGCCGCCCGCCTCATGGCCGAAGGCGGCATCCGCGACTACCACCAGGCCAAGTTGAAGGCCGCCAGCCGCCTCGGCATCCACGACGATGCCTCCCTGCCCCGCAACGTCGAGATCGAAGACGCCCTGCGCGAGTACCAGCGCCTGTTTTCCGGACCAGAGCACGGCACCGACCTGCAGCGCCGCCGCGAGGCTGCCGTGCGTGCCCTGGAATTCCTGCATGGGTTCGCCCCGCGCCTGGTCGGGCCGGTGCTGGACGGCACCGCCGATGCCAACAGCCCCGTGCAGCTGCACCTGCACAGCGATGATCCGGAAGCCGTGCACCGCTTCCTGGACGAGCACGGCATCCCCGCCGAATCGCGCGTGCGGCGGCTCCGCCTGGACCGCGAACGCAACCTGGACGTACCGGTGTGGGTGTTCAGTGCCGAGGAGCTGACCTTCGACCTGGCCGTATTGCCCTACGACGCGCTGCGCCAGGCACCGCTGTCACCGGTGGATGAGAAGCCGATGCGACGCGCCTCCATCGCCCAGTTGCGGCAGCTGCTGGCCGAAGCAGAGATCACCGCCTACATCGGCGGGGGCACCCAGCAGCAGCGGTAAACACACCAGGCCTCCCTTCGGCGGCCTGATGTCCAGATCATTCGAACGCGCACTATCAGAAGAAGATCGCGTACAGGATCAACAGCGGAATCGGCACGCCCAACAGCCAGAGCAGGATCATTTTCATGTCAGGTCTCCTTGCATGGAATGCGGGTTACAGGTCACGGCGGCGGCCGCCCCAGGTGGCGCTGAGGCTGGCGAAGAACGCGCCGATCAGCAGGGTGATGAACAACCACAGTGCGGCGTACGCCGTTGCCTTGCGGGCATCGTCGGCGGCCTGCTTGGCGGTGTTCTTTGCTTTTTCCAGCGCAGCCCGCATGCGCGTCTGCACGTCGGTCACGCGCGCCTGGGCTTCGGCCGGGCTCATGCCGGTTTCGCGTGCGATCAGCTGCGACACGTACTGGGTGTCGGCCGGATCCAGTCCCTCGCCCTGCAGGCTGTTGATGATGATGCGGTTCACTTCGGCACGCACTTCGCGACGGTCACCCATCGGCCCGTTGCCCGGCATCGGGCGCGGCGGCGGCGGCGCTGCGGCCGGGCCCATGGGCGCATTGCCCGGGGCAGCGCCCGGTGCTGGCGGAGCCGGCGGCGCAGCGGCGGCCTCTGGACCCGGCTGGGTCGCGCTGCGGAACAGCGAATCAACCCAGTAGTTGAGATCACCGTCCGGCGCGGCGGCAGCAGCACTGCCGGCGCCTGCGGTGGCGCCCGCCACCTTTGCACCCGTGCCCAGTACCCCACTGATGGCCGAGGTCAGCAGGCCAGCGGTCAGCAGCGTGGCCACGGCCCAAGAGACGAAGCCGTGGGCGGTATCGCGGAAGTAGGTTTCATCACCGTGGATCTGCGTCCACTTGGTACGCAGGCGGCCGGCCAGGTAGCCGCCCAGGCCGGAAGCGGCCAGCGCGGTGAAGGTGAGCCAGATGACGCTGGACCAACCGAAGGTTTCCTTGCTGACGCCTTCGAACGACCACGGCGACACCGAGGACAGGCCCAGCCCGACGCCGAGGATCAGCAACACCAGGGACAGTGCGGCCGCCGCAGCGGCACCGGCGAAGATCGCACCCCACGACACCGCGCTTTCGCTGGGCGGTGCGACGATGGGTGCAGTGACGACGGTGGCGACGTCGGCGCCGAGCGGGCCGCGCTCGGGTGGATCGAATCGGGTACTCATGGGGTGGACGCTCCGTATCGGGTGCTGCGGGTGCAGCGTGCGTCCTGAGGCTGCGCGTGCCGTTGTGAAGCTGGCGAGACCCTTGAATCACGCGGTCTTGGCGCGGGCGGGTCTGCGCGAAAGACGTGCCAACCAAGGTTGGCATCTACCAGGGCAAGAGCCGCCGGGCATGGCCCGGCGCTACCGGGGACGGTGCCGGCGCCGAGGGCATGCATGCGTGGATCGATGAGCGCGTCAGTAGAGCCACGCCATGCGTGGATGGTTTTTCGCGAAGGCCCAAAGCGTGCCAACCAAGGTTGGCACCCACCATGCGCGGCGCAAAAAAAAACGCCCCGCGATGCGGGGCGTTCTCATCACGACTTGCCGCGGGCGATCAGCCCTGGTAATCGCGCACGTCTGCGCCGGTGTAGACCTGGCGCGGACGGCCGATCTTCATTTCCGGATCGACCTGCTGTTCCAGCCAATGCGACACCCAGCCGGAGGTACGGCCGAGGGCGAACATGACGGTGAACATTTCGGTCGGGATCTGCAGCGCCTTGTAGATGATGCCGCTGTAGAAATCGACGTTCGGGTACAGCTTGCGGGCGACGAAATACTCGTCCTGCAGCGCGGCCTGTTCCAGCTTCACGGCCACGTCCAGCAGCGGATCCTGCACGCCCAGCTGCTTGAGCACCTTGCCGGTCATCTCACCGATGACCTTGGCGCGCGGATCGAAGTTCTTGTAGACGCGGTGGCCGAAGCCCATCAGGCGGAAGCCGGAGGTCTTGTCCTTGGCCTTGACCACGGCGGACTCGACGTTGTCGGCGGTGCCGATCTCTTCCAGCATCTTCAGCACGGCTTCGTTGGCACCGCCGTGGGCCGGACCCCACAGCGCGGTGACGCCAGCGGCGACCGAGGCATACGGGTTGGCACCGGTCGAACCGACCAGGCGCACGGTCGAGGTCGAGGCGTTCTGCTCGTGGTCGGCGTGCAGGATGAACAGCAGGTCCAGCGCCTTGACCACGTCCGGGTTCAGATCGTACTGGCCATCGGCCGACTCGAAGGTCTGCTTCAGGAAGCGGCTGACGTAATCCAGCGAGGTGTCCGGCTTGTTGGCCGGCAGGCCCTTGCCGTGGCGGTAGATCAGCGCCGACAGGGTCGGCACCTTGGCGATCAGGCGCACAGCGGCCTGGCGGCGCTGTTCGGCGTCGGACAGGTCCAGCGAGTCGTGGTAGATGGCCGACAGCTGCGCGATCGCGGCAGCCAGGATGGCCATCGGGTGGGCATCCTTGGCGAAGCTGCCGATCAGCGTGTTGATCGACTCATCGACGTTGGCTTCGGCGGTCAGCTCATCGGTGAAGGCCTTCAGCTGTTCGGCGCTCGGACGCTCGCCGTTGATCAGCAGGTACGCCACTTCGATGTAGCTGGACTTTTCCGACAGCTGTTCGATCGGGTAGCCCCGGTACAGCAGCACGCCCTTGTCGCCATCGATGTAGGTGATGGCGGACTTGCAGCTGGCCGTCGCGGTGAAGCCGGAATCGTAGGTGAAGAACCCCGTTTCCTTGGTCAGCTTCGCGATGTCGACGCAGTCGTTGCCGAGGGTGGGTTTGATGACGGGCAGAACGACCGACTTGTCGCCGGCGTTGAGCGTGACCTGATCAAGATCGGACACTGTGTGCGCTCCTTCATGGGAAGGCGCCTGCCCAAGCGCATTGGTCAGGCACGTGAATGACGTCCTCGGCCTGTGCCGGGGATCAGGTCATTATCGCACAGCAGCATTTGTCGGGTGCTAGACGGAAGTCGTAGACGACGGGCAGGAGGAACCCTGCCAGCAAGCGGCCTTGATGGGCAAAGATGCCATCCCCTGAACGGTCTGTTCCGCCATTCCAAACGCCCGTTGGGTGGGCGCCGGACAAAAACAAACGGCCGCGCAAAGCGCGGCCGTCGGTTCGAAGCTGGATCGACGGATCAGCGCGCGTAGCGCTTCTGGAACTTGTCGATACGGCCCGAGGTGTCGATCACCTTGTGCTTGCCCGTGTAGAACGGGTGCGAAGCCGAGGAAATTTCGACCTTGACCAGCGGGTATTCATTACCGTCGGTCCAGGTGGTGGTTTCCTTGGTCGCCATGGTGGAGCGGGTCAGGATCTTGAAATCGGAAGTGACGTCTTCGAAGACGACGTCGCGGTAGTTCGGATGGATATCGGCCTTCATGGGCTCACACCGTAAATGGGCTGGTGGTCAAGAGCGGCATTATAAACACCGGTTGCCGCGCGGGGCAACCGGTGTTTGCACATCGGGCTCAGTCCGCGCCCAGCGCCTGGCGGACCAGGGCCTCGAAACGCGCCTGGTCGTAGGCCATCAGCAGGTCGCAGTTGTCCGGCTGGCCGGTCTGGCGGTTCCAGTCGACGATGGTGGCGCCGCGGCTGAACGTACCATTCAGCTCCACGTTCAGCGGACGCGACTCCACCTGCAACTGGCCTTCCGGGTTCAGCGCCCAGGCCATGGCCACCGCATCGGCGGTGTACCAGCGGCCACCCTTGGCGTCTTCGGACAGCGCGCGGGTTTTGCGCGAGATCAGCTCGTAGAAGCGGGCACGGTCGGAATCGGCCTGCAGCCACTGCTCCGCCTGCTCCAGCGGCAGGCCGTGGGCGACGGTGGCTTCCCAGTCCGACACCAGCAGGTGCTTGAACGAGGTGAACACCACATGCGCGGCTTCCGGATCGAAGGCGATGTTGAATTCGGCGGCCGGGGTGATGTTGCCGTGGCAGGTGACCGCGCCGCCCATCACCACGATGCGCTTGATGCGCTGGGGCAGGGTCGGGTCCAGCTTCAGTGCCAGCGCGAGGTTGGTCAGCGGGCCGAGCATGACCAGCATCAGCTCGCCGGCATGCTGGTGCGACAGGCGCAGGATGGCCAGCGCGGCGTGTTCGGCCTCGGCCTGGCGGCTGGGCGGCGACAGGTCCACGTCGCCATAGCCATCACGGCCATGCACGTGGGCAGCGTCCATCGAGGGGTGGATCAGCGGATCGGGGCTGCCTGCGAACACCGGCACATCGGTGCGGCCGACGATGTCGCAGAGCTTGAGGGCGTTGCGGACGGTGTAGTCGAGGCCGACATTGCCGGCGGCGATGGTCAGGGCGACCACGTCGTGCCGTTCATCGGCGAAGGCCATCAGCAGGGCCAGGGCGTCGTCCACACCGGGGTCGGTGTCGATCAACAGCGGGATCTTGTGGGTCATCGTTGCCGTCTTCAGATCGGCAACGAAGTGTGGACCGGGTTGATGACCGTTGCAAGTACGGGGCTTGGGGGTTCGGCAGGGCTGCGCCCTGCACCCGCGGTAGTGCCGGCCGCTGGCCGGCAACTTCAACAGCAACAGCAAAAGCGGGCATTCCGTGGGTTGGCGGGGTGGATCCGCCTTCGACAGATTCCCGCGGTCTGTCGGAACGGCGTTCTGCTCTGGTAGGTGTCGACCTTGGTCGACACATCCACGGGATGATCGAAAGGGGTGTATGTAGCGTCGAGCCATGTTCGACTACCGCGAAGCGCGAAGCGCAGCCGAGCATGGGCTCGGCTCTACAGGGATCAGGCCGAGGCGTAGCGCACGGCGGTGCCGATCCAGCGGTTGACCACGCGGTCGGCCAATGCCGGTTGCTGGTCCAGCAAGCGCTCGGCCAGCTCGTGTACGCCCGGCAGCAGGCCGGCGTCGCGGGCCAAATCGGCAATGCGGAAGCCGGCCAGGCCGGTCTGGCGGGTGCCCAGCAGTTCGCCGGGGCCGCGCAGTTCCAGATCCTTCTCGGCGATGACGAAGCCATCGTTGGTTTCGCGCATGGTCTGCAGGCGCTCGCGCGCCATCTGTGAAAGCGGTGCCTGGTACAGCAGCACGCAGCGCGATACCGCCGAACCACGGCCGACACGGCCGCGCAGCTGGTGCAGCTGGGCCAGCCCCAGTCGTTCGGCGTTCTCGATCACCATCAGCGAAGCGTTGGGAACGTCCACGCCCACTTCGATCACGGTGGTCGCCACCAGCAGGTCGATCTCGCCGGCCTTGAACGCGACCATCGTCGCCAGCTTCTCCGCCGCCTTCAGGCGGCCGTGCACCAGGCCCACGCGCACGCCGGGCAGCAGCGCCTGCAGCGATTCGTAGGTGGCCTGCGCCGGCGTGGCATCCAGCTCTTCGCTTTCCTCGATGAGCGTGCAGACCCAGTACACCTGGCGTCCCTCCTGGCAGGCCAGCGCGATGCGCTCGATCAGTTCCGGGCGGCGATCGTTGTTGAGGGCCACGGTCTGCACCGGTGTACGTCCCGGCGGCAGCTCGTCGATGGCCGATACATCCAGGTCGGCGTACTCGGACATCGCCAGCGTGCGCGGAATGGGCGTGGCGGTCATGACCAGCTGGTGCGGCACGCTGTTGGCGCCCGCCCCCTTGTCACGCAGTGCCAGGCGCTGGTGGACGCCGAAGCGGTGCTGCTCATCGACGATGGCCAATGCAAGATCCTGGAACACCACCGCGTCCTGCATCAGCGCATGGGTACCGACCACGACCTGCGCTTCGCCATTGGCGACCTGCTCGATCACTTTCGCGCGCGCCTTGCCGGTGACCTTGCCGGCCAGCCAGCAGACACGCACGCCCAGCGGTTCCAGCCAGCCGCGCAGGTTGTTGAGGTGCTGTTCGGCCAGCAGTTCGGTGGGCGCGGCCAACGCCACCTGCTTGCCCTGCTCCACCGCCAGCATGGCGGCCAGCGCGGCGACCACGGTCTTGCCGGAGCCGACATCGCCCTGCACCAGCCGCAGCATCGGGCTGGGGCGTGCGAGGTCGTCGCGGATCTGCTTGAACACGCGCGCCTGCGCACCGGTCAGGGCGAACGGCAGTTGCTTCAGCAGGGCCTTGGCCAGCTTGCCCGGGCCAGCCAGCGGCGGCGCGTGGTGCGCCTGCAACGCGATGCGCTGGCGGCGCAGGCTGAGGTGGTGGGCCAGCAGTTCTTCCATCGCCAGGCGGCGCTGCGCCGGGTGGGTGCCGGCCGCCAATGCGGCCAGGTCAGCGTCCGGCGGCGGCCGGTGCACGGTCAGCAGCGCACTGCGCAGCGAGGGCAGGCCCAGGCCGTCCAGCCAACCGGCAGGCAGCAGTTCCAGCGTGCTTTCCTCGGGCAGGCGGTCCAGGGCCTGGCCGATCAGCTTGCGCATGGTCATCGGGCCGACGCCTTCCACGGTGGGATACACCGGGTCGAGGCGATCGCCGAGTTCGGGATCGTCGTTGCGGCCCAGCACCTGGTAGCTGGGGTGGACGATTTCCAGGCCGAGGTGGCCCGGCTTGGGCGTGCCGAAGCAGCGCAGCCGGTTGCCCACCGCGAACTGGCCGACCTGCTGCTGGCGGAAGTGGAAGAAGCGCAGCACCAGGGTGCCCTGCCCTTCGTCTTCCACCGCGACCTTCAGCATCGGCCGGTACCGCATGCCGCGTTCGACCGCGGTGACCCGCACTTCCACCTGCGCCGGAACACCCGGACGCAGGTCTTCGATGCGGGTCAGCCGGGTGCGGTCTTCATAGCGCAGCGGCAGGTGCAGCCACAGATCCTGCAGGGTGGCCAGGCCACGCGCCTGCAGTTTGGCGGCCACGGCCGGGCCCACGCCGGCAAGCATCGCCAGGGATGCTTCGCCGGACGGTGACAGTGCCGGGGTGACCGCCGCCTTGCGTGCCACGGGTGGGTCAGTCGATGACCATCACCGCGTCGACCTCGAAGTTGGCACCCTTGGGCAGGCCGGAGACTTCGATGGTGGAACGGGCCGGGAACGGGGCCTGGAAGTAGTCCTGCATGACGGCGTTGACCTTGGCGAACTCGGCCAGGTCGGTCAGGTACAGGCCCAGGCGCACGACCTTGTCCAGCGAACCGCCGGCGGCTTCGGCCACGGCCTTGAGGTTGTCGAAGGCGCGGCGGGCCTGCGCTTCGACGTCACCGGCGCCGACGATGTCGCCGGTAGCCGGGTCCAGCGGAATCTGGCCGGAGAAGTACACGGTGTTGCCGGCGCGCACGGCCTGCGAGTACGGGCCGATGGCGGCCGGGGCCTTTTCGGTGTTGATGATCTGGCGGGACATGGTCGCTCCGGTGCGTTGGGGGAAAACAGAGCGGGGATTGTAGCAACCCGGTAGTGCCGGCCGCTGGCCGGCAACCTCGCAACGCAGCAGGTCCACGCGATTGCCGGCCAGCGGCCGGCACTACCAGGGGCGCATTACTGGCGGCGTACCGATTGCACCACCGACAGGCGGCGCAGGCGGCGCATGACTTCGGCCAGGTGGTTGCGGTCGCGCACCTGGATGTTGAACGCCAGCACGGCGGCGTTGAAGTCGCGATCCAGGTAATCCACGCGTTCGATGTTGGAATGGCTCTGCGCGATGGCCGCGGCCAGCTGCGCCAGCACGCCGGTGCCGTTTTCCACTTCCACCACCAGCGCGGTGTCGTAGTCGCCGGACACCGTGGTGTCCCAGCCGATCGGCACCCAGCGCTCGGGCGACTTGCGCAGCTCGGCCAGGTTCGGGCAGTCCATGCGGTGCACCACGATGCCCTTGCCGGCGGTGTGGTAACCCATGATCTCGTCGCCAGGAATCGGCTGGCAGCAGCCGGCGAAGGTGACCACGCCACGCTCGCTGCCATTGATGAGGATCTTTTCCTGCGAGTGGTGGCGCGAATGCGGGCCGCCGCGCAGTTCGGCATAGGCCATCAGCGCCTGCGCGGCCTGCGTCGGCATCCAGTTGCCCAGCGCCACTTCGGCCAGCAGGGCCTCCAGGCGCGGGAAACGGTGTTCGGCCAGGAACGCATCCAGGCGCCCCTTGGGCAGGCGTTCCAGCGAGGAATCCATGGCTTCCAGCGCGCGGTCCAGCATGCGGTGGCCAAGCTGCACGGCATCTTCGTGTTCCAGCTGCTTGAGCTGGTGGCGGATGGCGGTGCGCGCCTTGCTGGTGACCACGAATTCCAGCCACTGCGGTTTGGGCGTGGCCGAACGCGCGGTGATGATTTCCACCGATTGCCCGGACACCAGCTTGGTGCGCAGCGGCACCAGTTTCTTGTCCACGCGCGAGGCCACCGCCATGTTGCCGACGTCGGTGTGCACGGCGTAGGCGAAATCGAGCGCGGTGGAGTTGCGCGGCAGGGCCAGGATCTTGCCCTTCGGGGTGAACAGGTAGACCTCGTCCGGGAACAGGTCGACCTTCACGTTGTCGAGGAATTCCAGCGAGGAACCGGCGGCGCGCTGCGAATCGATCAGCTCGACGATCCAGGCGTGGGCACGGCTCTGCGCGCTGTTGGGCGAATCGCCACCGAACTTGTAGGTCCAGTGCGCGGCCACGCCGCGTTCGGCGATCAGGTCCATTTCCTCGGTGCGGATCTGCACTTCGATGGGCGAACCGTAGGGCCCGAACAGCACGGTGTGCAGCGACTGGTAACCGTTGGCCTTGGGAATGGCGATGAAATCGCGGAAGCGGCCATCCAGCGGCTTGAACGTGGCGTGCACCGAGCCCAGCGCGTGGTAGCAGCTGGGCACGCTGCGCACGACCAGGCGGAAGCCGAACACGTCCATCACCTGGTCGAAGGATTTGTTCTCGTCGCGCATCTTGTTGTAGATGCTCCACGGGGTCTTGATGCGGCTGACCAGGCGGTGCTCGATGCCCTCTTTCGCCAGCCGCTGCGACAGCTGCACTTCCACCTGCGCCATCGCCTCGCGGCGTACCACCGGCTGGCTGCGGATGTGTTTTTCGATGATGGCGTGGCGCCACGGGTACAGCGCCTTGAAGCCGAGGTTCTGCAGCTCGCTCTTGACCAGGCTCATGCCCAGGCGCTGGGCGATGGGCGCATAGATCTCAAGCGTTTCGCGGGCGATGCGGCCGCGCGCTTCGCGGCTCTGCGCGCCCAGCGTGCGCATGTTGTGCAGGCGGTCGGCCAGCTTGATCATGATCACGCGCAGGTCGCGCGACATGGCCAGCAGCATCTTGCGGAAGCTCTCGGCGGCCGCTTCCTGGCGGTCGCGGAACTTCAACTTGTCCAGCTTGGTCACGCCGTCGACCAGCTCGGCCACGGCTTCACCGAACTCGGACGCCAGCTCCTCGCGGGTCAGCGGGGTGTCTTCGATGGTGTCGTGCAGGATCGCGGCGATCAGCGCTTCCACGTCCAGGCCGAGCTCGGCCAGGACCTGGGCCACGGCCACCGGATGGGTGATGTAGGGCTCGCCCGACTTGCGCGTCTGCCCAGCATGCGCCGACGCACCGACTTCCCAGGCACGGCGCAGCAGCGGCAGCTGTTCCGGCGGCAGGTAATGGGCGGCGCGTTCGAGCTGGAGGACGTAATCAGGTACGGCCGCGGCGGTGGGCGCGGCTACCTTGGCAGTGGGGCCTGGGTTCATGCCAGAAGCCTATGCCAGCGCGCCGATTACGGCAAACCCTGAATGCGAAACAGCCCGCACGGGGCGGGCTGTTCAGCGGTCAAGCAACGGCATTGATCGATGCGATCAATCGTCGTTCTTGGACATGTCTTCGTCGGCGACCACTTCAGCGGCGGCCCACTCCAGCGCTTCGCGCTCGGCACGCTCGCGCTCGGCCTTCTCGACTTCGTCGATCAGCGCGTTGTCGATCTTTCGGGCGGCGATTTCGCGCAGTGCCAGCACGGTCGGCTTGTCTTCGGTGTCGTTGTCCAGGGTGGCCTGCACGCCGTTGGCAAGCTGGCGGGCACGCTTGGAGGCCATCATGACCAGCTCGAAACGGTTGTTAACGACTTCCAGGCAATCTTCTACGGTGATGCGGGCCATACGGGCTCCCGGCGACCGGTCGGCCGCTCAGTCGAATGAGGGAAAGGGGACGGAGTGTACTGGCAGGGGCTGGACAAAATCAAGCCAACCCCCACCCGATTCTTTTGGAATCAGTCAGTTGCGCCCGTATCCGGGGTCAGCAGGGCCTGGATGAGGCCGGCGTGGCGGACCTTCTGGGCCTCCCGGCGCAGGCGGCTGGCGGTGAAGATGGCGCACAGCTCGTCCACGGCGGTGTCGAACACCTCGTTGACGATGACGTAGTCGAACTCGTTGAAGTGCAGCATTTCATCGCGGGCGGCGCCCAGGCGCTGGGCGATGACCGCCTCGCTGTCCTGGCCGCGCTTGCGCATGCGGTCCTGCAGGGCCTGCTTGGACGGCGGCAGGATGAACACCGTCACCGTGCCCGGCACCAGCTGGCGCACCTGCTGGGCGCCCTGCCAGTCGATCTCCAGCAGCACGTCCTGGCCGGCGGCCAGCTGCGGCTCCACCGACTGCCGGGCGGTGCCCTTCCAGTCGCCATGCACCCAGGCATGCTCGAAGAAATCGCCGTCGGCGATCATTTCCTCGAACGTCTCGGCGCTGACGAAGTGGTAGTGCTCGCCGTTCACCTCACCCGGGCGCATGGCGCGCGAGGTGAAGGAAATGGACAGGGCGATCTGCGGGTCACGCGCCAGGGTGGCGTTGACGATGCTGCTCTTGCCGGCGCCCGAGGGGGCGGCAACGATGTACAGCGTACCGCGCGCAACGGCGGCCGACGGAGTGGACGGAGCGCTCATGCGCGGAACCCAAGTTGTTGATTTCGCAAAATTTATCCTCGATGTTCCAGAACCGGCGCGGAGGATCGCGCCAGCACGGCGGGAGCTGCGCGGAACATCCTGGAACCAGGCCCGGCAGATGGCTCCCCGGGGTGCGGGCACGCAACTTTAGCAGAGCGGGCCGGGATGGCTGATCCCACCGCCGCAGGAACTCCCCCCTCAGCGGGGCCGGTTTATCCTCGCCGCGGCAAACCCCGGAACCGAGCCGCACAAGACCGCCTCGACTTCATCCAGCCCCAGGCCGGCAGCAAGCGCTTCCAGCACCAGACACTCGCCCATGTATCCGGTGAGCCCGGCATTGTCGACCAGGCTGCACCAGACCAGCCGGTCAACAGGGCTCAAGCCGCGCTGCTGGTCGAGCCGGGAAGCATAGACAGCGTGCCACCGACGTCGCCCTGTCCTGTCCTGCTGGCTCCAATAGCAGCGCGCCGCGTCGACCGCCGCGCGTTGATCGGCATCCAGGCGGTCCCCCAGCCGGTCGCAGAAGGCCATGGCCAGCGTCGCCGTGGCGCGTGCGTCGTTTTCCAGCCCGGCGACGTCCAGAACCTCATCCAGCAGGTCCACGGTGGCGCGCATCGCCAGATGGGGATCGTTCGCGTCGTCCATGCGTACCCGCCTCCAGCAAACCCAATGAAGAAGGGCGCCCGAAGGCGCCCCGCTGCACATCATTCGATGTTCTGCACCTGCTCGCGGATCTGATCGATCAGCACCTTCAGCTCGACCGCGGCATTGGACGTGCGGCTGTCCACCGACTTCGACCCCAGCGTGTTGGCTTCGCGGTTGAACTCCTGCAGCAGGAAGTCCAAGCGGCGGCCGACCGGCTCGCGCTGCTTGAGCACGCGGCGGATCTCGACGATGTGGCTGCCCAGGCGGTCCAGCTCCTCGTCCACGTCCAGCTTCTGCAGCCACATCACCAGTTCCTGCTCGGCACGGCCGGGGTCGACCGGGTGCGGCAGGTCGGCCAGGCGGGCGGCCAGCTTGGCGCGCTGGCCGTCGCGAATGGCCGGAATCAGCGTGCGCACGTCATTGGCGATGCGCTCGATGCCATCCACGCGCTCGGCAATGGCGGCGGCCAGCTTGTCGCCCTCGCGCTCACGGGCGGCGACGAAGCCGTCCAGTGCCTGGTCCAGCAGCGACAGCGCCTCGGCCTGCAGGGCGGCGGCGTCGGTGGCCTCACCCTGGGTCACGCCCGGCAGCTGCAGCAGTTCGGTGAAGCTGACCTGCAGGTTGGGGAAATCGGAGGTCAGGCGGTGCGCGAGCTGGCCCAGCTGGCCCAGCAGCACTTCGTTCACCTGCAGGCTGGCGGTACCTTCCGGCGCACGCAGGCGCATGACCAGGTCCAGCTTGCCGCGGCTCAGGCGGGCGGCGATGCGCTCGCGCAACTGCGGTTCAAGCGCACGCAGCTCCTCGGGCAGGCGGGTGCCCACTTCCAGGAACCGGTGGTTGACCGAGCGCAGCTCGCAGCCCAGCGTGCCCCACGGGGTCACGCGCTCGCCGCCGGCATAGGCGGTCATGCTTCGAATCATGGAATGTGTCCGGTGCGTGCAAAGGGGGAATGGTACCCTAGCGCCCTCACCAGAGCCCCCCTGCCCGCCCCCTCAAGGTCGCGGGCATGGCGGCGTACTCCCTTGCCCTTACGGAACCCGCACCATGTCCGATTCCCGCCCCAGCGGCCGCCAGCCCGACCAGCTCCGCCCGGTCGTCATCCAACGCGGCTTCACCCGCCATGCCGAGGGTTCGGTGCTGGTGTGCTTCGGCGAAACCCGCGTGCTGTGCACCGCCAGCGTGGAAAACCGCGTGCCGGGCTTCCTGCGTGGCAAGGGCGAAGGCTGGGTGACCGCCGAGTACGGCATGCTGCCGCGCGCCACCCACACCCGTAGCGATCGCGAAGCGGCCCGCGGCAAGCAGGGCGGCCGCACCCTGGAAATCCAGCGCCTGATCGGCCGCAGCCTGCGTGCCTGCGTCGACCGCAACGCGCTGGGCGAACGCACCATCACCCTGGACTGCGACGTGCTGCAGGCCGACGGTGGCACCCGCACCGCCGCCATCACCGGCGCCTACGTGGCCCTGGTCGATGCAGTGAACGTGCTGATGAAGCGTGGCGACATCAAGCGCAACCCGATCCTCGGCGCGGTCGCCGCCGTGTCGGTGGGCGTGTACCGCGGCACCCCGGTGCTGGACCTGGACTACGCCGAAGACAGCGATTGCGACACCGACATGAACGTGGTGATGAACGACGGTGGCGGCTTCATCGAGCTGCAGGGCACCGCCGAAGGCCACGCCTTCCGCCGCGATGAACTGGACGCGCTGCTGGGCCTGGCCGAAAAGGGCGTGGGCGAGCTACTGGCCGCACAGCAGGCGGCGCTGTCGGCATGAACCGCCGCATCGCCCTGACCACCCTGGTGGTGGCCGACTACGACGAAGCCATTGCCTGGTACACCGGCAAGCTCGGCTTCGCCCTGTTGGACGACATCGACCAGGGCAGCAAGCGCTGGGTGGTGGTCGGGCCGACCGATGGCAGCGCTGCCGCCCTGCTGCTGGCCCGTGCCAGCAACGAGGAACAGCGCAGCCGCATCGGCAACCAGACCGGTGGCCGCGTCGGCTTCTTCCTCAACACCGATGACTTCCACCGCGACCACGCGGCGATGGTCGCCGCCGGCGTGGAGTTCCTGGAAGCGCCGCGCGAAGAACCCTATGCCACCGTCGCGGTGTTCCGCGATCTGTACGGCAACACCTGGGACCTGTTGGAGCCCCGCTGATGAAGACGCTCGTGCTTGCCAGCCACAACGCCGGCAAACTGGTGGAAATGCAGGAGATCCTCGCCGACCTGCCGCTGCAGATCACCTCGGCTGCCGAACTGGGCCTGGGGGACGTGGAGGAAACCGGCCTGACCTTCGTCGAGAACGCGCTGCTGAAGGCACGCGCGGCCTGCGAGGCGACCGGCCTGCCGGCACTGGCCGATGATTCGGGCCTGATCGTCGATGCCCTCGGCGGTGCGCCCGGCCTGTACAGCGCGCGCTATGCCGACCACCCGACCAATGCCGCGGCCAACAACGCCAAGCTGCTGGACGCGATGGCCGATGTTCCCGATGGCCAGCGGAGCGCCCGCTTCTATGCGGTCATCGTGCTGCTGCGCCATGCCACCGACCCGCAGCCGCTGATCTGCGAAGGTCGCTGGGAAGGGCAGATCATCCGCGAACTGCGCGGCACGAACGGCTTCGGCTACAACCCGGTGTTCCTCGATACCACCCACGGCCTGACCGCTGCGGAAATGGAGCCGGCGCTGAAGAATGCCATCAGCCACCGCGCCACCGCCCTGCAGCAGCTCAAGCAGCAGCTGGCCACCTGGCTCTGATGCCGTCCTGATTACCCAAGGGAAGCCGGCCAGCGGCCGGCACTACCGATGAAGCCCATGCCGCACGACCACGACCACTGCAACCACCTGCCCGGCGAAGCCTGTTCCGGCGACCACTCGCACGACACCGCGCCGCGCCTGGTACCGCCGCCGCTGTCGCTGTACGTGCACCTGCCGTGGTGCGTGCGCAAGTGCCCGTACTGCGATTTCAACTCGCACCAGGCCAAGGGCGAGCTGCCGTTCGAGGCCTACATCGACGCCCTGCTGCGTGACCTCGACCAGGACCTGCCGCTGGTCTGGGGCCGGGTGGTGCACAGCGTGTTCTTCGGTGGCGGCACGCCCAGCCTGTTCCCGCCGGAAGCCATCGACCGCTTCCTGCAGCAGGCCAGCGCGCGCCTGCGCTTCGCGCCCAATGCCGAGATCACCCTGGAGACCAACCCGGGTACCGCCGAGCACGGCCGCTTCGACCGCTACCGTGCGGCCGGCGTGAACCGCCTCAGCTTCGGCATCCAGAGCTTCGACGATGCCGCGCTGAAGCGCCTGGGCCGCATCCACGACAGCGGCGAAGCCGAGCGCGCGGTGAAGATGGCGCAGGACGCCGGCTACGACAATTTCAACATCGACCTGATGTACGCACTGCCGGAACAGACCCTGGCCGGTGCCGAGGCCGACCTGGAGCGCGCGTTTGCGCTGCAGCCGGCACACATCTCGCACTACCAGCTGACCCTGGAACCGAACACCGTGTTCTTCGCGCGGCCGCCGCAGGGCATCCCCGACGAGGACCATGCCTGGGACATGCAGGAACACTGCCAGGCACTGCTGGCACAGGCCGGTTTCGGCCAGTACGAAGTGAGCGCCTATGCCCGCCCCGGCCGGCAGAGCGCGCACAACCTGAACTACTGGCGCTTCGGCGATTACCTGGGCATCGGCGCCGGCGCGCACGGCAAGATCAGCTCCGGCGCCGAGGAGCACGTGCTGCGGCGCTGGAAGCTCAAGCACCCGCAGGCCTACATGGACAGCGCTGGCAGCCCGGCCTCGTTCGGCGGCGACGACGTGATCGCGGCCGACCGCCTGCCCTTCGAGTACATGCTGAACCTGCTGCGCCTGCATGAGGGCTTCGGCCTGCGCGATTTCGAGTCGCGCACCGGCCTGCCGCGCAGCGTGCTGGATGCGCCGCTGGCCGAGGCCGTGCAGCGCGGCTGGCTGACCGTGGCCGAGGGCCATGTGCAGCCCACCGAGCTGGGACGCCGCTTCACCAATGATGTGGTGAGCCTGTTCCTGGAGGATTGATCCTCCTGCGTCGCACCCGCCGGGCACGACCCGGCCGCTGGCCGGCCTTCGCTGCGTTTGAACGGGTGCCCACCGCAGAAAGTCCTCAAGTAGCGCCCGCGGCTGCCGACACGGTAGATTCCCATGTCGATCCGCGGGAATCCCGGAACTGCTCCCGATGTCTGCCGCTTTCCCTTTTGCCACCCCTGACAGCGCGCGCCTGGCCGCCGCAGACCTTCCCCCACGCGTGCGCGAGCTGCTGGGTGAACTGCTGGTGCTGTGCCGGCATGTGCTGACCGCCCCGCTGATCCTCACCGTGGAAGCGGCCGAACAGGCGTTGCTGCACGATGCCGACCACGCCCGCAACCCGCAGATGCAGGCCGAGCTGCTGGCCCAGCGTGGCCAGCTGCATGCGTTCGCCGGCACCTTCTGCGAGCGCATGCTCGATGCGCTGGCTGACAGCCTGGTGCAGCTGCGCGCGCCGCAGGACATCGCGCCGCCGGCCGCACCCGCCCGCCCGCCGGGCCTGCTGGGGCTGTCGCTGGTGGATGACCACGAAGTGGACCGCACCCTGGTGCTGACCGAAATGGTGCGCCGGGAGAACCAGCGTTCGGGCAATGCGCTGAACCTGCTGGGCCAGCGCCTTGCGGTGCTGGCCGCCGCCCCCGCGTTCGACAACGACACCCTGCCACTGGCACCGCAGGCGCTGTGCGCCCTGGTGCGGCGCCTGGCCGAACAGGATGGCCTGAGCGCGGAACTGCAGCTGGCCCTCTACCGCAGCTTCGAACGCCAGCTGCTGGAACGCCTCGGCGACGTCCTGGAGCGCTCCAACACCCTGCTGGCGGAGCACGGCGTGCTGCCCGGCCTGGTCTACACCCCGTACCTGGCACGGTCGTCCAGCACCCGCCGGATCATCACCCAGTCCGTCGGCGGCGGTCGCACGACGCAACCCGCGCCGCGCTCGGCCGAACCACTGACCGGCTGGAGCGGCTCCGGCCGCGCCGGTTCGTGGTCGGCGCTGATGCAGAACGCCTTCGCCGATGCCACGCCGCCGGGCGCACCCAACCCGGAACTGACCACGCCACCGGCCAACCTGCTGCACGACCTGCTGCAACAGGCGCGGCATGCCGCACCGATGGCCATCGAACCGCCCTCGGTGCCCAGCGGGCTGGTGGATGCCGTGCTGGCGCGCCTGCAGGCACAGGCCGGTGCCGCCACCAGCATCACCGACCTGCAGACCGCGGTGACCGCGCAGCTGCGCAGCGAGCACGGTGCGCAGGCCCAGCTGGCCAGCCATGACCGCGACCACCTGGACCTGCTGCGCCTGTTGCTGCAGCAGGTGCAGCAGCAACAGCGCCCCGACCCCGTCCCGGCCGCCCTGCTGGCCCGCCTGCAGGTGCCGCTGGCACGCGCGGCGATGGCCGACCCCGCCTTCTTCGTGCGCGACGAACACCCTGCACGCGAACTGCTCAACACCATCGCCGAAGCCGGCGCCAACTGGCTGGGCGATGACGATGTGGACCCGCAGCTGATGCAGCGGCTGGCGCAGAGCGTGCAGGGCCTGCTGGGCCAGGACGCACGCACGCCGGAGGCATTTGCGGCGGCCAACGAAGAAATCCAGCAGCACCAGCGCGCCGCCGCCCACCGTGCCGAGCTGGCCGAACGCCGCCATGTCGAGGCAGCGCGCGGCAAGGAACGGCTGGCCCTGGCCCGCCGCGAAGCCAGCGCGCAGATCGACCAGCAGTGCCAGGCACAGGAACCGCCACGCTTCGTGCAGACCCTGCTGCGCGAGGCCTGGGCCGACGCGCTGACCCTGACCCGGCTGCGCCATGGCGATGACTCGGCGCAGTGGCAGGAACGCCTGCAGCAGACCGAACGCATTGCAGCCGTCACCGCCGCACCGGCCGAGGCCGACAGCGTGCCCGACGCGCCGCTGGCTGCGGAAGTGGAAGCGGCCCTGCTGCAGGTCGGCTACCACCCCGAGGAAGCTTCGGCGGTCGCCCGTCGCCTGGCCACGCCCGGCGGCGAAGACGAGCACACCTCACGCACCGAGCTGAGCGCGCGCCTGAAGGCACGTGCACGCCTGGGCGAGCATGCCGCGAGCAGTACCGGCAGCCACGCCGCCGCACCGCGCACGGCGGCCGAACAGGCCAGCCATGACCAGCTGACCAGCCTGCCCTTCGGCAGCTGGTTCGACCTGGCCGACGAGGACGGCAGCGTGCGCCGCCAGCGACTGTCCTGGTACAGCCTGCTGACCGGCCACGTGTTGTTCGTCAATCCGCGCGGGCAGAAGAGCAGCGAAACCGACCTGGATACGCTGGCCCGGCAGATGGCCGCTGGCCGGGCGCAGCTGGTCACCGAAGAAAAAGGCCGCCTGGTCGACCGCGCGTGGCAGGCCAGCCTGTCGGCCCTGCGCGCGTTGGCCGGTCGCCGCCGCCAGGAGCCTGACGCATGAGCCAGCTACCGCCGCAGGACACCCGCCGCGCACCGCGCCGCCAGGTGTCCGACCTGGTCCCGGTCACCGACCAGATGCGCGACAGCGTGGTGGGCCGGCTGGGCAATGTGTCCGAAACCGGCATGCTGATGCTGGCCAGCCAGCCCCTGCGCGACGACGCGCTGTACCAGCTGCGCTTCCCGCTACCGCTGGGCGATGGCCGCAGCGCAGCCATCGATGTGGGCGTGCACCTGCTGTGGAGCGAGCCGGCGCATGCCCCGGGCCAGAGCTGGGCCGGGTTCCGCTTCCTGACCCTGTCGCGCGAACATCGGCATCTGCTGCGCGCCTGGATCGGCGAGGACAGCGACGAGGCGCCGGTTTCGACAGGCTGAGTGCCGGTTCCTGCACAGCGGTTTTCTGCGGTATGCGGCAGAATCTAGGGCCGTTTTCCGTGTCGAGCCACCGCAATGATCCAGCAAGACCCTGGCGCCCTGTATTCCGACCACCTGGCCGTGCTGTGCCGACGCGCCGAACAGGCGCTGGCACGCGGCGGCTTCGACCACCTGGTGGTGCCCAGCGGCACCCTGCACTACCAGGTGTTCGACGATCGTGACTACCCGTACGCGGTGAACCCGCAGTTCAAGGCGTGGCTGCCGCTCACCCGCGTGCCCAACAGCTGGGTGGTGTTCACCCCGGGCAAGCGCCCGGCGGTGATCTTCCACCAGCCGTTCGACTACTGGCACGTGGTGCCGGACGCCCCCAGCGGCTGGTGGGTGGAGCATTTCGACATCCGCATCATCCGCAAGCCGGAAGACGCGCTGGCCCTGCTGCCGGCCGATCCGGCGCGCTGCGCGATCTTGGGCGAACCGCAGAGCGCGCTGGGGGCTTACGTGCCGAACAACCCGGCCCCGGTGGTGAACCATCTGGAATGGCACCGCGCCTACAAGACGCCGTATGAAATCGCGCTGATGCGCCAGGCGCAGGTGCTGGGCGTACGCGGCCATCGTGCTGCCGAAGCCGCGTTCCGCAATGGTGCCGATGAATTCAACATCCACATGGCCTACTGCCAGGCCGTGGGCCAGGATGCCAATGAACTGCCGTACGGCAACATCGTCGCGCTGAACGAACACGCCGCCGTGCTGCACTACACCGAGCTGGGCCGCACGGCGCCGCAGCCGCTGCGCAGCTTCCTGATCGATGCCGGCGCCAGTGCGCATGGCTACGCCAGCGACATCACCCGCACCTATGCGGCCAAGGGCCACGACGAGTTTGCCGCGATGATCGACGCGGTGGACGCGGCCCAGCAGCAGATGTGCGCGGCGGTGCGTGCCGGCTTCGACTACAAGCAGCTGCACGTGGACGCGCATCTTTCGCTGATGGGCGTGCTGAAGGATTTCGGCGTCATCAAGGTATCGCCGCAGACCGCGCTGGAGACCGGCGTCAGCGCCGCGTTCTTCCCGCACGGCATCGGCCACCTGATCGGCCTGCAGGTGCACGACGTGGCCGGTTTCGCGGCCAGTGAAGAAGGCGGCCGCATCGAGCGCCCGGCCGGCCACCCCTACCTGCGCCTGACCCGCGTGCTGGAACCGGGCATGGTGGTGACGATCGAGCCGGGCCTGTACTTCATCGACATGCTGCTGGACGAAGTGAAGGCCGCCGGCCATGGCGATGCCATCAACTGGGACCGCGTGGATTTCTTCCGCCCGTACGGCGGCATCCGCATCGAGGACGAGGTGCTGTGCACCGAGGGCGAAGCGGACAACCTGACGCGCCCGGAGTTTGCTGCAGCCAACGGCTGAGCCCCTTGTGGTTGGGCGATGAATTCAAAATGCCTCGCTTGGCGGGGCGGGATGGGTTCGCGGGGGACGCCGTGAACCCATCCCTGGGGGCTTGGCCGCGGCATCCATGCCGCGGACACCCCCGCGACCCCACCCCGCCCCGCCTCTGACAGTTTCCGTGCGCGTCCAACCACGGAAAAGAAAAAGAAGATCAAGAGCGGATCGCTCGCTGCGCTCGCTCTGTGTCGACCAAGGTCGACACCTACCAGTAGATCCACGCCATGCGTGGATGATTCATTTGATATCTGACAGATGTGCCGACCATCGGTCGGCACCCACCAACAGCCGCGCGTGCCAGTAGATCCACGCCATGCGTGGATGATTCATTCGATATCTGACAGATGTGCCGACCAACGGTCGGCACCCACC
>NZ_JBYSZR010000036.1:0-35240 GCF_058787375.1 Stenotrophomonas sp. FW305-3-2-15-E-LB1
CCAGCGGCCGGCACTACCACCGCCGGGCATGGCCCGGCGCTACCTGGTGGGTGTCGACCTTGGTCGACACGCTCTGGCATGGCATGCCGGCCAGCGGCCGGCACTACCAACGCCGGGCACGGCCCGGCGCTACCTGGTGGGTGTCGACCGTCGGTCGACACGCTCTTGCATGGCATGCCGGCCAGCGGCTGGCACTACCACCGTCTGCTTCAATACACCGGCAAATCGATGTAACTGGCCTGCGCGGCGCTGTGCCAGACCCGCTGCGTGGCCTTCTGGTAATCCCCCGGCTTGGCCAGGTAGATGTTCGGCACGTAGGTCTGCGGGTTGCGGTCGTACAGCGGGAACAGGCTGGACTGCACCTGCACCATCACCCGGTGCCCCTTCTGGAATACATGGTTGGCATTGGGCAGGTCGAAGCGGTACGGCAGCACCTGGTTGGCGGCCAGTGCCTTGGGCGCGCTGAAGCTCTCGCGGTAGCGACCGCGGAAGATCGCCAGTGACACCGGCAGCTCGTAGCCGCCCATCTCCGGCGTCGATGCCTCCTGGTCGGGATAAACGTCGATCAGCTTCACCACCCAGTCGCTGTCGGTGCCGCTGGTGGAGGCCTGCAGGTGCACCACCGGCGCGCCACCAATGCGAAGGGGTTCGTTCAGCGGTTCAGTGATGAAGGTCAGCACGTCCGGCCGACCATCGACGAAGCGCTGGTCCTTCACCAGCCAGGTGGTCCACATGTCACGGTCGCCGAAGCGTACCGGGCGCGGCACGAACGGCACCGGCTTGGCCGGGTCGGACACGTATTCCTCGAAATCACCCTCGCCCGCCGCCGGCGCCTGGAAGGCCAGCTTGCCACCGGCACGCAGGTACAGCGGCTTGCTGGCCGCAGTGCAGTCCTTCTCGCAGCTGCGCGGCCAGCCCTGCAGGCGGTCCCAGTGGTTCTCGCCGGTGTTGTAGACCAGCACCGGCGGCGTGTCGGCCTTCGGTGCGCCATCCACCAGGTACTGGTCGAAGAACGGCTTGAGCACGTCGCGGCGGAACTGCAGCGCGGTATCGCCATCGAACTTCAGCGCCCCCAGCTCGTTGCCGGTGTAGTTCACCTGGCTGTGCCGCCACGGTCCCATCACCAGGTAGTTGAGCGTGTTGCCGGTGTCACGGCCTTCCATCGCCCGGTAGGCGTGGTTGGCGCCCCACATGTCTTCCTGGTCCCACAGGCCCTGCAGCCACATGGTCGGCACCTTCAGCGGCGTCTTCGCCATCACTGCATCCAGCGCCTGGCCCTGCCAGAACGCATCGTAGGCCGGGTGCTCGACCAGCTTCTTCCACCAGGTCAGCTTGTCCACGCCGGTAAAGCGGGCGTAGTCACCGGCCGAGCCGATGCGCAGGAACGTGCTGTAGTCGTCGTAGCCGAGGCTGGGCAGCGGCGTGCCCTTGCCGCGCTTCTCGGTCTGCATGGCGAAATAGTTGAAGTTGACCTGGCGGAACGCACCGTAGTTGAGCCAGTCATCGCCCATCCAGCCATCGACCATGGGGCTCTGCGGTGCGGCCACCTTCAGTGCGGGGTGCGGGTCGGTCAACGCCATCACCACGGTGAACCCTTCATACGACGAGCCCAGCATGCCGACCTTGCCGTTGGTTTCCGGCACATGCTTGACCAGCCAGTCGATGGTGTCCCAGGCGTCGGTCGAATGGTCCACCTTGGTGTTGTTCAGCGGCCCGCGCAGCGGCCGGGTCATCACGTAATCGCCTTCGGAACCGTACTTGCCACGGATGTCCTGGAACACGCGGATGTAGCCGCCATCGACGAACACTTCATCGCCCTGCGGCAGCATGTCACGCATGCGCGGCGAATCGGTGCGGCTGGCGCGGCCGGCGGCATCGTACGGCGTGCGGGTCAGCAGGATCGGTGCGTTGTGCGCCCCCTTGGGCACCACGATGACGGTGTACAGCCGGGTGCCATCACGCATCGGCACCATCACCACGCGCTTGTCATAGTCGCGGCCGACGTCAGGGGCCACGAAGGGCTTTCCGCTGATGTCCGGGGTCATCGGCGGGGTATCGGCGGCCAGCACGGTGCTGGACAGGCAAAGGGCGATGGCTACAGCAACGGCACGCACACGCATGGAAACCCCTCCCGGCAGGAAAGACCCAAGCGTACTCCTGCCCCGCCCGGTGAAGTGTGTGCGGGCTTTGCGTTCCGCGTACTTTGGAGGCAGGACTGATGGCACATGCCAAGCGATGCTGGGCAGCGCTCGCCGGCACTACCGATCAGGCGGTTGCCACCTCATGCAGCGCCAACCATCGCCAACGCCCGTGCTCCTGCCGCAGCACCGCCAGCGACTCCCGCCATGCGGTCGCCCCATCTCCCACGGCGTGCCCTTCGCGGTAACGCAGCACGGCCAGCGGTGACGGCGCTTCAATCACCTGCACGGCGTCGATGGCGATGCGCAGGCCAGGCCGTGCCCCATGCCCGCCGACGAACAATGCCTGTACCGCCTGCCGGTCCAGGCGCCGACCGGCGATGCCGACCATGCTGAAGTCCGCGCAGAAGTGCGCCATCAGATCGTCGAGTGCTTCGGCGCCCACCTCGGCGCGGAACCACGCCTGCAGCGCGTCGTGCAGTTCGTGGATTTCATGTTCGGCGGTGTGTTGCATCAGGCACGCTCCGGTTGCGCAAGGGTCAGTGGCTGCGAACGGCGCAACAGCGCCATCGGCAGCAGGGTAAGGACAGCGGCCAGGCCCAGCGCCATGCCAGTGGCCCGCGCCGGCAGCCATTGCAGGGCCAGGGCCAGCAGCAGCGCGATGGCGGCGGTACCGAGGCAGAAGCTGAGCTGGCGATTGAGATTCCACAGCGCACTGGCATCACCCAGCGCTTCACCCTCCACACCGTGGAAGGCCAGCGTCTGTGCGGTGCTGCTGCACAGGCTGCCGCCGGCGCCCATCAACGCGTACAACAGCGCTGCCAGCGCAAACGGAGGCTGCGGCAACAGCGCCATCAACATCAGGCCGCTGGCCTGCAGCAGCATGCCACCGCGCAGCACCGCCGCCGGACCGAAGCGCGCGAGCAGGCGTCGGCTGCCGGTGATGGCCACCGCCGATGCCAGCGCCCACGGCAGCATCACTGCACCGATGCGCGCAGCGCTGTAGCCCGCCTGGTGCAGCTGCAGCGTGCTGGCCAGCTGGCTGCCGATGAAAACGCCCGGCACCGCAAGATAGACCAGCATTGCCAGCCGCAGCCCGCGATGGGACAGCAGCGACCAGCGCAGCAGCGGCTGTGCCTGCTGGCGCGCGTGGCGCAGGTGGGCGGTCGCCAGCACCAGCGCCAGCAGCAACAACACCCCGCCGGCAATCCGGTGGCCGGGTTCGCCCAGCCAGGTCAGCGCCAGCAGCAGCACGCCCAGCGCGCTCATCGCGGTGGCCAGCGCGTAGGCCTGCAGGCGGGGGGCTGTGCGTTCGCCATCGGCCGGCATCCACGCCAGCACCAGACCCATCGCCGCCAGTGCCAGCGGCAGGCTGGCCCAGAGCACGCCCCGCCAGGACAGCCACTGCACCAGCAGCCCGCCCAGCGCCGGCGCCAGCGCTGGCACCAGCAGCGCCACCAGCAGGATGCGGCGGGTCAGCGCGCTACGCTGCTCAGGGCTGCATTGCCGGTAGGCCGCGGCCTGCGCAACGGGAATCAGCAGACCGCCGGCCAGGCCCTGCAGCAGCCGCCATCCCAGCAGCCAGCCGATGCCCGGCGCCGCACCGGCCAAGGCCGCCGCCAACGTGAACAGCAGCAGGGCCGCCAGCAACAGTCTTCGTTCACCGCAGCGCGCGGCCAGCCACGGCGCCAGTGGAATCACCACGCTCAAGCCCAGCATGTAGGCCGTGCCGACCCATGCCAGGGTGCTGATGTCCGCCTGCAGTTCGGCTGCCAGCGCCGGATAGGCCACCGTGGCGATGAACATGTTGACCAGGTCCAGCGCGAACACCAGCAGGAAGATCGCCTCGTGGCGCAGGCGGGGAGAGGGCATCGGCGGCGCTCCAGCGGGGAAGCAGCCAGCATGCCTTTCGACGGTTGTTGGAAAAACACGACACCAGCTGCAACACTGTCAAATCTGTTTTGACAATGAATCGCCATGGTCAGCTTGGACCGCTTTGACATCTTCCGTGCCGTGGTCGACGCCGGCAGCCTCACCGCAGCCGCCGAGCGCCTGGGCCTGAGCCGCGCGGTGGTCAGCTTCAACCTGAAGCGGCTGGAGCAGGAGCTGGGCGTGACCCTGCTGCTGCGCAGTACCCGCCACCTGGCGCTGACCGAGGCCGGCGAACAGTTCCTGCAGCACTGCGTGCAGGCACTGGAGGCAGCGCAGGCGGCCATCGATGCCGCGCGCCGCGACCAGCACCAGCTGCAGGGCACGCTGCGCCTGACCACCACGCCGGAGTACGCGCAGCTGCGCCTGATCCCGGCGCTGGAGGCATTCCGTGCACGACACCCGGCGCTGCAGCTGCATCTGTCCACCTCTCCGGCACCGGCGGACCTGATTCCGGAGCGCTTCGACCTGGCCATCCGCCTTGGCCGCCTGCCGGATTCAGGCCTGCACGCCAGTGAACTGGAACGCCACCCGCTGTGCGCGGTGGCGGCGCCTTCACTGCTGGCACGCCTGCCCTCCGCCGATGCGGCTGATGATCCCGTGCAGCTGGGCACCCTGCCCCGCCTGGGCTACCCCCGCCTGGCCGATGTGCCGGTGGTTGCGCCCGATGGCAGCGACGCGTTGTTTGCCACCAATCCGGGCAATGCCGTGGTGCGCGTGGATGGCGCCAGCAGCCTGCACGCCTTCGCCCTGGCCGGTGCCGGGGTGACCGTGCTGCCACGCTGGCTGATCGAGGACGACCTGGCCCTGGATCGCCTGCGGCCGGTGCTGCGCCAGCACCGCTTCCCGCAGCAGTGCGTGTACGCGGTCTACCCGCACAGTACGCAGCCCTCGCCGAAGGTGCGGCAGTTGATCGATTTCCTGCGCGGGTGGTTCACCGGCACGCCCGGGTGATGACGGCGTCCGCCGGGGATGGCCCGGCGAGCGCAGCGGCACTCCACAAAAAGAAACGGCCCCTTTCGGGGCCGTGTCTTCATGCATCAACAACCCGCTGGATCAGCGCAGCACCTGCTCCACCAGCTGCACATCCACGCTCTGCAGCGGCTCGGCGGCGTTGCGCGACAGCTGCACCTTGTAGGTGCCACCGTCGATCTTCCACTGGCGGGCCTGCGCATCGTAGTGGGCCAAGGTCTTCGGCTCGGCTTCGATGCGGATGCGGCGCTGTTCGCCCGGCTGCAGCTGCACCTTGTCATAGCCGATCAGGCGGATCGGCGTGGTGCTGCCGGCCGGCAGCTTCAGGTACAGCTGGGCGACGTCGGCACCGGCGCGCTTGCCGGTGTTGCGGATGTCGACGCTGGCGACCAGGCGCGAGCCTTCCACGCTCACCTTCAGGTTTTCATAGGCGAACGTGGTGTAGGACAGGCCGTGGCCGAAGGCGAAGGTCGGGGTCAGGCCCTTGGCCGCCATCCACTTGTAGCCGACGTTGGCGCCTTCGATATCGAAATCGAACACGTCGCCGAATTCCTTCTTCGGCTTGAAGCCCAGGCCGTCGATGTGCGGGCGCGGCAGCTGCGATTCGTCCACCACCCAGGTGACCGGCAGGCGGCCGGACGGGTTGGCCTGGCCGGTCAGCAGCGCGGCGATGCCTTCGCCACCGCGGATGCCCGGGTACCAGGCCTGCAGCATTGCCGGCACCTGCGCCAGCCACGGGGTGCGCACCGGGCCGTTGGTTTCCAGCACCAGCACGGTCTTCGGGTTGGCCTTGGCCACCGCCGAGATCAGCGCATCCTGGTTGTCCGGCAGCTGCATGTCCGGCAGGTCCACCGATTCGGCCGCCCACTGGGTGGCAAACACGATGGCCACGTCGGCCTGCGCGGCCGCCTTGGCCGCCGCGGCGGCGTTGGTGCCGTCCACATACTCGATGGTCGCGTCCGGACGCGCTGCGCGCAGCGATTCCAGCGGCGAGGACGGGTGGAAGATCACCGGGCCCGGCCAGGTGGTCGGCATCACGCCCGGCACTGCGTTGGTGCCCTTGGCAGTCACGCCCACCATCGACGAACCACCGCCACCGATCACGCCCTTGTCGGCATGGCCGCCGATGATGACGATGCGCTTCACGCTGTCGGCCAGCGGCAGCAGGTTGCCTTCATTGCGCAGCAGCACGCTGCCCTCTTCCACCGTGCGCTGGGCAACGGCATAGCCGGCTTCGGCATCCACCTTCTGGTGCTGCGGCGGGTTGTCGAAGTTGCCGTGCAGGAACATCGTGCGCAGGATGCGCGCCACCATGTCGTTCAGTCGCGCCTGCGGCACCACGCCGCCGTGCACGGCCAGGCGCAGCGGTTCGTCGAAGAACACTGCCGCGTCGAACACTTCACCGGCCGACTGCTGGTCCAGGCCGGCCAGCGCCGCCTTCGAACCACTGTGCACACCACCCCAGTCGGACATCACGAAACCGGGGAACTTCCATTCCTGCTTCAGCACCTGGTTCATCAGGTAGCCGTTCTCGCAGCCGTAAGTGCCGTTGATCTTGTTGTACGAGCACATCGCCACACCCGGGCGGCCGGCGTCCAGCGCGATCTCGAAGGCCAGCAGGTCCGATTCGTGCATGGCCTGTTCGCCGATGCGCACGTCGTGGAAGTTGCGGCGGGTCTCCATGTCGTTCAGCGCGAAGTGCTTCATCGAGGAGATCACGTGCTGGCTCTGCACGCCCTGGATGAGCGCGCCGACCATCGAGCCGGCCAGCAGGGGATCCTCACCGGCGTATTCGAAGTTGCGGCCGTTGCGCGGGTCACGCTGCAGGTTGACGCTGCCCGACAGCAGGATGTTGAAGCGCTGCTGCCACGCTTCGCGGCCCATGGTCGCGCCACCGGCGAAGGCCACTTCGCGGTTCCAGCTGGACGCGGTGGATGGGCCGGACGGCATGGCGGTGGCGAAGTCACCCGCGCGGATGCCACCTGGGTTGGTCACGCCCACGCCCGCATCGGCCGACTGCTGCGCCGGAATGCCCAGGCGCGGCACTGCCGGCACGAAGCCGGCCGAACCCACGGCGCCTTCCGGCAGCGGGCCACCGTCCTTGCCCAGCCCGAAATAGCTGTGCAGCATCTGGAACTTCTCGTCCTCGGTCATCGCCTTCAGCAGCAGCGCGGCGCGCGCGTCGGCGTTGAGGGTGGTGTCCATCCACGGCTGCTCGCCGCCCTTGTCGGCCACGTAGGCCAGGGTCAGCAGGGTCGCGCGCAGGGTGCTGCCATCAATCTTGAACGGCGCGCTGCTGGCCGCCTGGAAGCCATCGCTGAAGTAGCTGGCATCGGCTTCCAGGGCCACGCGGGCCGGGTCGAAGCCGGCCGCCTTGGCCGACTCACCGGCCACCGCACCCAGCAGCACCGCCGGTGCGCCCAGGCGCGAACGGGTGACCAGGGCGGGCAGGCGGGCGGCACCCGCGCCGGCATCGGTGTACAGCGCCACGGTGTGGCGGCCGTCGTCCAGGCGCAGGTAGTTCAGGCCCGGCTGGTCGGGGCCGGATTCGGCGGCGATCGGCAGGCGGGTCAGCACGGCCTGGCCCTGCTGGGTCTGGCCATCATCCTTGCCGGCGGCGATGAAGCGGTACTCGTAGCCCAGGCCATCGGCCAGCAGCTGCAGCGGATCGACCTGGCCGATGCCGCGCTGCACCTGGCGCACGCTGACCGCGTCCACCTTCAGGGATTTCAGCTGGGCAGCCAGGGCGGGGATCGCATCCTGGGTCGGTGCCTGTTCCAGGGTCAGCACGGTGAAGGCGGCCGTGTCGGCCCAGGCCGGGGCGGCCAGCGCGGCAGACAGCGCAAGGGACAGGGCAAGCGGCTTTGTAAACGTTTTCATCGGCGGGCGTAATTCCGTTGCCAAGGCAATCGGTCCAGGGAAAGTGCCGCCGAAGGGTGCAGCGTTCATGCCGCGCGGGCGTTGCCAGGCAACACACCGCAGGCCAGGGGACGGACCGGTCTGCGCGCGGGACCCTCCTCCCGGCGTGACAACCTGCCTGCCCGGGCCGCAGAGCGACCCATCTTGTTAAGATTGTGCGAGGGCATTGATGGCTGTCAACAGGACCTAAGTCACAGGCCGCTGCGACGGCATGGTTATCAGGCCATCACCGGCGGTCATCAGCGGGCCGCAGGGGCGTACCGATAATGGGAGTTCCCGGCGATGGACCGAGCCCATGAACGTACACCGCACTTTCGACCACCTCTGGCGCGACCGCTGTGATACCTCCAGCCAGCGCAGCCCGCGCGTGCTGATCCGCGTGTTCGTCAGCCCCGGTGAACTGGAGCGCAGCGTCGCGTTCTACGAGCAGCTGCAGGGCGTGGTGGCCGATGCTGGTTTTCCGTTCCCCGATGCGGGCCTGCGCCTGGCCATGGTCGGCGCCTTCCTGCTGATCGAAGGCAGCGATGACGCGCTGGCGCCGTTCACCTCCACCACCGGCACCCTGCTGGTCGACGATGTCCGGCCGTACCACGACCGGCTGGTGGCCGCCGGCGCCGAGATCATCTTCCCGCTGCAGGTCGTGCCCACTGGCGCGGCATTCAATGCGGTGCACCCCGATGGCACCGTGGTCGAATACGTGCACCATCGCCCGGACCCGCACGGCCGGTGATGGCGCGGCCGGGCTGCCGCCCGGCACCCGCTAACGTCAACGTCAACGTCAACGTCAAAAGCCTGCATTCCGTGGGATGGCGGGGTGGTTCCGGTGGCAGGGGACGCTGCAAGTACGTCCATGTAAGCTCGGTCGCCGCATCCATGCGGCTCACGCCCCTGCCACCGGACCCACCCCGCCTTCGACAGTTTCCTGCGAACTGTTGGAACCTGCTGCTGATGGTGGTGGGTGCCGACCGTTGGTCGGCACGGGGGTCGGATCTCCATGGATTCAATTCCGATGGAGATCCATCCACGCATGGCGTGGATCTACAATGCCCGCATGCCCCACCCCGCCCTGCCCTGGAATGGCACCCTGCTGCTGGATGCACACGCCGCCCTGCTGCAGGGCCATGCCGGTGGCAGCGGCACGCACGCGCACTACGCCCACCAGCTGCTGGTCAGCGACGGGGCGCCCTGGCAGGTGGAGATCGATGGCGTTCCGCACCTCGGCCAATGCCTGTGGCTGCCATCCTTCGTGCCGCATGCCATCCTCTCCGCGCCGCAGGACGGCTGCACCCTGTTCCTCGAACCGGCCCATGCCGATCTCGAACAGATCCAGCAGCACCTGTACCAGCTGCCCGCCGATATCAGCATCCTGCACGAGCGACTGCCGCAGCTGAGCCGCGCGCAGCCGCTGGACCGCCGCGTGCAGGTGGCATTGGAACGCATCGCCCAGCACCTGCCCGGCCCGGTGCCCGCCGCCGATATCGCCGGGGCCGCGCATCTGTCAACCAGCCAACTGCACCGGCGTTTCCAGTCCGACCTGGCGGTGACCCTGCGTGGCTGGGTGCTGTGGCAGCGCCTGCGCTCCGCACTGGCACACCACCTGCACGGTCACAGCCTGACCGACAGTGCGCACGCCGCAGGCTTCGCCGATCTGGCCCATCTGTCGCGCAGCCTGCGCCGCATGTTCGGCATCGGCGCGGCACAGCTGCAGGGGCTGCAGCTGCGCGCCACCTGAGGCGCAGGCTCAACGACGGCGCAGGCCCTCAGGCACTTCAGGCACCTGCCCATGGGGCAGCTCGCGGAACGGCGCCATCAGTTGCCCGGCATAGTCGCGCGGATAGTCCGGCTGGCTGCCGATGCCCAGGTCATGCGTGCCCAAGCGGTAGCCCGGTGCATCGAACGCGGTACCCAGCAGGCGGTCCCAGACGGTCAGGAACAGGCCGAAGTTGACGTCGCCGGCGGTGCCGTAGCGCATGTGATGGAAGCGGTGCAGTGGTGCCCAGGCCATCACCCGGCCGAGTACGCCCGGGCGCATGTCCACGTTGGAATGCTGCAGCAGCAGCTGGATGGCAATGGCAAAGGCCAGCACTGCCGCCACCGGCATCGGCAGGCCCAGCGCCAGCAGCGGCAGCACCCCGCCCACCGCCTCGGCGGCCTGGTGCAGCGGGTGCTTCATCAGGCCGTTGAACCCGTACATGCGGGTGACGCTGTGGTGCACCGCGTGCAGCCGCCACAACCAGCCGATGCGATGGCTGGCGTAGTGCACCAGGGTGATGCCGAGATCGGCGGCGATGATGGCCACCAGCACCTGCAGCGCGAACGGCCACTGCTGCGGCCACACCTGCCACGGGATGATCGCCGCCAGCAGCGGGACGGCCGCGATCGACAGCAGGTTCAAGCCTTCGTTGACCAGGGCATGCAGGGTGTCGCGCACGCGATCATCGTGGTCGTGGTTGAACGACGGATCGTAGGGCCAGAGGCGTTCGGCCATGAAGGACACGGCAATGGCGAGGGCCAGCAGGGCCAGCAGCCACAGCGGGTCGCCGTGGTGGTGGCCGACCCAGGCGATGGCGGCGGCGAGGAAACCGAACAGGAACAGCGGGGCGTACAGGCGGAGGAACCAGAGCTTCATGGGCAACCCGAAACGTGAGGGGCCTGCAGGGTGGCGCCGCGCGCGGCGGGCTGGCTTGAACAAACGACGCAACCGCATGGTGGGCATGGCGCGGATCTACAATGGCGGTTTCTTCGCGCCGGGGACCGGCATGGACTCCTTCAACCTGATGCGCGCTTTCCGTCGCATCGTCGAGCGCGGCGGGCTGGCCCGCGCCGCCGAGGACCTGGGCATGTCATCGGCCGGGTTGAGCAAGCAGCTGCGCGCGTTGGAATCGCACCTGGGCGTGGTCCTGCTGCAACGGACCACGCGGCGCATGAGCCTGACCGAGACGGGCCATACCTACTACCGCGAGTGCTGCCGCCTGCTCGACGAACTGGACGCACTGGAGCGCGGCATTGCCGAGCAGCGTGGCGAGGTGGCCGGGCGGCTGCGCGTGAATGCGCCGCAGTCCTTTGCCTTGAGCACGCTGTCGCCGTTGCTGCCGCGCTTCCTGCAGCAGCATACGAAAGTGTCGCTGGACCTGGTGATGGAAGACCGCCTGCTCGATGCCGTCGGCGAAGGCTTCGATGTCTCGCTGCGGCTGCGCGCCGAGCTGGATGACTCGCGGCTGGTGGCACGGCGCCTGGCTTCGCTGCAGCAGGTGCTGTGCGCGGCGCCATCCTACCTGCAGCAGCACCCTGCACCCGCGGCGGTGGATGACCTGCAGGCGCACAGCGTGCTGGCCTACAGCCTGTCCGACTCACCCGGCAGCTGGCCGCTGCTTGGCCCTGATGGCCAGGTGACGATCACCCTGCCGGCGCGCGTCACCGCCAACAACAGCCTGATGCTGCGCGACCTGCTGGTGGCCGGCATGGGCATCGGCGCCCTGCCCTCGTTCCTGGCGGCGCCGGCACTGGCTCGTGGCGAACTGCAGCAGGTGCTGCCCGACCACCTGTATCCACCGCGCTTCGTGCATGCGGTCTACCCCACCTCGCGCCACCTGCAGCCCAAGGTCCGTGCCTTCATCGATTTCCTGCACGCCGAGCTGCCTGGCTGCCCCGGCCTGGATTCGTAACCACCAGCGAAAACTGAGCTGCCTGCGGCGTGCTGTTTCGGGCATGCCGCGCTGCCTACTCTGCCGCCTCCCCTCTCACCGATGGCAGGCAGATGTCTTCCGCTCCTTCCCCCGCCACCGCAGCGCCGGTGGTCGATTTCTTCCACGACGTGGTCTGCGGCTGGTGCTTCGTGCTGGCCCCGCGCCTGCAGCAGGTCTCCGCCGAACTCGGCATCCAGGTGCGTCATCGCAGCTTCGTGCTGCAGGACTCGCGCGCGCAGATGATCGAGGTGTTCGGCTCGATGCAGCGCGCCAAGGCAACCATCCTGCGCCACTGGACCGACTGCGCCGCGCATGAAGACAGCGCGCGCATCGATATCGAAGGCATGCGCGCACAGGATTTCGAGTATCCCTCCGGCTGGCTCGGCGCACTGGCCTGCCAGGCTGCAGGGCTGCTGGGCGGCAATGAGGCCCATGGCGCGATGTTCGATGCCGTGCAGTGGGCGCACCTGCACCAGCACCGCAACATCGGCGATGCCGAGGTGCTGCTGGACATCGCCGAATCGCTGGGCCACCCGCGCGGCGCCTTCGCCGGCCACATGCGCAGCGACGAAGTCCGCCGGCGCGTGCAGGCCGACCGCAGCGAAGCCGCTGCCCTCGGCATCCGCTCCATTCCCACCGTGATCGGCGGCAACGGCCTGCGTCTGCAGACCCTGCCGTTGCCGCAGCTGCGCCAGGCCCTGGCCCCTCTGGTCGCGGCCTGAGCCGCGCCTTCCCCCACCCTGCAAGGAGATTCCCCCATGACCCCACGTCCCGTGGCCACCGCGCTGGCCCTGCTGCTGGCCAGCACCGCCGCCTCCACCACCGTGCATGCGCATGAACACGTTCCCTCCGGCCAGCAGGTCGGTACCAGCCCCTGGGGGCCGGAGGATGAGATCGGCCGCCTCAACCTGATCACCGAGGCTTCGCGCGCGGCGATCCTGTCGCGGGTCAGCGGCGGCAAGGCCTATGACCTGGCTACCGAGTACTACGTCGGCATGCCCAGCTGGCAGGACGCCGGTGACCCGCACTACCAGTTCTGGATGACCCATACCCCGCGCGGCACGGTGATGGACGACCCGATGGGCGTGGGCGAGACCATGAACCTCACCCGCAGCTACACCGGCACCGCGTTCTCGATGTACAGCCACACCGGCACCCACATCGATGCGCTGAACCACTTCGGCATCCACGGGAAGATCTGGAACGGCTTCGAGGCCGACCAGCATCTCGGCGACCGCGGCTGGAACGTCACCGGCATCGAGAAGTTCCCGCCACTGATCGCGCGTGGCGTGCTGATCGACGTGGCCGGGGCCAAGGGCGTGGACATGCTGCCGGACAGCTACCGGGTCACCCGCCAGGACCTGAAGGATTCGCTGGCACGCCAGAAGGTGAAGCTGCAGCAGGGTGACATCGTGCTGATCCGCACCGGCCGCATGCGCCTGTTCGAACAGCCGAAGGCGTACATGGCCAATCCGCCGGGCATGGGCCTGGACGCGGCGCGCTTCCTGGTCGAAGACAGCGGCGCGATGATCGTCGGTGCCGACAACCTCAGCTTCGAGACTTTCCCCTCGGAGGTGGCCGACGACTACGTGCCACTGCACACCTACCTGCTGGCCCAGCAGGGCGCACCGATCATCGAACTGGTGGCGCTGGACGAACTGGCCCGCGACAAGGTCTACGAGTTCGCCTTCATCGGCGGCCCGTTGAAGATCCGCGGCGGCGATGCCGCGCCGCTGCGTCCGGTTGCGCTGCCAGTGCACCCGTAACCAGGCAGCACCGATGAGCGGGTAGCCGCCGGCCTGGATCGTCGGCGGCGCACTTTTGCCCTATCCACGCATGGCGTGGATCTACAGATTCGGTCGCCTTTTGCCTATCCACGCATGGCGTGGATCTACTGATTCGGTCGCCTTTTGCCCATCTACGCATGGCGTGGATCTACTCATCGGCCTGGTAGATCCACGCCATGCGTGGATGCTTTACCGCTTCAGCAACCTGAAACCCGACCCTCCAATTTCATTAGTAATTCTACTCACAAGGCGAGTAGCATGTCTGGTCCCAGCCCCTGATGCCGGTCTGCCGACACTCGCTCCATGCCAGCCGTTTCCGCCCATTTCTGTCGCTTCCAGCCTGATTGGCCCCTCCCCCGGGGGACCGGCTGATGGGTGCCGTCGTCGCGCTCGACCGCCTGCTGGACGGCCGACAGCTGTGGCGTGGCCCGGCGCGCAATGGGCCGGCCAGCGACCACCTGGCCAGCGGCCACCCGGCGCTGGATGCCCGCCTGCCCGGCGGCGGCTGGCCCGCCAGCGGCCTGTGCGAGGTACTGCAGGACGCCCCCGGCGTGGGTGAACTGGCCCTGGTCTGGCCGGCGCTGGCCAGGCTGAGCCAGCGCGACCGGCCCATCGTGCTGGTCGCCCCACCCTACCGCCCGCACGCCCCGGCATGGGCCGCGGCCGGGCTGGACCTGGCCCAGCTGCAGATCATCCACGCCACGCCGAAGCAGGCCCTGTGGGCGGCCGAACAATGCCTGCGCTCGGCCGCCTGTGCGGCGGTGCTGTGCTGGCCGCAGCCGCAGCAGGCCGATGACCGCTCGCTGCGCCGCCTGCAGGTTGCCGCCGACAGCGGCCAGTGCCTGGGCTTCGTGTTCCGCGACGTGCGCGCCGCGCGCAATCCCTCGCCGGCCAGCCTGCGCCTGCAGCTCGACCACGGCCAGGTGCGGGTACTGAAGTGCCGCGGCGGCTTGCCACCGGCGCAACCGCTGCCGCTGGCCGTTGCCCACTGAGGCCGCGCCATGCACTGGGCCTGCCTGTTGTTGCCGCAGCTGGCGCTGGACAGCGTGCTGCGCCTGCAGCCGGACCCGCAGCGGCCGCTGGTGCTGCTGCAGGGGCCGGCGCAGCGCCGCGTGCTGCGCGCGGTCAGCCCGGCAGCACGCGCGGCCGGCCTGCGCCCGGGCATGCTGCTGTCGGCCGCACAGGTGCTGGTGCAGGACATGCAGCTGCACGACTACGACCCCAGCGCCGAGCAGCAGACCCGCCAGCTGCTGGCCAGTTGGGCCTACGCCTACAGTTCGCAGGTCAGCCTCGATTTTCCGCATGCGCTGGTGATGGAAATCGGCGCCAGCCGTGCCCTGTTCGGTGACTGGCTGAAGATCGAGAAACGCCTGCGCGATGGCCTGCACGAACTGGGCTTCCGCCACCGCCTGGTGGCCGCGCCCACCCCGCATGCCGCGCGCGTGCTGGCCAACGTGCACGACGGCCTGGGCATCGATGCGCAGCAGTTGCCGGCCCTGCTGGCGCCGCTGCCCTTGTCACGCTGCGGGCTGCCCGCCGAGGCGGTCACCGTGCTGGGCCGCTCCGGCCTGCGCACGCTGGGCGCGGTGCTCGAACTGCCGCGCGACAGCCTGGCCCGGCGCTTCGCACCCGATGTACTGCAGCAGCTGGATGCGCTGCGCGGCCTGCCCACCGCGCCACTGCGCTACTACCAGCCTCCTGACCGTTTCGATGCACGCATCGAATTCGAGTACGAGATCGAATCCAGCCAGGCGCTGCTGTTTCCGCTGCGCCGCCTGCTGCTGGACCTGGCTGCGTTCCTGTGTTCGCGCGATGGGGGCGTGCAGCGCTTCGACCTGTATTTCGAACACGACCTGCTGCCGGCCAGCGTCCTGACCATCGGCCTGCTGGCGCCCGAACGCGATGCCGCGCTGCTGTTCGAGATCGCCCGCAACCGCATGGAGGCCTTCGCCCTGCCTGCCGGCAGCCGGGCGCTGCGCCTGCAGGCCGAACACCTGCCGCCGTTCGTGCCGGCCGCACGCGATCTGTTCGACACCCGCCCGGCGCAGGCGATGCCGTGGACCCAGCTGCGCGAGCGCCTGCGGGCGCGCCTTGGCGATGATGCCGTGCAGCCACTGGCGGTGCAGGCCGACCATCGCCCCGAATGTGCCAGCGGCACCCAGCCGGCGGCCAAGCCCCCTGCGTACTGGCCGTTGCGGCCCGGCTGGCTGCTGGAGGCACCGCAGCCGCTGCGTGACCCGCGCCTGCGCATCATCGCCGGGCCGGAACGGATCGAATCGGGCTGGTGGGACCACGCCGATGCGCGCCGCGACTACTACGTGGTGGAGACCGCGCACGGCCAGCGCGGCTGGGCCTTCCGCCCGCGCAACGACCCGCATGCACCGTGGATGCTGCACGGCTGGTTCGGTTGAACCGCCATGCACGCCACGTCCCCTGCCTATGCCGAACTGCACTGCCTGTCGGCCTTCAGTTTCCAGCGCGGCGCGTCCACCGCCGACGAGCTGTTCGCGCGCGCCGCCGGCCAGGGCTACCGCGCCGTTGCGATCACCGATGAGTGTTCGCTGGCCGGCATCGTGCGGGCCTGGCAGGCGGCGAAGACGCACGGCGTGGCGCTGGTCGTCGGCGCCGAATTCCAGGTCGAGGACGGGCCGAAGATCGCCCTGCTGTGCACCGACCAGGAGGCCTATGCCGGCCTTTGCCAGCTGATCACCACCTGCCGGCGGCGCGCAGGCAAGGGCGAATACCGCTGCCTGCGCGAAGACCTGCACGGCCTGGCCGAGGGCCTGCTGTGCCTGTGGCTGGACCGGCAGCCCGATGCCAGCCACCTGCTGACGCTGCGCACCGCCTTCAACGATCGCCTGTGGCTGGCCGTGGAACTGCACCACGAACACGACGATGTGCGCCGCCTGCAGCAGCTGCAGGCCTTCGGCGAACGCCACGCCTTGCCACTGGTGGCCAGCGGCGATGTGCACATGCACGTGCGCCGCCGCCGCGCCCTGCAGGACACGCTGACCGCGATCCGCCACCGCTGCAGCGTGGCCGAAGCCGGCTGGCGGCTGTTTCCCAATGGCGAGCGCCACCTGCGCCCGCGCAGCGCGCTGGCCAGGCTGTATCCGCCCGAGCTGCTGGCCGAGACCCTGCGCATCGCCGAGCGCTGCCACTTCACCCTGGACCAGTTGCAGTACACCTACCCGCGCGAGCTGGTGCCCGAAGGGGAGACCCCGGACAGCTGGCTGCGTGCGCTGGTGGAAAAGGGCATTCCCGAGCGCTGGCCGTGGGGCATCCAGCCGGCGCAGCGCAAGCAGATCGAGCACGAACTGGCCCTGATCGCCAAGAAGAATTACGCCTCCTACTTCCTCACCGTGCAGGACATCGTCCGCTTCGCCCGCGAGCAGAAGATCCTCTGCCAGGGCCGCGGCTCGGCGGCCAATTCGGCGGTGTGCTTCGTGCTGGGCGTCACCGAGATCGACCCGGCGCGCAGCAACCTGCTGTTCGAGCGTTTCATTTCCGATGAACGTGATGAGCCGCCGGATATCGACATCGATTTCGAACACGAGCGCCGCGAGGAAGTGCTGCAGTACGTGTTCAACCGCTATGGCCGCGAGCGCGCCGCGCTGACCGCCGTGGCGATCAGCTACCGCGGCCGCAGCGCGATCCGCGATGTCGCCCGTGCGCTCGGTCTGCCGATGGACCAGGTGAACGAGCTGGGCGCAGCGATGGATCATTGGGGCGGCAACATCCCGCTGCCGGACACCCTGCGCGAACGCGGCTTCGATCCGGACACACCGCTGATGCGGCGGCTGCTGTCACTCACCGGAGAGCTGATCGACTTCCCCCGCCACCTGTCCCAGCACCCGGGTGGCTTCGTCATTTCCGAACACCCGCTGTCCACCCTCGTACCGGTGGAAAACGCGGCCATGGCCGGGCGCACCGTCATCCAGTGGGACAAGGATGACCTCGATGCCACCGGCCTGATGAAGGTCGACTGCCTGGCGCTGGGCATGCTCACCGCCATCCGCAAGTGCCTGGCCATGCTGCAGCAGCACGGCCTGCACGCAGGGCGCATGGATGCGATTCCAGACGAGGACGGCCCCACCTACGACATGATCTGCGCCGCGGAAACCATCGGCGTGTTCCAGATCGAGTCGCGCGCGCAGATGGCGATGCTTCCGCGCATGCAGCCGCGCACCTTCTACGACCTGGTGATCGAAGTGGCGATCGTGCGCCCGGGGCCGATCCAGGGCGACATGGTGCACCCCTACCTGGAGCGCCGGCGGATCCTCCGCGAACAGGGCCCGGAAGCCTTGAACGACCCGGAAAACCCACTCTATCCGCCGCAGCTGGAACGCGTGTTCGCGCGCACCCTGGGCGTGCCGCTGTTCCAGGAACAGGTGATGCAGCTGGCCGTGGATGCCGCCGGCTACAGTGCCGGCGAGGCCGATGCACTGCGCCGCTCGATGGCCGCGTGGAAACGCCATGGCGGGCTGGAGCCGCATCGCGAAAAACTGTTGACCGGCATGCTCGACCGCGGCTACAGCCTGGAGTTCGGCGAGCGCCTGTTTGAGCAGATCAAGGGCTTCGGCAGCTATGGTTTTCCCGAGAGCCATGCCGCCAGCTTCGCCCTGCTCACCTATGCCAGCTGCTGGCTGAAGTGCCACCACCCGGCTGCATTCACCGCCAGCCTCATCAACAGCCAGCCGCTGGGCTTCTACAGCCCCGACCAGCTGCTGCAGGACGCGCGCCGGCATGGCATCACGGTGCTGCCGGTGGACGTGCGCCACAGCGACTGGGACTGCACCCTGGATTTCAGCAAGGGCCCGGCGGCGATCCGGCTTGGCCTGCGCCTGGTCGATGGCTGCAGCGAAACCGCCGTGCAGGCGCTGATGCACGAGCGCGCGCGGCGCCCGTTCGACGATGTCGGCGACCTGTGCCAGCGCACCGGGCTGGACCGCCGCCAGCAGGGGCTGCTGGCCGACGCCGGCGCGCTGCGCGGGCTCAGCGGGCATCGCCATCGTGCGCGCTGGGATATTTCCGGCGTGGAAAACCGGCTGCCGCTGTTCGACCAGGCCCGTGCCACCGCCGAGGCACGCGTGGCGCTGCCGCTGCCCAGTGCGTGGGAAGACATGCAGGCCGATTACCGCAGCACCGGCACCACGCTCGGCCGCCACCCGATCAGCTTCCTGCGCGCGCAACTGCGCAGCCGCGGGTGCCTGGACGCTGCACAGCTGGGCGGCCACGGCCATGGACGCCGCGTCCGCATCGCCGGGCTGGTACGCATGCGGCAGCGCCCGCAGACCGCCAGCGGGGTCACGTTCCTCACGCTGGAAGACGAGACCGGCATGGTCAACGCCGTGGTCTGGCGGCACGTGGCCGACCGACAGCACCGCGTGCTGGTCGATACCCAGCTGATGCAGATCGACGGCCGCCTGGAACGCGTCGATGGCGTGCAGCACGTGATCGTGCAGCGCATGCTGTGCCTGGACGAACTGCTGCAGGGCCTGCGCAGCCACAGCCGCGATTTCCATTGACCGCGCGGCCCTACCCATCCGCTTTTGCATCCGCTATCGTCGGCACATCCAAGGAAGGACGAACGATGGCCCGCGCACTGATGCTGACCACGCTGGGGGTTTCGACCCTCGCCCTGCTCGTTTCCGGCTGGACCGCCTGGAACCTGCATCACAGCCAATCGCCACAACGTGTGATCGAAGCCCGTGGCCTGGTCATCCACGATGAGAAGGGCCAGGCGCGCGTCATCCTCGGCGCTCCCGTGCCCGACCCGCTCAGCAAGGGCAAACCGCAGAGCCCGCGTGCGACCGCACTGTCGGGCATGATCCTGCTCGGGCCGGACGGATCCGAACGCGGCGCCTATGGCACCAGCGACCGAGGTGGTGAAGCGCTGCTGACCCTGGACGATGCCAGTGGCACCACTGAAGTGTTCAAGGTCGTGGCCAACCCCGATCGCGGTGCCAGCCTGATGGTGCGCCACCAGAACAACACCGGCGCCATGCTCACCTCGTGGCAGGGCAAGCCGGAACTGGTGTTCCTGGACGACACCGGCCAGACCTACTACGTGCGGCCGGGCGCCAACGCCGCGCCCTGATCGCCCGGAAATGTTTCTGTAGAGTCGAGCCATGCTCGACTTCCGCTTCTACAATCCAAACGACGTCGAGCAAGCTCGACGCTACAAGCCGCACACCGCCACCAGGTCATCAGCCAGCCTGCGCAGCTCGGTCGTCCCCAGCGCCGCGCAGGTGATGCGCAGCCCATGTGCCGGCGCCGCCACCGCAAACACTTCACCCCCGCGCACATGCCAGCCGCGGGCCGCCAGTGCCAGCACCTGCGCGTGGCTGTCATCCGGCAGTGGCAGCCACAGGTTCAGCCCCTCCATCGACAGCGGCGTCTGCAACCCGCGTTCGCGCAGCTGTGCCTGCAGCGACTGCAACCGCTGCTGGTACCGCTCGCCTGCCGCCGTGATCTTCGCCCGCTGCGGTGCCGATTCCAGCACGGCGCTGGCCGCATCCTGCAGCAGATGGCTGACCCAGCCCGTACCGGCAGCCAGGCGCAGGCGCAGGCGGCTGGCGGTGGCGGCGTCGCAGCCCAGCCACGCCAGGCGCAGATCCGGCCCCAGCGCCTTGGACAGCGAACGCAGCAGCGCCCAGCGGCGGTCATCGGCCGGCAGCACCGAGTGGTAGGGCTGCTGCGAAAGCAGCGCATAGTGATCGTCGATCAGTACCGCCACCTGCGGGTAGCCCGCCAGCAGCTGGCGCAGCGCCCGCGCCCGTTTCGCATCCAGGCTGGCGCCGGTGGGGTTGTGTGCGCGCGGGGTCAGCAGCACCGCCCGTGCACCGGCCTCCAGCGCAGCGCGCAGCGCCTCCACCTGCATGCCGTGCGCGTCCACCGCCACCGGCAGCACCGCATGCCCGCCCGCCGCCAGCACGTTCAGGCTGCCGAGGAAGCACGGATCCTCCACGGCGATACGGTCGCCCGGCAGCAGCCACGCCGCCAGCAGGCGCTCGATGCCATCCACCGCACCATGGGTGAGTTCCAGCGCATAGCCGGTCGGGCAATGCGGGTCCAGCGAGGCACGGGCCAGGCGCTGCATCCGCGCATCCACCGTGTCCGCCCCGTACAGCCGGGGGGCAGCAGCCTGCAGGCGCAACACCGGCAGCAGGCGCGGGTCCGGGTTGCCGCCGGCCAGGTCGCGCAGGGCCAGGCCTGGGGCGCTGCCCTCACGGGCCATGGCCTGTGCCGGCCCGCGCACCACCGTGCCGCGGCGGCCGGCAGTGCTGGCCAGGCCGGCACCGTCCAGCCGCTTGTAGGCGGCCGCCACGGTATTGCGGTTCACGCCCAACCGCTCGGCCAGTTCACGCACCGGCGGCAGCACGCTGCCCGCCGCCAGCTGGCCACTGCCGATTCCCTCACGGATGCTGTCGAAGATGGCCTCGGCGCTACGCCCGGTGATTTTCATTTTGTCCTATGCCAAACTAAGCCTTGTCCTGTGCCAGTGTATCCCACCCTGGCCACCCGCACTGGAGGTCCCCCATGCCCCTTGCCGCCGCCGACTGGCCCGTCGCCCAGTCCGTCGAACAGATCGCTGCCAACCTGGTCACCGTGCGCCAACGCATCGCCACGGCCTGCAGCCGCGCCGGCCGCGACCCGGCCAGCGTGCGCCTGCTGCCGGTCAGCAAGACCGTCGACGAAGCCCGCATCCGCATGGCCGTGGCCGCCGGTTGCCACGCGCTGGGCGAGAACAAGGTGCAGGAAGCCCAGCGCAAGGCCGAGTCGATGGCCGACCTCGGCGTGCACTGGTCGGTCATCGGCCACCTGCAGACCAACAAAGCCCGCTATGTCGCCCGCTTCGCCAGCGAATTCCAGGCACTGGACAGCCTGCGCGTGGCCGAGGCCCTGCAGCAACGGCTGCAACTGGAAGACCGCGTCCTGGATGTGTTCGTACAGGTGAACACCTCGGCCGAACCCAGCAAGTACGGCCTGGAACCGGATGCCGTCGCGGCCTTCGTACAGCAGCTGCCCGCCTTCGACCGCCTGCGCGTGCGCGGGCTGATGACCCTGGCCATCTTCACCCCCGAGATCGAACGCGTACGCGCCTGCTTCGTGCGCCTGCGCGAACTGCGCGACCAGCTGCAGCAGACCGCACCGGCAGGCATCGATCTGTCGCAGCTGTCGATGGGCATGTCCGGTGATTTCGAGGTCGCCATCGAAGAAGGTGCCACCGTGGTCCGCGTCGGCCAGGCGATCTTCGGCGCGCGCGCGACACCGGACAGCTTCTACTGGCCCAGCACCGGGGAACCCGCATGACGACCCCTGCCGGCAGGCACGCCGTCGTGCTGCAGCACGTTGCCTTCGAAGACCTGGGCACGCTGCAGCCCCTGCTGCACGCGCAGGGCTGGGCCGTGCAGGTACTGCAGGCCGGCGTCGATCCGCTGGAGCCCGCCGAACACGCGGACCTGCTGGTCGTGCTCGGCGGCCCGATCAGCGCCAATGACACGGCCCTCTACCCGTTCGTGGCCGACAGCATCGCCCTTCTGGAACGCCGCCTGCAGCAGCAGCGACCGACACTGGGCATCTGCCTGGGCGCGCAGTTGATGGCGCGCGCCTTGGGCGCCACGGTTGCGGCCAGTGGCGGCAAGGAAATCGGCTTTGCCCCGCTGCTGCTGACCGAAGACGGCCAACGCTCGCCGTTGCACGCCCTGCAGGGCATCCCGGTGCTGCACTGGCATGGCGAAGCCTTCGAGCTGCCCGAGGGTGCGCAGCGCCTGGCGAGCACGCCGGCCTGCCGCCACCAGGCCTTCGCGGTCGGCCTCCATGCCCTCGCCCTGCAATGCCATCCGGAACTGGATGCGCGCCAGTTCGAGCGCTGGCTGATCGGCCACACCCTCGAACTGGCCCAGGCCGGCATCGACCCCAACGACCTGCGCGCGCAGGCCCGTCGCTATGGCGCGCCGCTGGCCGCTGCAGCCAACGCCATGTTCGCGCAGTGGTTGCAGCACCTGCCGGAGACCCCGTAATGCACTACCGCCTGACCATCCACCGCCACGGCCAGTACTGGGGCCAGTTCGACTGCGAGGGCCCAGGCGCCCTGCAGCATCTGGACGCCCTCGCCGCGCGCCTGCCCGCCGAAGAAGGTTTCCAGCTGCAGCGCCTGAAGGGCGTGGGCGAAGAGCGCATCCTGTCCAGTGGCGCCGATGGCCTGCGCGTGCTGGCGGCACAGATCCAGTACCGGCCGCTCTGAACGGCCTGGCCTCGCCATTGGCCCGGCCGCCGGGAGCGGCGATACTCGACCGATGCTCGACGTACCCGTCCCTCTGCGCGACATCGCCACCGATCTGCAGCACCGCCTGCGCCGCATCGAGGCAACGCCCCACCCGAACCTTGCCCAGCACCAGATCCAGCTCGACGGAGAAGCACTGCGCTTCCCCTGCCGCCTCTATGCCGATGGCACACGCTTGATGCGCCTCGCCTCCTCGCTGCAGGGCGACGCGCGCCTGCTGTGCCTCTGCCTGGCGACGCGCCACCCGGACGGCCATCTGCGCCAGCACGCGCTTGAAACGCTGGGCGCGGCATCGGCACCGTGGGTCCTGGCCTTCCACCTTGCGCTGCTCGGCGAGTACGTCGAGGAGATCGCCGTAGCCGTCGAACAGCAGGCGCAGCAGATCGGCCTGGCTGCCTACCTGCCCCTGGTCCGAGCGAACCCTGCCTTCGTGGATCGCTGCATCCAGCGCGCAGCGAGCTACTGGAACGCCTACTACCGATCCCGGCACCCGACGCTGCGCACGTTCCCGGCGCACCGCCTGCTGCTGCAGCTGCGAAGCGCCAGCCGCGGCCCCTGACCGGACGCCCGTCCGCACCCGGCCAGGCCAAACCAGGTCGCGATGATGCAAATGATTCTCCTTTACTGTAAGGTGCAGCCGCTGCCCTTGCCGCCGCGGGCTGTTCCTCCACACTGCCCCCGCCCGCCTTGTGTCCACGCCTGTCGAACCGACGGATGTCGCGCATCTGTGCGCAGCCCATTACCGGCCGCTGCATGCCCACGTCCGCCGCAAACTCCCGCAACGCAGCGACGCCGATGACCTCGTCCAGGAAGCCTGGCTGCGCGTCATCAAGGTCGCGGCCAGCGGACTGCTGGGCAACGGCCGCGCCTACCTGTACCGCGTCGCCCACAACCTGATCGCCGACCACTACCGGCAGCGCACGCGCCGTCGCGAAGAAGCGTTGGACGACGCCCAGCTGCTGGCCATCGCCGACCCCGCGCCGCTGCCCGAACAGCGCCTGCTCGACGCCGAGCAACTGCGCCATCTCGACGCGATCATCGCCGCCCTGCCGGCGCGGTCGCGCCAGGTCTTCCTGCTGGCACGGGTGGAGCAGATGGGGCTGGCCGAGATTGGGCGCCTGCTTGGCATCACCCGGCAGACCGCGCACGGCCACCTGCTGCGTGCACTGGTCGCCGTGCAGCAGGTACCGCAGGCGTGAGCCACGACGCCATTGCCCAGGAAGCCGCCCGCTGGTGGCTGGATGGCCACGACGGCCACCGCGACGAGAACGCCTTCGCCCGCTGGTATGCGGCCGACCCGCGCCACGCCGCGCAGTACCAGCACCTGCAGGCGCTCTGGCAGGCCGGCACGGGCCTGCCCAGCATGCAGCGGCAGCAGCAGCGGCGGCAGCGTCGCCGCCTGCGCGACGCCGGCATCGCGGTCCTGCTGCTGTGTGCGCTGGGCCTGTACAGCCGCCATGTGACCACGCCCGCCGCGCAGGTGGTACGCACGGCCGCCGGACAGATCCGTGACGAAATCCTGGCTGATGGCTCGCACCTGCAGCTTGCGCCCGGCAGCGAGGTACACGTGCGCATCGATGGCACGCGTCGCCAGCTGCAGCTGCAGCACGGCCAGGCCTGGTTCAAGGTCGCCACCGACACCGGCAGGCCCTTCCAGGTGCACACACCCCACGGCACCGTGACCGCGCTGGGCACCGCCTTCGATGTCGCCGTGGGCGAGCACGCCAGCAGGGTCGCCGTCACCGAGCACACGGTACGGGTGGACAGCGGCCCGGGCCACGCCGAGGCGGAGGAAGGCCAGCAGATGCGCTTCGATGGCAACGGCACGAGCGCAGCCACTGAGATGGAAAGCGGCGCACTGGCGTGGCGCGAGCGACGCCTGCACTGGGTCTCGGCACCGCTGGCCAAGGTCGCACTGGGGCTGGATGCCTGGCACGGCGGCCACACCTGGATCATCGGCCGCGCACTCCGCCAGCAACCGGTGACCCTGCTCGGCAATGCCGATGGCGCTGCCGAAACCCGTGACCAGCTGGCCACGCAGCTGCACGTGCGCGTGCTGCGCCTGCCCGGTGACGTGCAGGTCTGGGTGGCGCCGCACGACGAGCCGCGCGATGCACCCTGACATCGGCCCTGCCGCCGCGTCTACCCAGGTGAACGACGCCCTGCGTCATCCCCTGGAGCCTTCGATGCTGTGCCACCGCCCCCTCGTTCTTGCCCTCTCGCTGGCGTGTGCCGGCGCCCTGCCACTGCTGCCTGCACCCGCCCGCGCACAGGCGGCCACACGCCATTACGATCTGCCCGCGCAGCCGCTGGCCCAGGCACTGGATGCCTACAGCCGCCTCACAGGCGTGGATCTGGTGAGGGCCACCGCACTCCCCGCCGGCCATGTGGCCCCCGCCCTGCAGGGTGACTTCGATGACGCCCAGGCGCTGACCCGCCTGCTGGCCGGCAGCTCCCTGCGACCGCGCTTCATCGACGCCCGCCATGCCACCTTGGAACCCGCGCCGCCCCAGCGCGACGACGGCAGCCGCCGTACCGGTCCGCTGCGCGTGCAGAGCGACACCTCGCGCGGGCCGGCTGCCGGTGCCGGCACCAGCCAGTACGTCGCCCCCCACGCCGACGGCTTCACCCCCAAGGTCGGCAGCGAGCGCGTTGCCATGGCCGAGCGCCAGGACGGCAACAGCCTGCTGCGCTCGATGCCCGGCAGCCACAGCTTCCACTCCCGCAGCCAGCCGGGGCTGCAGGTCAACATCCGCGGCATGACCGGCGCCGGCCGGGTCAACACCATGATCGACGGCGTGACCCAGACCTTCCGCAACAACGCCGGGCATGGCTCCGGCGGTCCGTTCGCCTATGTCGATCCGTTCCTGCTGGCCGGCGTTGACGTGCAGCGCGGCGCGGTGGCCGGTGCTGACGGCGCCGGCACGCTGGCCGGCAGTGCCAACTTCCGCACGCTGGACATCGACGATCTGCTGGCCGAAGGCCGCGACTGGGGCCTGCGCGCCGGCTACCGCCACGGCAACAACGGCTACGGCGATGGCCGCACGTTCGCCGGCGCCTGGCGCCACAGCGAGGACGGTGGCGACCGCCAGTTCGGCCTGCTGGCAGCGGCCAGCAGCAGCCGCAGCGGCGAGTACGCAACCGCCAATGGACAGAAGAACAGCGCCGACCCGGCCAGCCAGCAACCCAGCAGCTGGCTGCTGAAGGCGCGCCTGCAGCCCAGCGACCAGCACCGGCTGGACCTGAGCCACATGCACTATGAAAACGACTTCTACCACAACTACCCGTGGCAGATTTCCGCGCGCAACCAGCGCGCCAGTTACCACTACACGCCCTACACGCCGTGGCTGGACGTGCGCGTCACCTTCGCCGGCAACAAGACGCATCTGTATTACCCGCCGGTGGAGGATTCCAGTTACATCGGCCGACGCACGCACAGCAGCCTGAGCAGCTGGACCGCGGACAACACCAGCCGCTTCGAGATCGGCCCGGTGCAGGCGCGCTGGAACACCGGCGTCAAGCACCAGTCGGACATCTTCGTGGCCGACACCCCCACCCTGCGCGGCGCCAACCCGCAGGGCCGCAGCCAGCTGGACAGCGTGTTCAGCACGCTTGAACTGCAGCATGACCGCTACGCCTTGACCGCTGGCCTGCGCCAGGAACGGTATGGCATCAGCGGCCACATCCCGGTCTGTTCGGATGTGCCGGGCCAGTGTGCGGACATCGGTGGCGGCGACATCGACGTGCGCCGCACCCAGCATGCGCTCAGCCCCAGCCTCGCGTTCTCGGTGCAGGCCACCGACTGGCTGCAGCTGTTCGTTGAAGCCTCGCGCACCTCGCGCGCGCCGCGCGTGCAGGAGATGTTCTTCGAGAAGATCCCGCTGGAAGGCATGAGCGACGCCGATGGCGTGGGCGCCAATCCGTTCCTGCGCCGCGAGCGTTCGCGCAACCTGCAGTTCGGCGCCAACCTCAGTACCGACTCGCTGCTGGTCGACGGCGACCTGGCCCAGCTGCGGGTCACCCGCTTCGACAACCGCATCCGCGACTACATCAAGCCGCAGTACCTGCTGGTGGTGCATCCGCCGGAAGTGGCGCCGCTGGTGGTGGCCATCGACAGCGACGAGCAGTTGAGTGCCTGGACCGACGTGCTCGATGCCGATGACTTCACCACCACCACCCGCTGGATGAACCAGCCCGGCATCGTGCGCATGCGTGGCATCGAACTGGAAGCCCACTACGCCAGCGAGCACTACCACGCCACGTTGAGCTGGACACGGTCGCACACCAGCGCGCCCACCATCGAATACGTCAACCTGGAAGACATCACCGCCCTGCCCGACCGCTACTGGACGCTGGACGTGGGTGGCAGCTGGTGGCAGCAGCGCGTGCAGGCCGGCGTGCGTGCCGAGTACTCCGGCCCCACCGAGGAAGGCTACGACTTCTTCCAGACCCGCAAGACCGGCGGCACCGGCGTGCTGCTGGATTTCTACGCCAGCTTCAAGCCCCAGGCCAATACCACGCTGTGGCTGAACATCGAAAACCTGCAGAACAAAGCCTATGACAACAATGCCTCGATCGACAGCATCTTCAGCCCGATCCTGGATCGCGGCAACGGCCGTGGACGGACGGTCTCGATGGGCGTCAATGTGGCGTTCTGAGCGCCGCTGGCTGCTGCTGTGCCTGCTCGCACTGGCAGGCATGGCCGGGGCGCAGCCGATGCCGGGACGCGTCATCGACCTGGCCACGGGGCAGGCGCTGGATGAGGCGGGCTTCACGCAGCGCGTGGCCGGGGCGCAGCGCGTGCTGCTGGGCGAGCGCCACGATGTCGAGGCCGACCACGCCGCGCAGCGCTGGCTGATCGCGGCCCTGCAGCGGCAGCGGCCACAGGGCGCGCTGGTGCTGGAGATGATCGCGCAGGAACGCCAGGCGCGCCTGCAGCGCGTGCAACGCTGGCTGGCGAAGGGCAACCGGGCCGACGGCAGCCGCCTGCAGGAACTGCTGGGCTGGGACAGCCGCTGGCCCTGGCAGGCCTATGGCGGCCTGGTGCAGGACGCCTGCGCTGCAGGCATTGCCCTGCACGGCGGCAACCTGTCGCGTGCCGAAGTCGATGCGCTGCTGGCATCGACTGAGCCGGTCCGCTTCCCGGTAGCCGACGCGCGCCAGCGGTTGTCAGCAGTCGTGCTGGCCCAGCATGCCGGGGCCGCGCCGATGCTGGAGGGCATGCTTGCCGTGCAGCAGGCACGCGACACGCGCATGGCCCAGGTACTGGCGACGTCGCCCGCACCCGCCCTGCTGGTCGCCGGCCGCTGGCACGTGCTGCGCGGCACCGGCGTGCCCGGCTACCTGCCGCCGGCCACACCGGCGCTGGTGATCGCCTTGGCCGCGGCGGGCGAATCCCTCGACGTTGGCGACGCCGATCTGCTTTGGGTGACCGCCGATGAGTGAGCGCAGCGGCCACTGGCAGGCCGTCGCCATCAGCGTCGGCCTGCACCTGTTGCCGCTGTTGCTGCTCGTGCACTGGGTGGTGACCCCGGCGGCACCGCCGCCGCCGGAGCAGGACATGCGCATCAGCCTGCGCCTGCTGGCACCGGCTGCGCCGCCGCAGCCGGTGGAGGAGCGCCACGCCGATACGCCCCGCCCAGCGCAGCAGGCCAGCGCGCCACAGCCCAGCAAAGCGCCGCCGCCGCCGTTGCCCACGGCTGCGCGCGAAGGCGAACGCGCGGCCAGCGAAACCGGCGGCAGCGGTCGCCTACCGCTGCTGGTTGCCCCGCCTGCCGCGAGCACCAACGCCGCGCCGGCCACGGCCTCGGTTGCCGCCGCACCGCCCACACCGGACGCCCCCCCTGCGGAGCTGCAGGCCGGCGCCGCCAGCGACCAGTGGGAGGCCCGGCTGATGGCGCGACTGCAACGCTATCGCTTCTACCCCGCTACCGCGCGCGCGCGGCGCCAGCAGGGCACGGCCTGGGTACGGGTCAGCCTGGACCGCACAGGCAGCCTGCTTGCCCTGCGCCTGGAGCAGTCCAGCGGCCAGCCACTGCTGGATGAAGCCGCGCTGCAGACCTTCCGCCGCGCACAACCGCTGCCCCCCATTCCTGATGAGATGAACGCACCGCAGGAACTGGTGGTGCCGGTGGAGTACTACCTGCACCAGGCCGGGTGACAGAACGCAACAGGCCCGCACGTTGCCATGCGGGCCTGCTGTCATTCGACTGCGGTGCGGGAACGTCCTCAGCGCGGGCCGAGCACCTTCTGCAGGTCATCGCCCTGCGGCAGGCCGGCGCGGCGTTCGACGCTGCCCTGCTCGTTCTGGAACAGGATGCCCGGCGTGCCCTGGAAGCCCATTTCCACCATCAGCACCTGGTTTGCATCCAGCTTGCCCGCCACTTCGCGGCTGATGCTCGGCAGCGGCTTGATGCCACCCCGGTCGAACTGGTGTTCGTTGTCCAGCAGCGCGGCGCTGGGGTCGCGCGCGGACAGGATGGCTGCGGCCTTGGCCGGGCTGTCCTCGCGGATCACGCCAACCATGATGTGGCGAAGCTGCACCTTGCCTGCATCCACCCACGGACGTGCCGCTTCCCAGAACTTGTGGCAATACGGGCAGTTTGCGTCACTGAAGGTATAAACCACGCGCGGTGCATCGGCCTTTCCGTCACGTACCCAGGCACTGCCTTCCAGCTTGGACCACATCTTGGCCGACATCGGCGCGGCCACCAGCTTCTCCACCGCCTCGGCGGCCACGTCGTTGCCCTCGGCATCGAACAGGCTGCCCACCAGCACATGCTTGCCATCGGCAGTGACATAGGCCGCCGCCGGCTGCTGGCCGCCGACCACGCCGGCGAAGCCACGCAGGCCACCCGGCGCATCGAACTCGGAAATGACTTCGAAGCCGTGCTTCTCGATGCCCTTCAGCACCGCAGGACGCTCACCCTTGCCTGCCGCAGGGGCCGCCGCAGCAGTCCCGGCAGGCGTCTTGGCCGGCGGCGTCTGTGCCTGGCTGCAGGCGGTAATGGCCAGCAGCATCGGCAGGATCAGGACCGCAGGCGCGGTGCGCAGGGAAATCGACAGCATGTGAACTCCAGAGGGAAATGCCCGCGCAGGCTACCGCAGCCTGCGCAGTTTGTGTTCAAGACCGGCGTGGGTCAGTTCACCCAGGTGCAGATCCTGCAGGCGCCCCTGCGCATCGAAGAACAGGGTCGAGGGATAGGCCCGCACGCCCAGCACGGTCGAGGCAGCGGCAGGCTCATCCAGCAGCACGTCGCGCAGCACAAGGCGCTCCGCGGTCAGGAACTGCTGGACCTCATCGAGGCTTTCGCCCTGGTTGAGAAAGACGAACTGCAGCTCAGGGTGTGCCTGCTGCGCCTGGGCCAGAACCGGCATCTCGCGCCGGCATGGGCCGCACCAGCTTGCCCAGAGATTGAGCACCACCGGCTTGCCATGGAACTGCGCCAGGTCCAGCGGCTTGCCCTGCAGGTCCACCACCTGCACCGCCGGCAGCGACAACGTGTTGGCCTGCCACTGTGCCAGGCCGTAGCTGCCCAGACCCCACAGCACTGCGCCTGCAAGGGCGCTGCACAGCACCGGAACACGCAGTGAAGGATGCCGGCGCAGGCTCCAGAGGCCCCACCCAAGCGCTGCAACCAGCACCACGGGCACGTGATAGCCGCCATCGGCAATCTGCAACATGCTCCAGGGCGCTTCGCGATAGAAGGCGAAATTGGCGACGATGAAGGACACGCGGCCACAGAGCAGGCCCACCAGCAGCATGTCCAGCACCCGGCCCGCGCCTGAGGGCCGCTGCGGCACGGGCTGGCGCGACGACCAGAGCCGCGCGATGCCCATCGCCAGCAGCAGACAGACCAGGATCACCACAACCGGCATCGGCACCGGTCCCACACTTGGCATTGCTTCACCTGCACTACATTCCAGAGGCCTGCATGGTCGGAGCGCTGCGCCTGTGTTGCAAGCGCCGCGCTCCGACAATGGCGGTCAGGCCGCGTCGAGCGTCGGCCCGGTGACGGGTACGACCGGCAAAGCACGAGACGCCATCGCAGCGGGCGCCGGCAGTGCGCGTTCTCGACGCTTGCAGCTCACGTGACGGCGGTAATTGGCCGGCGTCATGCCGACAATGCGCAGGAACAGGCGGCGGAACGCACTCTGGTCCGCATAGCCCACGCCCCAGGCCACCTCGTCGATGCTCGCGCCCTGTTGCAGCAGGGTCTGCGCCTTCGCCACCCGCAGACGCTGGCAGTACTCGATGGGACGCAGCCCGGTGGCCTTCAGGAAGCGGCGCTGCAGGGTGCGCGGTTCCAGACCGGAGACCTCGCAGATGGACGGCAGGGTCGCCCCGCGGGCCGACGTGGTGTGCAGCCAGCGCTGGGCCTTGAGCACGTCACGGTCGCCGTGGGCGAAATTGGCACTGAACCGTTCCAGGTCCTGCTGCACGCCCGCCGGCACGACGATGCCCAGCTGCTGCGCCACCGCGCTGGCCACGCCTTGCCCGTGCAGGCGGTACAGCAGGCGCAGGCCGAGATAGCGCCATGCCTGCGGGCCGGCCACGGTCAGCAGATCGCCATCATCGACCAGCGTGCGCTCGCTGGGCGCCCAGCTGGCGGCCTGGCCCTGCAGGCCCGGGTGCCGGCGCAGGTCGGGGCCCGCCACGGTACGCCCGGCCAGCAGACCCGCCCGCGCCAGTACGCCCACGCCATCGGCCGCCGCCGACAGCAGGCTGCCACCGTCGTAATGTGCACGCAGCCAGTCCAGCAACACTTCCTCGGCCCGCACCGAAACCACCGGGCTGACCTGGCCCGGCAGGGCGATCACCGCAGGAATCGCCGCATCCAGCATGTCCGCTCCGGTGACCCGGTTCACGCCGCGGTGGCTGGCGGGCACGATCCAGCGGGTGACCAGCACGCGCGCGCTGGGGCGACGCTGCTGCTGGGCAAGACGGTTGGCCACATGGGCCATTTCAGCCAATACCGAGGCTGCGGAAGGATCTCCTCCCGGGTACTCGACCACGGCCACCTCGACGAAGCCTTCGTTCTTCAGTCCCTCCACACTCCCCTCCTCCATTCGTTCAGGCCGTCGAGCGGCCAGTTCAGGCGAGGGTAGGAACTGCCCCAACAGCGGGGCTATGAAGAAAGTTGCAAAGTGACCTGAATGGGCGAAACCGATAAACCCTTGACTCTTGACCAGACTCCAGGGTTGACAATGACCCCAGTCATCCAGGAGTGCGCCATGAACATTGGACAGCTGGCCCGCGAGGCCGGGGTGCCGATCGACACCGTCCGCTACTACGAACGCCAGCAGCTGCTGCCCACCGCAGCACGCTCCGCCGGCGGCTACCGCATCTTCGGCGAGCAGGACCTGCGCCGCCTGCGCTTCATCCGCCGCGCCAAGGCACTGGGCTTCAGCCTGGAGGAAATCGCCGAACTGCTGACGCTGAGCGATCGCCACCAGCAGGACATGGCCAGCGTGCGCGATACCGCACAGGCCCGCCTGCTCGACATCGAGCAGCGCATGGCCGAGCTGCGGCGCATGCACGCCGCGCTGTCACAGCTGGTCGACGCCTGCCCGGGCCATGGCGACCTGGAGCAATGCCCCATCCTCGCCGCCCTGACCGAGGACAACGCATGAACAGCGGGCACCCGCATCCTGGACATGCGCACGGCACGGCAACGGGCGGCGGCAGCTGCTGTGGCGGCGCGAAGAAGGCGCCACTGGCGGTGAAGGATCCGGTCTGCGGCATGGACGTGGACCCGGCCACCAGCGCCCACCATGCCAGCCACGATGGCCGTGACTGGCATTTCTGCTCGGCACGCTGCCGCGAACGCTTCCTGGCCGACCCTGCCGCCTTCGACGGCAGCACGCCCGCAGCCAGCGCCACAAAGAAGGCCGGTGGCTGCTGCGGCGGACATGCGGCGCCCGCCGCTGGCACCGCCACGGTGAAGGACCTGGTCTGCGGCATGGACGTGGATCCTGCCAGCACCGCGCACCACGCCCACCACCAGGGCCAGGACTACCACTTCTGCAGCGGCGGCTGCCGGCAGAAATTCATCGCCGACCCCCAGCGCTATCTCGATCCGTCGTCCTACGTCGCACCGGAGGTGCCTGCAGGCACGCTGTACACCTGCCCGATGGATCCGGAAATCGTGCAGGAAGGCCCCGGCACCTGCCCGATCTGCGGCATGGCGCTGGAACCGATGATGCCCAGCCTGGACGATGGCGAGAATCCGGAACTGACCGACTTCCGTCGCCGCTTCTGGGTCTCGCTGCCGCTGAGCGTGGCAACGATGGCGCTGGCGATGCTGGCGATGACCCCGTTGCTGCATGCACTGTCGCCCACGCTGCGGGTGTGGATCGAAGGCGCGCTGGCCACGCCCGTGGTGCTGTGGGCCGGGTGGCCGTTCCTCGAACGCTGGGCGCAGTCGATCCGCAACCGCAGCCCCAACATGTGGACGCTGATCGGCACCGGCGTCATCGCCGCCTACGGCTACAGCGTGGTGGCCACGGTCGCACCGGGCGTGTTCCCGCCTTCGTTCCAGCAGCACGGCCACGTGGGCGTGTATTTCGAGGCGGCGGCGGTGATCATTTCGCTCACCCTGCTTGGCCAGCTGATGGAACTGCGCGCACGGGCCAAGACCTCGGCGGCGATCAAGGCGCTGCTGGGCCTGGCACCGAAGACCGCGCGGCGGATCGATGCCGATGGCAGCGAACATGACGTTGAGCTGGCATCGGTGAAGGCCGGTGACCGCCTGCGGGTGCGCCCCGGCGAGAAAGTGCCGGTGGATGGCCGCGTGCTGGAAGGCCGTTCGACGCTGGACGAATCGATGCTGACCGGCGAACCCGTGCCCGTGACCAAGCAGGCCGGCGACAGCGTGATCGGCGCGACCCTGAATGGTTCGGGCGCGCTGGTGATCGAAGCCGAGCGCGTGGGCGACGACAGCATGCTGGCGCAGATCGTGCAGCTGGTGGCACAGGCGCAACGTTCGCGCGCGCCGATGCAGCGCATGGCTGACAAGGTGGCGTACTGGTTCGTGCTGGCGGTGCTGGCCGTGGCCGCGCTGGCGCTGTTCGGCTGGGGCCTGTTCGGACCGGAGCCGTCGTGGACACATGGCGTGCTGAGCGCGGTGGCGGTGCTGATCATCGCCTGCCCCTGTGCGCTTGGGCTGGCCACGCCGATGTCGATCATGGTTGCCACCGGCCGCGCCGCGCAGCACGGCGTGCTGTTCCGCGATGCCGAAGCGATCGAAGCACTCGGCAAGGTCGATACGCTGGTGATCGACAAGACCGGCACGCTCACCGAGGGTCGGCCCGCGTTCGACGCCGTGCATGCCAGCGATGGTTTCGAGGATGCGCGGGTGCTGCAGTGGGCCGCCAGTCTCGACCAGGGCAGCGAGCATCCGCTGGCCGAAGCCATCGTCGCCGCTGCACGCAGCCGTGGCTTGCCGCTGCTGGCGGTGGAGGAGTTCGATTCGATCACCGGGCTGGGCGTGCAGGGTCGCGTGGAGGGCCGCGCGATGTGGCTGGGCAACACAGCTCTGATGGCCGGGCAATCGGTGCAGGTGGCCGCACTGCAGGAACAGGCCGATGCCCTGCGCCGACGCGGTGCCAGCGTGATGTACCTGGCGGTGGACGGCCAGCTCGCCGGACTGCTGTCCGTGGCGGATCCGATCAAATCGACCACCGCCGAAGCCATCGCCGCACTGCACCGCGACGGCCTGCGCATCATCATGGCCACCGGTGATGGCCTGCTGACCGCACAGGCGGTTGCATCCACGCTCGGCCTGGACGAAGTACACGGCGAAAGCCGTCCCGCCGACAAGGCCGCACTGGTGCAGCAGCTGCAGGCACAGGGTCGCGTCGTGGCGATGGCGGGTGATGGCATCAACGATGCCCCTGCCCTGGCCAGTGCGAACGTCGGCATCGCCATGGGCACCGGTACCGACGTGGCGATGTCCAGCGCACAGGTCACGCTGGTGAAGGGCGATCTGCGCGGCATCCTGCGTGCGCGCCAGTTGTCGCGTGCGGCCGTGCGCAACATGCGCCAGAACCTCGGCTTCGCCTTCCTCTACAACGGCCTGGGCATTCCGGTCGCGGCCGGCGTGCTGGTGCCGTGGGGCATTTCGCTGTCGCCGATGCTTGCAGCGGTCGCGATGAGCCTGAGTTCGGTATCGGTCATCAGCAACGCGCTGCGCCTGCGCGCACAGCGCCTGCCGCCCGGCTGACATCGGCGTCGCAACGGACGTGAAGAAAAGTGCAACAAACGCTTGCCAACCCCCGGGGGCACAGCTATTATTTCGCTCCTCAGCGACGTGGGGCCATAGCTCAGCTGGGAGAGCGCCTGCATGGCATGCAGGAGGTCAGCGGTTCGATCCCGCTTGGCTCCACCAATCTTTCGGCATTAGGCCGTCGAAAGGTCGCAAAAGAACATTGATGAGATCTGCGTCCCCATCGTCTAGAGGCCTAGGACATCACCCTTTCACGGTGGCGACCGGGGTTCGAATCCCCGTGGGGACGCCAC
>NZ_JBYSZR010000036.1:35334-48819 GCF_058787375.1 Stenotrophomonas sp. FW305-3-2-15-E-LB1
GGGCCATAGCTCAGCTGGGAGAGCGCCTGCATGGCATGCAGGAGGTCAGCGGTTCGATCCCGCTTGGCTCCACCACTTTCGACATTAGGCCGTCGAAGGTTCTACAACTTGAAGTTTTTCGTGCGTCCCCATCGTCTAGAGGCCTAGGACATCACCCTTTCACGGTGGCGACCGGGGTTCGAATCCCCGTGGGGACGCCAGTTTCAAAACGGACCCTGCTCCCGGCAGGACAATCCGGAGTTTCATGGGGCCATAGCTCAGCTGGGAGAGCGCCTGCATGGCATGCAGGAGGTCAGCGGTTCGATCCCGCTTGGCTCCACCACTTCGACATTAGGCCGTCGAAGATCTACAACTTGAAGTTTTTCGTGCGTCCCCATCGTCTAGAGGCCTAGGACATCACCCTTTCACGGTGGCGACCGGGGTTCGAATCCCCGTGGGGACGCCAATTCTTGAAGACCCCGGCCTCGGCCGGGGTTTTTCTTTGCCTGTCATCCAGGCATCGAGTTCAGAAGCGCCGATACATGCCGACCGACGCCGGCGCGGTGGGTGCAAACCCGAACTGCGCGTACAGGCGATGCGCCTCGCCATCGGCGAGCAGGCTCACATAGGCCGATGGCGGCAGATTCGCCTGCATCCACGCATCCAGCCGCCGCATTACTTCCTTGCCCAGCCCCTGCCCCTGCAACCGCGGCAACACGGCGATATCGCAGACCTGCAGGTGGCAACCGCCGTCGCCGACGATCCGGCCCATCGCCACCAGCTCACTTCCCTGGTAGGCGCAGACGCCGAACAGCGTGTTGGGCAGCGCGCGGCTGGCGGCCTCGGCGGTCTTCGCACTCAGCCCGGCCAGCAGGCGCAGCTGGCAGTAATCCTCCACGGTCGCCACGCCGTCGCGGAACTGGCAGGTCGTCGAATCACTCATGCGTCATCTCCAGGTGGTCAGGCTATCCTGCCGTAGTCACGTCGCAGCCGCTGCGACCTTCGCCCACAGAACGCCCATGTGCTACTCCGCCCTGATCCGCGCCGACTACGCCAAGCTTGTCCGTGAATACGGCGCCGTGCTGTCGCTGGAAGAATTTGCCGAGCTGTACGCACACGATCCCGGCAAGAAGCGGCCGAAGACACCCAAAGCGATGGACGATGGCTTTGCCGGCGCGCGCACCGGGCAGGGCCGCGACATCGTGGCGAAGATCCAGCAGTGGCATGCCGAGGAGCAGCAGGCGCTGCAGGCCGAGCTGTTGAAACAGAGCGAACGGCGCGACATCGCCCACGCCACCCTGGCCACGCGGCCGACACAGAAAGCACGCAACGACCTGCGCGTGGCCAGCAACCGCATCGAACGCGCGCAGGCACGCCTGGACGACCTGCACCGGGTGCAGCTGCTGCCGCGCGACAACCGCATCTTCCCCGGCACCTACGCGCCGGTGATGGTCAGCGAAAACGGGCAGCGGGTGATCAAGCCGATGCGCTACCAGTGCCGCCTGCCGGACAAGCCCGCACGCAACGACGTGCTCTACCCGGGCACCTACAACGCGCGACGCGACAGCCTGGAAGGCTACTGGCGCGGCGCCTTCGGCCTGCGCCACGGCGTGGTGGTGGTCAGCGCGTTCTACGAGCACGTGCCGCGCCATGCCATGGCCGGCCGCAGCCTGGATACCGGTGAAAAGGAACAGGACGTGGTGCTGGAATTCCGCCCCGACCCGCCGCGTGATCTGCTGCTGGCCTGCCTGTGGGCCGAGTGGGAAGGCCCGGAAGGCCGGCTGTTGTCCTTCGCCGCGATCACCGACGCACCGCCGGCCGACGTGGCTGCCGCCGGTCATGACCGCGGCGTGGTGCCGATCCGGCCGGAACACCTCGATGCCTGGCTCAACCCCGATCCGGACCAGCTGGCCACGCAGTACGCCATCCTCGATGACCGCGAGGATCTGCGTTACGTCTACGAAGAGGCGGCCTGAGCCTGAGCCCGGCGGTCAGGCCCTGGCGCTGGAACGGCCGACCGCGCGCACCAGTGCCCGCGACAGATCCGCCGACAGGTAGGGCTTGACCAGCAGCACGCCGCCGCGCATCGACGCAGGCAACTGATCGGCGGTCATGCCGGTGGCCAGAACGAAGGGCACGCCGCGTGCGGCCAGGGCAGCAGCCACCGGTTCACTGGTCTCGTTGCGGGCCAGCCGGTAATCCAGCAGGGCCACGTCCGGCGAGGTGTCCTGCAGCAGGCGCAAAGACTGGGCAACCGTCTCGGCCAGACCGACCACCACGGCGCCCGCCTGCACCAGCTGCATCTGCAGTAGGGCGGCACTCATCTCATCGTTCTCGACCACCAGCACCCGCAGGCCTTGCAACGCAGTCATGGGCCTCCCTCCGGCGCCTGTCAACCGGATCCAGTATAGCCATCGCCCAGCCATTACCGACAAAACAACGGGCTTCCGGCCCTGTATGGAGGCGCCTCTATGAAGGTCCGCCGGGCTCGGTTACACTAGCCCGCTGCTGCCGGTGTGGCGGAATGGTATACGCAGCTGACTCAAAATCAGCCGGGGGTGACCCCATGAAGGTTCGAGTCCTTTCACCGGCACCATCGAACAAAAGGCCAGGTCATCGACCTGGCCTTTGGCGTTTCTGCAGGCGGTTCCGCCCCGGCGTCAGGTCACGACGCGCAGCATCGGCGTCCGCTGCACGCCTGCACCGCCCTGCCCCGCATCCACCCGGAACCCGGCCACGGTCTGCAGCAGCTGCGCGGACTGTTCCTCCATGCTGCGCGCCGCCGCCGAAGCCTCCTCCACCAGCGCTGCGTTCTGCTGCGTGCCCTGGTCGATCAGGTCGACGGCCTGGTTCATCTGCTGGATGTCGTCGCTCTGCTGCTGTGCCGCCGTGCTGATCTGGGTCATCAGTTCGCTGACCCGGCGCACATCGCGCACGATCTCATCCATGGTGCGTCCCGCGCTTTCCACCTGCGCGGTGCCGGCGCCGACGTTGGCCACCGATGCGTCGATGAGCTGCTTGATCTCCTTGGCCGCACTGGCCGAACGCTGCGACAGCTCGCGGATTTCGGTGGCCACCACGGCGAAGCCGCGGCCATGCTGCCCCGCGCGCGCGGCTTCCACGGCGGCATTCAAGGCCAGGATGTTGGTCTGGAAGGCAATGCCGTCGATCACCCCGATGATGTCGACGATGCGCCGCGAGGACGTGTTGATCACCGCCATGGTCGAGACCACTTCATGGACCACGGTGCCGCCGCGCGCTGCCACTTCGGCCGCGCCACCGGCCAGTTCACTGGCCTGGCGTGCATGGGTGGCTGTGCGCTGCACGGTTTCGGCCAGGCCCTTCATCGACACTGCCGTTTCCTCCAGCGAGGCGGCCTGCTGCTCGGTGCGCTGGGACAGATCGTTGTTGCCCTGCGCGATCTCGCTCGCGCCCACCGCAATGGTGTCGGCGGCGAACTTGATCTGGCCGAGGATGCCGGCCATGGCCTCCACCAGCGCGTTGACGCCCTCGCAGAGATCGGCGATCGGGCCACGCTTGTCGGTCATGTCCACGTGGTGGGTCAGGTCACCCTGCTTTGCGGCCGCCACCACTTCGCGGGTCTGCGCCACGGCGCGCTGGGTGGCCTGGTTTTCGTGCACCTGCGCGGTGATGTCGGTGGCGTACTTCACGACCTTGAACGGGCGACCGTTCATATCGAGGATGGGGTTGTAGGACGCCTGGATCCACACCTCGCGCCCGTCCTTGCCCAGCCGCCGGTACTGGCCCGCGTCATACTCGCCCCGGCCCAGTTTTTCCCAGAACTGGCGGTATTCGGCACTCTCGCGCTGGTCGGGTTCGACGAACAGGGAATGGTGCCGGCCGCGCACTTCCTCCAGCGTGTAGCCGGTGGCAGCGAGGAAGTTGGCATTGGCGGACAGGATGCGTCCGTCCAGGCTGAACTCGATGACCGCCTGCGACTTGTCGATGGCCGCCAGCTGGCCTGCCGAATCGGCGGCCTGCAGCTTCTGCGCGGTGATGTCCGTGGCGAACTTCACCACCTTGTACGGCCGGCCCTGGCGATCCAGCACCGGATTGTACGAAGCCTGGATCCAGATCTCGCGCCCGCCCTTGCCGAAGCGCCGGTACTGGCCGGCGTCGAACTCGCCGCGCGCCAGTCGCGCCCAGAACTCGCGGTACTCGGCGCTGCGGGCATGCTCGGGGTCGACGAACAGGGAATGGTGCTGGCCCTGGATCTCATCAAGGCGGTAGCCCACCGCCTGCAGGAAGTTGTCGTTGGCCTGCAGGATGGTGCCATCCAGGGCGAACTCGATGACCGCCTGCACGCGGTGCAGGGCAGCCACCTGTGCGGCCAGCTCATCCTGCCGGCGGTCCTGCGCGGACACATCAGTGGTGGTGCGCTGCGCACCCAGCGCGCCCAGCAGCAGGCGCCAGGGTGAATAACGGGAATGGGAATCGGCCGGCGTCTGCTCACCCGCCGTGAAGCCTGGCATCAGCATCGTGGGTTCCTCGGAGTCCAATGAAATGCAATCCGGCGGGCGGATGCCCGGCGGGGCCATCAATTGCCTGGACTTGCAGACGCGCGGGGGGAAGCGTCCTTGTTCGTCTTGCGCGTAAAGCTGGACTGCGGACTGCGGAAGGCGGTACACACAGCACGGGCCGCCCGTCGGGGGCAGCCTGGAGTCCAGCAGCGAAAGGCAGGAGCGGGATCCAGTCAGGTTATCGGCGGGCCGGACGCCACCTTTAGGGCGATCTGCACGGCCCGCGCCTTCACAACGCCCGGCGGTACAGCAGCTTGCCCCCGGCCTCGCCCTGGGCCTGGTAGCCATTGCGCTCCAGCAGGGCCACCATCTGCGGGAAGGCCTGCGAGGTCTTCACTTCGATGCAGCCGTAACCCTGCGCGGCTGCCCAGCGCTGCTGGGTTTCCAGCAGCGCCTGGGCGATGCCCTGGCGGCGATGGGCCGGATGGATGCCGCCGACCCAGCTGTAGAAGCGCCTGCGATCGAGCGCGTAACCCACCTTGAAGCCGACCAGTTCACCGCCCTGCTCGGCCACCAGCACCAGGTGGCGGCGCCCGGCCAGGCGTTGCGCATAGGTGGCATGGGTGCGTTCCTGGCCCAGCTCGCCTACGCCCTGCAGCACCTGCAGGGCTTCGTCCAGACTGCCGACTCTTACCAGCATCGTGTTCCTCCGCGGTCAGCGTTGACGCCACATCATCCAGCGCAGCACGGCAATGGCCAGCACGGCCGGCAGGTAGCCGAGACTGCCCACCCACACAAGCAGCGCCGCCGTCACCCAGCCACCGCCGCCACCGAAGATCCACGACGTGTGCTGCAGGACATGCAGTGCCACCGGCATCAGCAGCGCCGGCGACAGCCGCAGCAGCTGCCAGCGCCAGCCGAGCGGTCCGACGAAGCCGATGATCGCACCGAGCAGTGCAGCGATCGTCACGATGGGGAGTGCAGCGTCCATGTCGGTGTTCGTTTGCAGGGTGCAGCAGCCATTGTGGACCACCACCGCCGTTACAGCGATGCGCGCTGCGCCGGGAAGGTTGCAATGACCAACGACCCATTACATCGCGCGTCGCTGCGTGCAGCATCACCTGCATCACGGATGCATCCATTGCAGGGAGAAGCCCATGTTCAAACGTCGCGCGTGTGTCTTGTTGTTGAGCCTGTGCAGTGCCGCCGCCGGCGCCGCTGATGCGCCCTATCGCCCCGCCTTCCACCCGGGCGAGCACAAGGGACCGCCTGCCGGCCGCGTGAATGACGTCCTCGTTCTGGGCAGCCCGCATCTCTCCACCCTGCCCGATTCCTTCCAGCCGGCGATGCTGGAGCCGCTGCTGTCGCGCCTGCAGGCATGGCAGCCCACGGCCATCGCAGTGGAGAACGTATCGGGCCTGCAATGCGATTTCATGCGCCGCAGCCCGACCCGCTACGCCGACAGCGTGAGCACCTACTGCGTCGACACCGCACCGGCACAGGCCGCCACCGGGCTGGATGTGCCGCAAGCCAATGCGGAAATGGAGCGGATGCTGGCGACCTGGCCGAAGGACGCCACGCCGGCCCAGCGGCGCCGGCTGGCGGCGGTGGCCTTGGCCGCCGGCGAACGCGGTTCGGCCATCGTGCAATGGCTGCGCCTGCCCAACAGTGAGCGCCGCGCGGCCGACAGCCTGACCCCGGAACTGGTCGCCTTCCTGGATGCACGCGTGCTGCGCAAGGACGAGGTGAACCTGGTCGCCGCCGAGCTGGCCGCGCGGCTGGGGCTGGAACGCCTGTGGTCGGTGGATGACCACACCGCCGATACGGAAACCCCGAAGGAACTGCAGAAGGCCTATGCAAAGGCCATCCGCGGCGCGTGGGACAACCCCGCCAGCAAAGCCCGCCGCGCGGCCTCTGCTCCCTTCGATGACAACGTGGCCCAGCCAGGCGGCGTGCTGGCCCTCTACCGCCACGAGAATTCCCCGCAGACCGCGCAGAACGTCTACGACAGCGACTTCGGCGCTGCCCTGGTCGAACCGTCGCCGGAGGGCTTCGGCCGCAACTACGTGGGCTATTGGGAAACCCGCAACCTGCGCATGGTCGCCAACATCCGCGACGTGCTCGGCCAGCATCCGGGCACGCGCATGCTGGCCATCGTGGGTTCGTCACACAAGTGGTACTACGAGGCCTACCTGGACCAGATGCACGATGTGCGGCTGGTGGATGTGGCGCCGCTGCTACGCTGACGCTACGGGCCGAACGTCTTGACCATCAACGCGGGCGAGACGAACACGCGCAGCCCATGCTCCAAGGGCTGCTGCATGTCGTAGCCGCGCGCATGCGGCCAGCTGCCGGCCCCACCGATTTCGACGAACTCGGCCCCTGCATTGCGGACCACCCGCGCGCCCGGGCTGGATGCGAGGCAGCCGTCAAACACCGGCTCGCCCTGTCCCGCCGCAAACACCTGTACGCGTGCATCACCGGTGAGCGCATTGAAGCCAAGCTGCAGCTTCACGCTGCCCTGTGCATGCGCGACCTCCACGTCGATACCCTCGGACGTGCCCACCCGCGGTGCGACGCCGAACAATTCAAGAAACGCGGTTTCGTCCCAGGCAAACATCGGTGACCTCGTCATTCGTAGAAGAAGCAGTCGAGCATGGCTCGACTCTACAGATGCGTGGTCAGCGTGTCCGCCGCCCATTGCGCCACAGCACCGCGCTGGCGCCGATGATGCAGGCCAGGGTAGCCAGCAGTGCGCTGGCCACGCCCCATTGCAGCACCGGCACCAGTGACTGCGCCAGCGGGTCCGCGCGCAGCTGTTCCAGGCGCAGGCCGCCGGCCAGGGCCAGCAGCCAGCCGATGCTGGCGGGCGCGTAGGCGCCGACGATGTGGGTGTTCCAACGGCTCATGGCACTTCCCTGCTGAGGTGGCGATGGGGCGATTGTTCCGCCCCGCCCTCTCACAGGTTGAGACCGTGGCCGGACTCAGCGCGCCCAGCCGCCGCCGAGGGCTGCCATCAGCGCTGCGCTGGCCTGCAGCTGCCGGCTCTGGATGTCCTGCAGGCCGAGCTGCGCCTGCCGCGCATCGGTCTGCGCACTCACTACATCCAGATAGCTCACCGCGCCGCCGGCGTAGCGGTCGCGTGCGATCTGTTCTGCGCGCCGCGCGGCCTGCACGGCGTCGTCCTCGTGCCCGCGCTGCGCGTCCAGCTGGCGCAGCAGGGTCAGCTGGTCCTCGACCTGGCGGATCGCCGCCAGCACCGTGGCCCGGTACTGCGCCGAGGCCGCATCGAACTCGGCGTAGGCCTGCGCCTTCGCAGCCCTGCGGCGGCCGCCATCGAACACCGGCAGCGCCGCCAGCGGGCCCAGCGCCCAGTAGCGGTTGCCCACGTCCAGCACCGACGCGCCGCCCGAGGTCTGCCCGCCCAGCAGCCCGGTCAGGCTGAGCTGCGGGAACCAGGCGGCACGCGCCACCCCGATGCCGGCGTTGGCGGCAAACACCCGCCGCTCGGCTGCGGCGATGTCCGGACGCTGCTGCAACAGCTTGCTGGGCAGGTCCGCGGGAACCTGCGGCAGCGCCGGCAGATTGCCATCGGCCAGCACGAAGCCACTGGCCGGGGCCCCCACCAGTTCGGCGATGGCATGGCGCAGCAGCGCGTGGCGTGCATCCAGTCCGTCCAGGTCGGCCTGTGCGCTGGCCAGCTGGTGGCGCGCGCGGGCCACGTCCAGTTCCGAGGCGATCTCGCCGCGGAACCGGTCTTCGGTCAGGGCCAGCGCCTGCCGGTAGTCGTCGATGCTGTCGCGCAGGATCACCTGCTGCGCCTCGGCGCCGCGCAGCTGCAGGTACAGCCCGGCCAGCTGCTGCGACAGGCTCAGCCGCGCTGCCGCCAGGTCATCGCCACTGGCCTCGGCACGCGCCCCTGCCGCAGCAGCGGCGTTGCGCAGGCGTCCCCACAGGTCCAGGTCGAAGGACAGCGAGAACGCCGCGCTGTTGCTGTCGTAGATCGCAGGCTGGGTGGCACTGCGCAGCGGCTTGTCATCGGACTGGCGCTGGCGCATCGGGCCACCACTGAAACCGACCTGCGGCGCGCGGGCCGACGCCACTTCACCGGCTGCGGCACGCGCGGCATCGTAATGGGCCACGGCCAGCGCCAGCGTCGGGCTGGCCTCGACCAGCTGCTGCTGCAGGTGGTCCAGCTGCGGATCCTGGAAGGCCTGCCACCACGCAGCCGGCAACGGCGAGGCGGCCGCGGGTGTGCCACTGCCTTCATAGCCGGCCGGCATCGCCACGGCAGGCACCTGGTAAGTCGGCGCGAGCGAACACCCGCCGAGCAGCACCGCGCCCAGCACCAGCACCAGCCGACGTTCAACCACGCGCATGTGCAGGCTCCTGCTCACCGGCGACCACGCGCACATGGTCGCCTTCGCGCAGGGCATCCGGCGGATTGGGAATGACCCGGTCGCCCGCGTTCAGCCCACGGTCCACCCGCAGCGTGCTGCCCAGGTCGCTGGCGATATGGATGTCGCGCAGGTGGACGATGTCCTTGCCATCGACCACCGCCACCTGGGTGCCCTTGGCGCGGAAGATCAGCACCTCGGACGGCACGCTCACGCCATCGCCGCCGCCCTGCTGCGGCAGGGTCACTTCGGCGTAGCTGCCCGGCAGCAGCGCGCCGTCGGCATTGTCGACCACGAACTGCGCCAGCAGCGTGCCCGAACTGCGGTCGATCGCACTGGAGTCACCCTGCAGCGTGGCGGTGAAGTGGCGGCCGGACTGGCCCGGCACCTGCAGGCTGGCCTGCAGCCCCGGCGTGATGCTGCCCGCGCTGCTCTGCGGCACCGGCACCATCAGGCGCAGGCGGCGCGTGTCGGCAATGTTGAACAGTTCGCGGCCGCTGTCATCGGCGCGGATCAGCTGGCCGACGTCGGTCTGCCGCGAGGTCACGGTGCCATCGAACGGTGCGCGCAGCGTGCGGTAGCGCCCCAGCTCCTGCAGCCGCGCATAGTCGGCCTGCGCCGCTTCCACGCTGGCCTGCGCCGCCAGCGCATTGGCCTGCTTCTCATCGGCTTCCTGGCGCGACACCGAATGGCTGCCCAGCATGCCCTGCCAGCGCTCGGCACTGACCTTGGCCAGCGCGGCATCGGCCTGCGCCTGCAGCAGGTGCGCATGGGCCTGGGCGATCTGCTGGTCCAGTTCCGGGCTGTCGATCACCGCCAGCACCTGGCCCGCCTTGACCGACTGGCCGATGTCGGCAGTCCACGATTTGAGGTAGCCACCGACGCGCGCGTGGATGGGCGCTTCGGTCCAGGCGGTCAGGTGCGCCGGCAGGGTCATCGTGCCCGCCGCCGCCTGTGCACCGGCCGTGACGACCTGCACGGTCGGCACCGCCTGGCGCTCGGTCCATTCCACCACGGCGTGCGCCTGCTGCGCGCGCAGGCCCAGGCCGGCGGCAACCACGACCACCGCGATGGCGGCACCCAGGATGAGGGGGCGGCGCAGCGAACGCTGCGGCAGCGAAGCATCAGACATGCAGGGGCTCTCCGGCGGGGACGGTGCGGGGCTTACGCGAGTGGGCCAGGGCAAACACCACCGGCACGAACAACAGGGTGGCGCAGGTCGCCAGCAGCAGGCCGCCGATGACCGCGCGGCCCAGCGGCGCGTTCTGCTCGGTGGACAGTGCGGTCGGCAGCATGCCCAGGATCATCGCCAGCGCGGTCATGCAGACCGGTCGGAAACGGGTGAATCCGGCTTCCAGCGCGGCCTTGGCGGCATCGCCGTGTTCGGCCAGGCGCTCGCGGCAGAAACTGACCACCAGGATCGAATTGGCCGTGGCCACGCCCATGCACAGGATGGCCCCGGTCAGCGCGGGCACCGACAACGATGTGTGAGTGAGGAACAGCATCCAGACCACACCGGCGAGGCCGGCGGGCAGCGCGGTGATGATGACGAACGGATCGGTCCACGACTGGAAGTTGATGACGATCAGCAGATAGATCAGCACGATGGCGGCCAGCAGGCCGTAGCCGAGGCCGGTAAAGGCCACATGCAGCGCATCGATCTGGCCGTGCAGGCCGACCTCGGTGCCGCGCGGGCGCTGGCTGGCCATGCCATCGATGACCGTCTGCACATCGGCGGCCACCGCGCCCAGATCACGCCCCTGCACGCTGGCGTACACGTCCAGGGTGGGCTGCACGTTGTAGTGGGTCACCACCGCCGAACTGGACCCGCGCTGGATCTCGGCCAGGCCGCCCAGCACCTGCGGCACGCCGCTGCTGCCGGTGACCGGCAACGCGCTCAAGGCGGCCAGGCTGTCCATGCGGTACTGCGGGGTGGCGGCCACCACGCCATAGGAGATGCCGTTCTTCGGGCTCAGCCAGAACGTCGGCGCCACCTGGCCACTGCCGGCCAGCGAGGCGACCATGCTGTTGGTGACGTCGCGCTCGGTGATGCCCAGGCCGTTGGCGCGCAGGCGGTCCACGTCCACCTTCAGGGTCGGGTAGCCATCGGGCTGCTGCAGGCGCAGATCGACCAGGCCGGGCACGTGGCGCAGGCGGCGGATCAGTTCCTGCGCATAGGCGCGGTTGCCGGCCGCATTGGGCCCGGCAATGCGCACGTCCATCGGCGCCGGCGACCCGAAGTTGAGGATCTGGCTGCTGGTATCGGCCGGCAGGAAGGCGAAGCTGGTACCCGGGAAGGCGGCGGGCAGCACTTCGCGCAGGCGACGCTCGTACCCGGCCGCATCACCGTGTCCGGGCTTCAGCGAAACCTGGATGTCACCGTCCTGCGGGCCGATGGTGCCGCTGGCGCTGTAGGCCATGTTGATGCCGGTCATCGGCAGGCCCAGGTTGTCGACGATGGCATCGATCTCGGCCGGCGGGACTTCCTGGCGGATGCGCGCTTCAATGCGGTCGAAGGCAGCAGCGGTTTCCTCGATGCGGGTGCCCAGCGGCAGGCGCACATGCAGCGACAGCGCACTGGCCTCGGTGGCCGGGAAGAAATCCTGGCCCAGGGTCGGCAGCAGCGCGAAGGACACCAGCACGCAGGCCATGAAGCCGATCAGGAACGGCCGGCGGTTGCCCAGGGCCAGGCCCAGCAGCGCGTGGTAGCGGTCACGCACGGCCGAGAAACCGGCTTCGAAACGCTGCTGCCAGCGCACCAGCGTGGCGGCCAGGCGCGCACGGCGGTGCTGCGGATGATCGCCCTCGTGATGGTTGAGGAAGGCATCTTCGGGATGGTGGCCCACGCCATGCTCGACCCGGTGCGGGCGCAGCAGGTACAGCGCCATGGTCGGCACCAGCGTGCGCGACAGCACGAACGAACTGCCCATGGCGAAGATGACCGCCAGCGCCATCGGGCGGAACAGGTAGCCGGCGATGCCATCGAGCAGGAACATCGGCACGAACACGATGCAGATGCACAGCAGCGAGACGAACGCGGGGCCGACGATCTGTGCGGCGCCATCGAGGATGGCCTCGCGCACGCCCTTGCCCTGCTCCAGGTGCCAGTTGACGTTCTCGATGGTCACCGTGGCATCGTCCACCAGGATGCCCACGGCCAGCGCCAGGCCGCCCAGGGTCATCACGTTGAGGGTCTGCCCGGCCGCCGACAGCAGCGCGATGGCCGAGAGCACCGCCAGCGGAATCGACGCTGCAATGATCACCGTCGAGCGCCAGCTGCCGAGGAAGACCAGGATCATCACGCTGGTCAGCAGCGCGGCGATGATGCCTTCGCGGGCGACGCTGCTGATCGATTCACGCACGAAGGTGGACGCATCGCCGAGCAGCGAGATCTTCAGCGATGGCGGCAGGGTTTCGCCGATCTGCGGCAGCATGGCGCGGATGCGGCTGACCAGGGTGAGCGTGGAGGCATCGCCATTCTTCAGCGCGGCCATCAGCACCGAGTGGCCGCCGTTGACGCGCACGATGTTGGTCTGTGGCGGCGAGCCATCGCGCACGTGGGCGACCTGGCCGATGGTGACCACCGCGCCATTGACCGTGCGGATCGGCAGATCGTTGAGCGCTTCGATGTCGCTGGGGCTGTTGTTGAGCAGCACGGTGAACTCGTTGCCGCCGAGCTTGGCCGTGCCCACCGGGGTGATCTGGTTCTGCGCGGCCAGCGCGTTGCCGACGTCCTGCGCGGACAGGCCCTTGGCGGCCAGCGCCTGCGGATCGAGGTCGAGGGTGATCTGCCGTTGCTTGCCGCCGTAGGGTGCGGGGATGGCCAGGCCGGGAATGGAGGTGAGCGGTGGGCGCACGGTGTTCTGCGCCAGGTCGCGGATCTGCGATTCGCCCAAGGTCGGGCTGGAGAACGCCATCTGCAGCACCGGCACGGTGGAAGCGCTGTAGTTGAGGATCAGCGGCGGGGTCATGCCGGCCGGCATCTGCTTGACGATGGTCTGCGAGATGGCGGTGATCTGCGCGTTGGCGGTACGGATGTCCACGCCGGGCTGGAAGAACACCTTGACCACGCCCATGCCGGCCAGCGACTGCGATTCGATGTGTTCGATGTCGTTGACAGTGGTGCTGAGCGCGCGCTCGTAGGGCGAGATGACGCGGCCGGACATGGCATCGGGGGACAGGCCGGTGTACTGCCAGACGACGGCGATGACGGGGATGCCGATGTCGGGGAACACGTCGGTGGGCGTACGCAGGGCGCTGAGCGGACCGACGATGCAGATGAAAATGGCCATCACCACGAAGGTGTAAGGCTTGTTGAGCGCGGTCCTGACCAAGCCGAGCATGCAGCTCTCCAGCAGTGCGTGTGCCCACCGTGGGCAGCGCAGGCCGGAAAGTATCGGCGCTGGCAGTTAAAACAAAGCTGTGCCGTGGATGAAACATCTTTCATGAAAGGGGTGGGGTTCGGCAGGGCTGCGCCCTGCACCTGCTTAATGCAACGTCAACTGCAAAAGCCAGAGCGGCATTCCGTGGGATGGCGGGGCACTGTGGGTGTGCGGGGACGCCGTAAACCCATCCATGGGGGCTTGGTCGCCGCATCCATGCGGCTCACACCCCGCAAACCCACAGTG
>NZ_JBYSZR010000037.1:0-29583 GCF_058787375.1 Stenotrophomonas sp. FW305-3-2-15-E-LB1
ATCCTTTATCGACGTTCGTGTGCGGGATGGGGATCGCTCGGCTCGTCTGTCGGCGGCTATCCGCAGATCCATGCTTGACGGTCCCTCCACCCTGGCTCCTACATACCTCGTAGGAGCCGGGGGGAACATACAAGCCCATGCTCGGCTGAGGGTCGGAACATCCACGCATGGCGTGGATCACCTTGAACCGCGCTCGTGGCGCCGCCATTGCTGTTCCTGACCCCAGGGAAAGGAAGCAGCAGGGATGCATTCGATCTTCCGTTGGACCACCGCTCTGATGCTGGCGCTGGGCATGGCCGTGACCGCGCATGCCGATGACACTGCCTCGCAGATCCGCCAGCACACCGCCGACCACCGCATGCTGGTGCTGGGTGAATTCCACGGCACACGCGAGACGCCACTGCTGGTGCGGCAGCTGGTGGACGATTACAGCCGCGATGGCACGCCGGTATTCTTGGCGCTGGAACTGAAGCGTGCCGAAAACCCCACGCTGCGCGATTACCTGGCTTCCGATGGCGGGGCCGCGGCACGCCAGCGCCTGCACGGCCGCGCGTTCTGGACCGTGCCCGATGACCAGCACGATGGCCGTCGCAGCCGCGACATGCTGGCGTTGATTGAGAACCTGCGCGCGCTGAAAGCACAGGGCCGCGTGATTGACGTGGTCGGCTATGACGTCAACAGCAGTGATGGCAACAACCAGACACGCGATGACCGCATGGCGGCCGAGCTGCGGCGGTTGTACCGGCGCCTGCCGGATGGTGCACGCATGGTCGTGCTGACCGGCAATGCGCACGCCATGCTGCAGCGGCCGGCAGGTGCGCCGCCGGAAATGCAGACACAGCCGATGGCATCGCTGCTGCGCGATCTGGATGTCTACAGTGTGCGATTGGGCGCGTTGCGTGGCCAGGCGTGGGCATGCGCGGACACTTGCGTGGCGCGGTCACTTCCCGAACAGGTGGCGAGCGGCCCACGGGTCGATACCCATGCAGGACGCCAATACGACCTGTGGGTCTGGATGCCGGAACTGAGCGTCGGCACGCTCGTGGACCCGTAACGCCAGGCAACCCATCCACGCATGGCGTGGATCTACTGCGGGGTAACGCCATCCGCGGTCAGTAGATCCACGCCACGCGTGGATGGTGTCAGTCGATCCACGCCACGCGTGGATAGGGTTCCCTACAACAACCCGCGCGCCCAATCAGGGCGCGCGCTTCGCATACCGCTGCGCGATCACGCCGCAGACGATCAGCTGGATCTGGTGGTAGATCATCACCGGCAGCACGATGGCGCCCAGGCTGCCACCGGCGAACAGCACCTTGGCGATCGGCACGCCGGTGGCCAGGCTCTTCTTCGAGCCGCAGAACACGATGGCGATCTCGTCCTCGCGGTTGAAGTGCAGCCGGCGGGCCAGGAAGGTGATGAGCGGCATCGCGATGCCCAGCAGCACGGCGGCCACCACGGCCACGGCGAACAGGGACAGCAGCGGCGTCTTGCTCCACAGCCCCTCGGTCACGGCTTCACCAAAGGCCGAGTACACCACCAGCAGGATGGTGGCCTGGTCGGTATAGCGCAGCAGTGCACGCTGCTTTTCCACCCAGCCGGCAATCCACGGCCGCAGCAGGTGGCCGGCCACGAACGGCACCAGCAGCTGCAGCATGATGCCGCCGATGGCATGCAGCGGGTCGTGCACGCCGCCGGAGGTACCGGCCAGTGCGGTCAGCAGCAGGGGCGTGAGGAACACGCCGAGGATGCTCGACAGCGAGGCGCTGCACACCGCCGCCGGCACGTTGCCGCGCGCCATCGAGGTGAAGGCGATGGACGACTGCACGGTGGAGGGCAGAGTGCACAGGAACAGCACGCCCAGGTACAGCTCAGGCGTCAGCATCCAGCCCGACAGCGGCTTGAACAGCAGGCCCAGCAGCGGGAACAGGATGAAGGTGCACGCCAGGATGGTCAGGTGCAGCCGCCAGTGCAGCATGCCGCCGATGATCGACTCGCGCGGCAGGCGCGCGCCATGCAGGAAGAACAGCGCGGCGATGGCGACGGTGGTGACATCGTCCAGCACGATGGCGGCGGCGCCCTTCATTGGCAGCAGCGAGGCCAGGCCGACGGTGCACAGCAGGGCGAGAGTGAAATTGTCCGGTCGCAGGCGCGACCACCAGCGGGTCATGGTGGGCAGGCTCCTTGTTACAGGGGGTCAGGGATGGGAAACGGGTGCGGCCAGGCGTTGCCGGGTGGCCGCTTCCAGTGAGGTCAGGCCAGCGCGCTGGCCCAGCTGCAGGGCCTGCTCGGGGCTGGCGTGCTCGTAGCGGGCGTTGACCAGGCCGAGCACGGCGCCGGCACGGTTGCCCGACGCGCAGTGCAGCAGCACCGGGCCCTGGCTCTGCTGCAGTGCCTGGTGCACCGCGCGCACGTTGGCCGCATCCAGGGCCTCGGCGCCGGCCACCGGGATGCGCACGTAGCGCAGGCCCAGCGCTTCGGCCTGGGCGGTTCCGTCGAAACCACGGTCCTCGCCGGGTTGGCGCAGGTCGATGACGGTGCGCACGCCCTGCGCGGCCAGCGCCTGCAGCTGCGCGGCACTGGGCTGGCCGCCGGCATACAGGCCGGGGCGGACTTCATTGAGCGGCGTGTCCCCGGCCCAGGCGGGCAGGGTCGTGCAGAGTGACAGCAACAGCAGGCAGGTCAGGCGCAGCAGCATGCTCTCTCCGTGTGTGGGGCTGCCGCTACAGGCGCAGGGTGGCGCGGGCCTTCAGCAGTTCGCGCAGTTCGTACTTGTCAGTATCGTCCAGGCCCTGCTGGCGCTGCTTTGCCAACAGCTCGTCCAGGCGTTGCACCAGCAGTTGTTTCTCCAGCTGGGCCACCGCGTCATGCAGTTCCTGGGTCCACATCGCCTCGTCGCCGGGCATGGTCTGCGCGGCCAGCGTGTGCAGCGAGGCCTGTTCTTCGCGGCCGTCGAAATGCTCCAGCAGGGCGCCGGTGCTGATGTCCGGGCGCTGTTCGACCAGGCCCAGCAGTTCCAGCAGCAGCTCCACGCCGGGCAGGCGCAGGCCCTGGAAGTGGTGCTTGCCGCCCAGGCTCATCGCCAGCGACGGCTGCTGCAGCAGCACGGCGATCGCGCCGCGCACGAGGCTGCGCTTGGCGATGGGCTGGATCTGTCGCGTCGGCGCGCGCTGTGGCATCGGTGCGCGCGCGGCGGCGGCGTTGCCACCGCCCAGGCCGGTCAGCTGCGCCAGCTGCTGCTTCATCAGGTCGCCGAAGGCGCCATCAGGAATCTGCGCCAGCATCGGCTTGGCCCGCTCGGCCAGGCGCGCCTTGCCGTCCAGCGTGCCCAGGTTGATCTCGCGGGTCAGTTCGTCGAAGAAGAACTGCGACAGCGGCGTGGCCTGCTTCAGGCGCTCGTTGAAGACCTCGGCGCCTTCCTTGCGCACGATGGTGTCGGGGTCTTCGCCATCGGGCAGGAACAGGAAGAACGCCTGGCGGCCATCCTTCATGCGCGGCAGCACCGATTCCAGCGCCTTCCAGCCGGCACGGCGGCCGGCGGCGTCGCCGTCGAAGCAGAAGAACACGTCCGGTGCGTTGCGGAACAGCAGCTCGGCATGGTCCGGCGTGGTGGCCGTGCCCAGCGTTGCCACCGCCTGGGTGACCCCGAACTGGAACAGCGAGACCACGTCCATGTAGCCCTCGACCACGATCAACCGCTCGATCTTCTGGTTGGCCTGGCGCACCTGCCACAGGCCGTACAGCTCGCGGCCCTTGTGGAACAGCGCGGTTTCCGGCGAGTTGAGGTACTTGGGGCCGTCGTCCTTCTCGAACACGCGGCCGCCGAAGGCGATGACACGGCCACGGCGGTCGAAGATCGGGAACATCACCCGGTCGCGGAACTTGTCGTAGACATGGCCGCGGTCGTTCTTGGAAAACAGGCCGGCGCGGTCGAGCAGCTTCATCCGCCGCTCGTCCTTGCCCAGCGCATCGCGCAGACCGCTGTAACCGTCCGGCGCGTAGCCGATCTGGAAGCGCGCGCGGTTTTCCTCGTCCACCCCGCGGCCGTCCAGGTAGGTACGGGCCTTTTCGCTGCCTTCGAGGTTCTTCTGGAAGAACTTCGTGGCCGCATCCAGCGCGGAGTACAGCTCGCGGCTGTCGTCCTGCTGCTGGGCGTTGCGCGGGTTCTCGCTGCGCGGCACTTCCATGCCGGCGCGCTTGGCCAGTTCATCCACCGCATCGAGGAATTCGAGGCGGTCGTAGTTCATCAGGAAACTGATGGCGGTGCCGTGCGCGCCGCAGCCGAAGCAGTGATAGAACTGCTTGGTGGGCGAGACGGTGAACGAGGCCGAGCGCTCGTCATGGAACGGGCAGCGCGCCGCGTATTCCTTGCCCTGGCGCTTCAACGGCACGCGGCTGCCCACCACCTCGACGATGTCGGAGCGGGCCAGCAGGTCGTCGATGAATGCGTCGGGGATACGGGCCATGGGCAACAGGGCAGGGGCGCGGCCAGGGGCCACGCGAGGCGGACGATCAATCCGCGTAGTTTACTCCCTGCCGGGCAGTGGGCCGGCGTTGGCCGGATCGATGCCGGCAGCGGCCAGGTGGGTACGTGCGCGCAGGCGCTCGTCGATCACCGCGGTCATCAGTGCGCCGACGAAGAACACCACGGTGGCGTAGTAGATCCAGACCAGCGAGATGACCAGCGCGCCCATCGAGCCGTATGCGCTGCCGGGGGCGACGGTAGCGATGTAGACGCCGATGCCATAGCGGCCCAGCGCGAACAGCGCCGAGGTGATGACGCCGCCGATGAAGGCCTGGCGCCAGGCCACGCGTCGGTCCGGCAGGTAGTGGTACATGAAAGCGAAGCCGACCGCATACAGCAGCAGGCTGGTGAGATAGCCGATGGCCGGCAGGATCGACGGCAACTGGGCGAAGGCCACCTGCAGCATGGTGGTGGCGGTCATCGACAGGATCAGCAGGAAGCCCAGTGCCAGCACCACGCCGAAGGAGAACACGCGCTTGCGCAGCCAGGCCTTGATGCCTTCGAGCCGCTCGCCGCTGGTGCGGAAGATCAGGTTCAGTGCGTTCTGCAGCTGGGCGAAGACGGCGGTGGCGCCGATGAACAGCAGCAGGGTGCTCCACAGCCCGGCCAGCGAGCCGACGTCGGGCTGGTTATCGGCGTTCTTCAATACGGTTTCGGCCACGGTGGCCGCACTGCTGCCGGCGGCGGCGCTGATCTGTTCGACCAGGGCCTGCTGCGCGGGGGGATACAGCGAGGCGGTCAGCCACAGCAGCAGCACCAGCAGGGGTGCCATCGAGAGCAGGGCGTAGAAGGAGACCGAGGCGGCCTGGGTGAGCACGTCGATCTCGACGAAGCGCTTGCCGACGGCCATGGGAAAGCTGTCCTGCAGGCGCTGGACGTATTTGCGTAGATTCACGGGGACAGGGGACGCGGGTTCAACCATGCGGCTGTTGTAACAGCCGGGGGTCGAAGGCGTGGTGAAGCAGACAGACACAGGTAGCGCCGGGCCATGCCCGGCGACCTTGGGAAACGCCGGGCATGGCCCGGCGCTACCGGATGAAACGCTGGATTACGACAGCTGCTGCTTGACCAGCTTGGACACCAGGCCCATGTCGGCCTGGCCGGCCAGCTTGGGCTTCAGTGCGCCCATCAGCTTGCCCATGTCGGCCGCGCCGGTGGCACCGGTCTCGGCAATGGCGGCCTGGATGGCGGCCACGATCTCGGCCTCGCCCATCTTGGCCGGCAGGTAGGCTTCGATCACCACGATCTCGGCGCGCTCGATCTCGGCCAGGTCTTCACGGCTGGCAGCCACGAACTGGGTGACCGAGTCCTTGCGCTGCTTGACCATCTTGTCCAGCACGGCGATGACGGCGGTGTCATCCAGCTCGACACGCTCGTCCACTTCCTTCTGCTTGATGGCGGCGTTGATCAGGCGGATCACGCCCAGCTTGTGCTTCTCGCCCGCCTTCATGGCGGCCTTCATGTCGTCGGTGAGCTGCTGCTTCATGCTCATGAGGAACCTCGTGGTGGTGGTGGGGCAGGGGGCGGATGCCCGAACCCGGAAACGCAAAAAGCCGGCGACGCTTGCGCGTGCCGGCTTCGGCTCCACTGCGACAGGCAAGCCCGTCGCAATGAAGATGCGTCCGATCAGTACAGGCGCTGACGCTTGGTGACGTCGCGCGACGAGCGGCGCAGCTGACGCTTCACAGCAGCGGCGGCCTTGCGCTTGCGCTCCTGGGTCGGCTTTTCGTAGAACTCGCGCTTGCGGGTTTCGGCCAGCACACCGGCCTTTTCGCAAGTGCGCTTGAAGCGGCGAAGAGCAAACTCGAAGGGCTCGTTCTCGCGGACTTTGACGCTGGGCATGGAATCTCCGGGACACAGTAGAACCGGGTCACGCCCGGCGAGCCGCACATTATAGCGGCGAATCAACAAACTGCAAGCGTCCAACCCTGAATGCGGGCCGGGGTTCGAAAGCAGTGAGATCTGCACGTCCCCCGAGGGGGCGGCAGGGGCGTCATAATAGCAGGCATGCGAGTCCTTGGCATCGAATCTTCCTGTGATGAGACCGGCGTGGCGGTGTATGACACCGACCTGGCCGGCAGCGCGGCCCTGCGCGCCCATGCGGTCTATAGCCAGATCGCGCTGCACGCCGAGTACGGCGGTGTGGTGCCCGAGCTGGCCAGCCGCGACCACGTCCGCAAGCTGCTGCCGCTGGTGCGCCAGACCCTGGCCGAGGCGGGCCTGGGCGTGGGCGACATCGACGGCGTGGCTTATACGGCTGGCCCCGGCCTGGTCGGCGCCCTGCTGGTCGGCGCGGGCGTGGCCCGTTCGCTGGCCTGGGCGCTGGAGGTACCGGCAGTGGGCGTACACCATATGGAAGGCCACCTGCTGGCGCCGCTGATGGAAGACGATCCGCCGGAAGCCCCGTTCGTGGCCCTGCTGGTATCGGGCGGCCACACCCAGCTGGTGGCGGTGGATGCCATCGGCCAGTACCGCCTGCTGGGCGAAACCCTGGACGATGCGGCCGGCGAGGCCTTCGACAAGACCGCCAAGCTGATGGGCCTGCCTTACCCGGGCGGCCCGCAGCTGGCCAGGCTGGCCGAGCAGGGCACGCCGGGCGCCTACCGCTTCGCGCGGCCGATGACCGACCGCCCTGGGCTGGATTTCAGCTTCTCCGGCCTGAAGACCCAGGTCCTGATGGCCTGGCGCGACAGCGACCAGAGCGAACAGACCCGCGCCGACATCGCCCGTGGCTTTGAGGATGCGGTGGTGGAGACCCTGTCCATCAAGTGCGAGCGCGCGCTGGAAGCGGCGGGCACCAACGTGATCGTGGTGGCGGGCGGCGTCGGCGCGAACAAGCGCCTGCGCGCACGCCTGCAGCAGATGGCCGAACGCCTGGGCGGCCGAGCCTGCTTCCCGCGCCCGGCGCTGTGCACCGACAACGGCGCCATGATCGCCTTCGCTGGCGCGTTGCGCCTGCAGGCCGGCCAGTACAACCCGCCGAAGGTGGAAGTCACCCCGCGCTGGGACATGGCGACCCTGCCGGCGGTCTGAACCGGTAGCGCCGGGCCGCGCCCGGCGGACGCATCACGGGCGCCCCGCCAACGGCGATGCCGCCAGCACCGTCGTCGCCCGTTCATGGCGCTGCAGCCACCCCAGGGTATGCGGGCAGCGCGCATGGATCAGCCGCCCGATCGCGGCCAGATCGGCACCGATGTCGCGCTCGAGGATGGGTTCGTGGTGGGCGATGCGGTTGCGCAGGTGGCGGATGCGGTCGAGGTCGGCATGGATGGACCGACGCAGGACGGACAGCGGCGCCGAGGGTGCGTGTGGCAGCGCCAGGCTCATGGTCCCGGCCCAGATCGAATGCTCGAACCGTCGAGCGAACAACTGTTGCCAGAAGCCGAATCGCAGTTTGGCGATGACCTCCGGTACGTCCGTCGGAGCTCCGGCGCTGCCGCGGACATCGCATAGCGAGGCAAGCGCGCCTTCGGCAGGAAGGCTGCGCAGCAGCGCTGGATGCCAGGGCCAGCATCGACCATAACGATGCACCAGAGCCGTAGCGGCTGCATTGCGGATCACGACCTCGCAGATGTGCAACGGTGGCAGGAGAGCAGCACACATCTGCATGTTCCAGGCATAGAGCGTGGCCGGATCGGCTACGCAACGAGCAGCGATGCGCTCGTAGGTCGACCATCTTTGTCGTGATAGCGCTGCCTGCAGGATCCTGCTTTCCTTCATCAACTCACTCCCAGGGAACGTGGTTTCAGCTTGACCTTGGGATCGAGGCAGGAACATCAGAAAACGGCATCATGAATGTCAGTCTTTTTTCGTGGATCGGCTCGGTTTTCCACCCGGTCGTCTGCCGTGACGCATTTGCCAATTGACGGGTCTGGGAGGCGCTCCTAACCTTGCGGCGTGTGCTCCGGGACTCGCGGCTGGATTCCAGCTTCCCCTGGGGACGTTGAGAGGTACCAAAGGGCCCCGCTAGCAGGGCCCTTTGTCTTTTGAGGCTCGGGCGTAGTCGTAATCGCCTCTTGATCAGCTGGCCTGACCTGCTTCAGTTCCAAATACTGCGCCACCGGGACTCGCGGCTGTTCAACAGCTCCCCCCGGGGACAAACGGTAGTACCAGAGGGCCCTGCTAGCGGGGCCCTTTGTTTTTTCCGTCATCAGCAATTGCCGCAATCGCCTCTCGCAGCGAGCAGGAGCGATGGGATATCTTCGCCAGCGTGTGCTTCGGGACTCGCGGCTGGTTACCAGCTCCCCCCGAGGACGTTGAGAGGTACCAAAGGGCCCCGCTAGCAGGGCCCTTTGTCTTTCTCGCCCCTGCCACATCCCAGCCACGCCGCCGCCCGTTCCGGGCAGGCTCACCGCCGTGCCGTTACCATGGCCGCCTGTTTTCCGGCTGGTAACCGCAATGGACAAGGTTTTCATCGAAGGGCTGACGATCGACGCCCTGATCGGCATCTACGACTGGGAACGGCGGATCCGGCAGGACCTGGTGTTCGACCTGGAAATGGGCTTCGACAACCGCCGTCCGGCCGCGTCCGATGACATCGCCCACACCCTGAACTACAAGGCGGTGAGCAAGCGCCTGGAGCAGTTCGTGCGCGAATCGGAATTCGGCCTGGTCGAGACCCTGGCCGAGCGCTGCGCGCAGATCGTGCTGGACGAGTTCGACGTGAAGTGGCTGCGCCTGAAGCTGAGTAAGCCCGGTGCGGTGCGCGGCGCGCGCGCGGTGGGCGTGATCATTGAGCGCTCGCGCGACTGACCGGTCGTGCCGGCCGCTGGCCGGCAACCTCAACCTCAAAAAAACAAACAAGGAGACAACCGATGGTGGATGCGGTGGTGGCGGTACAGTGGCTGGAACAGCTGCAGATGACACTGGAACCCTATCCCGGCGCCTACCTGGCGTTGATGATCACGGCGCTGCTGGTCGCCGCCGGCCTGGCCAACTGGGTGACCAAGCGCATCCTGGTGCGCGGCCTGCGGCGCTTGCTGCAGCGCCTGCCCGGCGCGGAATCCGGGCGCGGCAGCCACCTGATGCGGGTGATCGCGCGGCTCTCCAACGTCGTGCCCAGCCAGGTGATCGCCTCGGGCATCGTCCTCATCCCCGACCTGCCGCCCGGCCTGGTCAACGTCATCATCAAGCTGTGCATCGTGTGGGCGGTGCTGACCGTGTCGCTGGCGTTCTCGCACGCGCTGGATGCGGCCAACAGCCTGTACGAGCGCAAGCCCGATGCGCGCAACAAGCCGATCAAGGGCTACCTGCAGGTGGTCAAGATCGTGGTGTTCGTGGCCGCCGGCCTGTCCATCGTCGCCACCCTGCTGGGGGTGAAGATCGGCCCGCTGGTAACCGGCCTGGGCGCCGCCACCGCGGTGCTGATGCTGATCTTCCAGGACACCATCCTGTCGCTGGTGGCCAGCGTGCAGATCAGTGGCGATGGCCGCGTGCGCCTGGGCGACTGGATCGAGATGCCCAGCCAGAACGCCGACGGTGATGTCATCGACATCGCCCTGCACACCATCACCGTGCAGAACTTCGACAAGACCATCACCACCATCCCGACCAAGAAGCTGGTGACCGAGTCGTTCAAGAACTGGCGCGGCATGCAGGAGGCCGGCGGCCGCCGGATCAAGCGCGCGCTGTACCTGGACCAGCACAGCGTCGGCTTCCTGGGCACGGACGAGCTGCAGCGCCTGGGCCAGTTCGCGCTGCTGGGCGATTACCTGCGCGACAAGGCGCAGGAGCTGGAGCAGTGGAACGGGCGCCTGCGCGAGCAGGGCGTGGCCGAGGTGAACAGCCGCCGGGTGACCAACCTGGGCACCTTCCGCGCCTACGTGGAGCGCTATCTGCGCAGCCACCCCGGCGTCCATACCGACATGACCCTGCTGGTGCGGCAGATGCAGCCCACCACCGAGGGCCTGCCGCTGGAGGTCTACTGCTTCACCCGCAGCACCACCTGGGCGGTCTATGAAGGGGTGCAGTCGGACATTTTCGACCACCTGCTGGCGATCCTTCCGGCCTTTGGCCTGCGGGTGTTCCAAGCCTCCAGCGACGCCATGTTGATGGCGGGGCAGCGCTCACTGGCCGGGTCGGAGTAAGCTCCACCCTCGCGTCCGCCCCCGTATGGGCCGCCCAGACTGTGGGCGGGCGCACGAAACTGAATGACGAAACCTCTCGCCAAATGGCCCGGGAACGCTAGAATGCCGGGCTTGTAAACGTTTTCATAAGGACAGCTGGTGGCCTCCGATCGCATCGAATCCCTCATTGCCCAGATGACCGTCGAGGAAAAGGTCGGCCAGCTGGGTGTCTTCGCGGACATGGTCCGCCCGTTTGCCCCGGACGTGAACCCGGAAGCCAACGTGCGCAACGCCGACCAGGTGCTGCAGCAGGTGCGCGAAGGCAAGGTCGGCTCGCTGTTCAACGGCGTGGGCGCCGAGCTGGGCCGCCGCATCCAGCAGGTCGCCACCGAGGAAAGCCGCCTGGGCATCCCGGTCATCCTGGCCGCCGACGTCATCCACGGCATGCGTACCGTGTTCCCGATCCCGCTGGGCGAAGCGGCCAGCTTCGAGCCGGACCTGGCCGAGCGCACCGCCCGTGCCACCGCCGTCGAGGCGACCGCCGCCGGCCTGCACTGGACCTACGCACCGGCGGTGGACATCGCCCGCGACCAGCGCTGGGGCCGTGGCGCCGAAGGTGCCGGTGAGGACGTGGTGCTGGGCTGCGCCTTTGCCGCTGCCCGCGTGCGCGGTTTCCAGGGCGGCGACCTGCGCGCGGCCGATTCGCTGCTGGCCACGCCCAAGCACTTCGCCGCCTACGGCGCAGTGATGGCCGGCATGGAATACAACATGGTGGACATCTCGCCGCAGACCCTGCGCGACGTGCACCTGCCGCCGTTCAAGGCCGCGTTCGACGCTGGCGCGATCACCGTGATGTCCTCGTTCAACGACATCAACGGCGTGCCGGCCAGCGCCAACGCCGAACTGCTGACCGACATCCTGCGCGGTGAGTGGAAGTTCCCGGGCGTGGTGATTTCCGATTACACCGCCGACATGGAGCTGGTCGCGCACGGCTATGCCGCCGACGACCGCGACGCCACCGCCAAGGCCTTCACCGCCGGCCTGGACCTGAGCATGCAGAGCGGCTTCTACGCCGAACACCTGCCGGGCCTGGTCGAGAGCGGCGACGTGCCGATGGCCGTGCTGGATGAAGGCGTGCGCCGCATCCTGTGGCTGAAGGAAACCATCGGCCTGTTCGATGATCCGTACCGTTCGCTGGACCCGGCGCGCGAAGCGGATACCTCGCACATCGCCGCCCATGACGAGCTGTCGCGCGATGCCGCGCGCCGCTCGATCGTGCTGCTGAACAACCGCGACAACGTGCTGCCGCTGCAGAAGACCGGGCAGAAGATCGCCCTGATCGGCCCGTTCGTGCAGGACCGCGAGAACATCGAAGGCTGCTGGACCCTGTTCGGCGACAAGCAGCGCTACGTGGACCTGGAAACCGGCGTGCGCGCCGCCATCGGCGATGAAGCGCTGCTGGAAGTCGTGCCGGGCAGCGAGCTGGAAGCGGCGATTCCGGGTGGCACCGAAGCGGCCGTGGCCGCTGCACTGCGCGCCGACGTGGTGGTGCTGGCACTGGGCGAACCGCAGCGTTACAGCGGTGAAGCGCAGTCGCGCGTGGAGATCACCCTGCCGCCGGCACAGCAGGCGCTGGCCGAGGCCGTGGCGATGACCGGCAAGCCGCTGGTGGTGCTGCTGCGCAACGGTCGCGCGCTGGCCCTGCAGGGCGCGGTGCGCAATGCCCACGCCGTGGCAGTCACCTGGTACCTGGGCACGCAGACCGGCCATGCCGTGGCCGATGTGCTGTTCGGCGATTACAGCCCGTCCGGCCGCCTGCCGGTCAGCTTCCCGCAGGTGTCCGGCCAGCAGCCGTACTTCTACAACCACCCGCGTACCGGCCGCCCGGAACTGCCGACCATGTCGGAGTTCAAGGCGCGCTGGCGTGAGATTCCGAACGAGCCGCTGTACCCGTTCGGCCACGGCATCGGCTATGCGACCTTCGCCTACGGCGTGCCGCAGCTGAGCGCGGCCCAGCTGGGCTGGGACGACACCCTGACTGTGACCACCACGCTGACCAACACCAGCGCCGTGGCCGGTGAGGAAGTGGTGCAGCTGTACATCCACGATCGCGTGGCCAGCCGCGTGCGGCCGGTGCGCGAGCTGAAGGACTTCCGCAAGGTTGCCCTGCAGCCGGGCGAGTCGACCGATGTGAGCTTCACTCTGACCCGCGAGCAGCTGGCATTCACCGGCCGCGACGGCGTGCTGCGTGCCGAGCCGGGCCAGTTCGACGTGTGGGTGTGCGCCTCGTCGGCCGCTGGCGAAGCGGTGCAGTTCGAGCTGCTGAAGGCCTGACCGCACCGGCCGGAACCACCGGTGGAGCATCCACGCATGGCGTGGATCTACTGGCAGTGAGGCGCCGGGCCATGCCCGGCGTCCTCACCCATGGCAAACACGCCGGGCATGGCCCGGCGCTACCATCGGGGCATTCATTCGATGGAGCCCGCGCATGCGCAAGATCGCCTTCCTGATTCCGGCCCTGCTGCTGGCCGCCTGTTCGCAGCCGGCACCGCCGGCCGAGCCCGCGGCGGATGCACCGCCGCCGATGACCGGCTCCACGCCGGCCGAAGCCGCGGCGAGCACCACGCCTGACCCGGCTGCAGCGCCGCAGGCGGCTGCCGAACACGCCAGCGAGACCCCTGCACCCGCCGCCGCCGATGAAGGCGATGCGCGCGCGCGCATCGACAGCGTGCTGGGCGATGCCGCGCAGTACGAGAAGGTGTTCAACGCATTCAAGACCGCCGTGGTCGGCGGTGACCGTGCCGCCGTGGTGGAGGAAGTGCGCTTCCCGCTGAACATCGCCGGTGGCAGGAAGATCACCGGCCCGGGCGAGTTCCAGCGCAACTACGAAAAGATCATCACCCCGGCGGTGGTCAAGGCGATGTCCGGGCAGGAGTTCAGCAAGGTCTTCGTCAACCAGCAGGGCGTGATGATCGGCGATGGCCAGGTCTGGCTGACCGGGGAGTGCCTGGACAAGGCCTGCGCCCGCACCGAGGTGAAGGTCGGCACCATCCAGTAAACGCGAACGGCCCCGCATGATGCGGGGCCGTTTCATCAACGCAATGCCGGCCAGCGGCCGGCACTACCGGCGTCAGGCCTTCGGGGTGAGCTTCAGCAGGCGTGCCTTGCTGCCGTCTTCCAGCAGCCACAGCGCGCCATCGGGGCCCTGTTCCACTTCGCGGATGCGCTCGCCCATGTTGAAGCGCTCGGCTTCGCGCGCGTTCTCGCCATCGAAGGTCACCCGCACCAGCGAGGTGGACGACAGGCCGCCGATGAAGGCGCTGCCCTTCCACTGCGGGAACAGGGTGCCGCTGTAGAACATCAGGCCGGCCGGCGAGATCACCGGGTTCCAGGTGACCTTCGGTGCGGCGAATTCCGGACGGGTGTCGTGGTCGGGAATCGGGCGGCCATCGTAGTGGTCGCCGTTGGAGACGATCGGGTAGCCATAGTTGGCGCCGCGCTGGATCAGGTTCAGTTCGTCGCCGCCGGCCGGGCCCATTTCCTGCGCCCACAGCTTGCCGTTGGCGTCGAAGGCGATACCCAGCACGTTGCGGTGGCCCAGCGACCAGACCTGGGCGGCGACGCCGCCCTGCGAGGCGAACGGATTGTCCGCCGGCACGCTGCCATCGTCATTGAGGCGGATGATCTTGCCGAGGTTGCCGCTCATGTCCTGGGCCGGATCGAACTTCTGCCGCTCGCTGGAGCTGATCCACAGCTTGCCGTCCGGGCCGAAGGCGAGGCGGTGGCCGTAATGGCCCTGGCCGCTCACCTTGGGCGTCTGCCGCCAGATCACCTTCAGATCCTTCAGCGCACCGCCGCCATCGGCGTTCAGCGCCAGGGTGGCACGCGCCACGGCGGCGCCGCGGGTATCGAGCGTGCCTTCTTCGGCGTAGCTGACATACACCACGTTGTTGCGGGCGAAATCGGGGTGCAGGATGACATCGCCGAAGCCGCCCTGGCCGCCGTAGGCGACCTTCGGCACGCCGGTGATCTCATGCTTCTGGCCGCTGGCCAGGTCCAGGTGCTGCAGCTTGCCGCGCTTTTCGGTGACCAGCAGGCTGCCATCGGGCAGGAAGGTCATCGCCCACGGCTGGTCGAAGCGGCTGACCTCGGTGGCGGTGAACGGGCGCTGGTCGGCACTGGCTGCGGCGGGCGCGGCCTGCGCGGCGGTTGTCGTGTCTGGACCGGCGGCACTGCAGGCGGTGGTGGCGAGGATGGGCAGCAGGCCCATGGCGAGCAACAGGGGCGCACGGTGTGAAAGAGGGGTCATGGGTATCTCCAGGGTGGGGATGCGGATGGCCAAGCCCCGTTGTACACCACTGCGGTTGCACGGGGCGTGGTCCAAAGGTCCTGCTGCCCCCTGTGCGGCGCGCGGCTGATCGACTACGGTGGGCCATCCGGGCAAAGCGTGCCCGTTGCCCGCCAAGGAACCGCAATGCATCCGACCGTCGTCTCCAAGCCTTCGCCCGCGTTCATCGCCGCCTCCTGGGTGGCCCTGCTGCTGGGCGCGGTGGCCTACCTGATCGGCCTGTTCAATGCCGAGATGGCCCTGAACGAGAAGGGCTACTACCTGACCCTGCTGCTGTTCGGCCTGTTCGCGGCGGTGTCGCTGCAGAAGAGCGTGCGCGACCGGGTGGAAGACATTCCGGTCAGTGGCCTCTACTACGCGCTGTGCTGGTTCGCCCTGCTGGCCTCGCTGCTGTTGCTGCTGGTCGGCCTGTGGAACGCGACGCTGGCGCTGAGCGAGAAGGGCTTCTATGGGATGGCGTTCGCGCTGTCGCTGTTTGGTGCGGTGGCGGTGCAGAAGAACACCCGCGACCTGATTGCCGCCAATGGCGGTGAACCGGCGCGCAAGCCGGCCATGCCGCCGCTGCCGGAACAGGACTGACCGCTGGTCTGTAGAGCCGAGCCCATGCTCGGCTCCTGCTGGAATTGTAGAGCCGAGCCCACGCTCGGCTCAGGCCGCAAAGGTAGACGCAGCCGAGCATGGGCTCGGCTCTACAACGGCGCGGTGGTTCAGCCCAGGCGCCCCAGGCGCGGGTCCACCGTGTTCGCCTCATCCCAGCCACGGCGCACTGCCGCGCGGGCCTGTTCCCACTCCAGGCGGCTGCGGCCACGATCGCTGGCCCAGCGCGATTCCAGCTCACGCTCCACTTCTTCGTAGGCGCGGATCACCTGGTCGGCGCGGGTCTCGTGGAAGCGCGCCGCATGGCCGACCTGGTAGGCGGGCTCGTAGTCATCGAACAGCAGGCTGGCGTCGTAATAGGGCTCGGCGCTGTAGCGGTCGCGCCAGTAGTCGGAAATGGTTTCGCGCGGGGTGCTGTCATCCGGCACGCGGCCGGGAATCTGGTAATCGGGGCTCATCGGTCGGGCTCCGTGGTGGACGAAGCCTGATGGTGCCCGTGCGGCGGTTAACCGCCCGGGCCGGTTGCGTGAAGATCAGGTCGCGTCGGCCTTGCGCGGCAGCAGGTAGATCACCGCACCGATGGCGAAGGCGACCAGCGCAGCGGCGATGTTCTGCCAGCTGGCACTGGCAAACAGCGCCACGCACAGCAGCAGTGCCAGCACCGGAATGAGCGGACCGCCGGGCAGCTTCAACGCGCCGGGCCGGTCGGCATAGCGCTTGGCCAGCACCAGCACCGCCGCCGCCGTACCGATGTAGGCAAACAGGCGCGTGGTCATCGACAGCAGGGCCAGCTGCACGAACGAGCCGGTCAGGGCCAGGCCCAGCGCGATCAGCCCCTGGCAGAAGATCGCTGCGGCCGGCGTGCGGAAGCGCGGATGCACCTGCGCCAGCACCTTCGGGCCGTAGCCATCGCGGGCGAGGGCGAACAGGAAGCGCGGGCCCATCATCATCGTGTTGCTGTTGGTGCCGAGGATGGAGATGGTCGCGCCGACGGTGAGGATCAGCGCCAGCGCCTCGCCACCGAAACCGGCGGCGGCATCGGCCAGGGGCGTGGCCGAACTGGCCAGGCCGGCCAGCGTGCCCTGCGCCACCAGCTGCACCGCGCCGTAGATGACCGTGACGGTGACGATCATGGTGATCAGCGCGAACGGGATGTCGCGGCGCGGGTTGCGGTATTCACCGGCGGCGGCCGGGATGTTCTCGAAACCGGCGTAGGCGTACAGCAGCAGCAGCGCGGCTTCGCCCATGCGCTGCAGGTCGTGCGGGTCCGGGCGCTGGCCGGAGAACGCCAGCTTCGGGTCGATGTAGAACGCGCCGATGGCCACGAACAGCAGCAGCGGCAGCATCTTGCCGATGACCAGCACGATGCCGGTACGCGCCGCCGAGCGCACGCCGATGATGTTGACCCCGGTGAGGAAGCCCAGCGAGACCACGATCACCGCGATGCGGCCCATGCCGGCACCGGCCCACGGCCAGAACCGCGCGACCGCATCGGCCAGTGCATTGCTGAGCGCCGCGGCCGAACTGATGCGGGTCAGCCAGATCATCCAGCCGATCTCGAAACCGGCGAAGCGGCCGAACGCTTCGCGCGCGTACAGGTAGCTGCCGCCCGGTTCATCGAAGTAGCTGGCGGCCTGCGCGTAGCACAGCACCAGCAGGGCCACGACGATGCCGGCGGCGACCACGCCCCACAGGCTGAAGGGGCCGAGCAGGGCGACGGTGGCGGCGGGCAGCAGGTAGATGCCGCTGCCGACCACATCGTTGATGGACAGGCCGACGATCTGCCAGCGGCTGACCGCACGTTGCAGCTGCGGTTCGTCCTGCGCGCTCACTGGTTGGCTCCGGCGAGCGCGGGCAGCTGCCACTGCGCCTGCAGGCGCGTGTACTCGGCGCGCGGCAGCAGCACGAAGCGCGGCGTATCCTGCGGCCGCAGCCAGTCCAGCAGCGCCTGCATGCGTGCCTGCGGCATGGCCGTGCAGCCGGCAGTGGCCTCACCGGGCTGGCGCCACAGGTGGGCGAAGATGCAGCTGCCCTTGCCGGGCTGGTTCTGCGGGTTGTGCGCGATCACGAAGCCTTCCTGGTAGCGCACGTCGCCCTTGTCGTGCAGGTCCAGCCGCATCGGTTCGGTGGACCCCTGCACGGCCGCGCGGCCGACCTTGGCCGCATCGACGATGCGGTTGTAGAACGGCGAGGCCGGCACGTCCATGCAGTAGCTGCTGTCGAGCATCGGCTGATAGGGCATTGCGGTATGCGGGCGTGTGCCGGCATAGCCGAACGCGCTGCCCAGGGCGAACACCCCGGCCGGGCTGCGGCCATCGCCTTCCTGCTTCTGCGGGCCATCGCCCTGCGCCGGGTGCAGGCCCAGGCCCCACGCGCTGCCGCTGCGGCCCAGCGCCACCGGGAAGGCCGTGCCCTGTGCGCGCCAGCCCTTGCCGTCGCGCACGAACGTTTGCAGCTGGCCCTGGGTGCTGTCCCAGCCCTCGCTGGTGACCACGATCAACTGCCGCGCGCCATCCAGCGGCGCAGCGTGGAGGGACAGCGACGCGGCCAGCAGCAGCGCAGCGGTGACAAGGCGGGACAGCGGCTTCATCAGCAGGCGCTCCGGTCAGGAATCGAGCAGGTGGTCAATGCGTTCCAGGTTCACCGCCAGTTGCCGCTGGCGATCTGGATTGGCGTGGCAGAGCAGCACGAACAGGAAGTCGAGCAGGGCATGCATGGCGCTACGGTACAGCAGCTGCGCCACCTGCGGCGTGCGGTCGTAGGCACACACCACCAGCGATGCATCGGCGTGCGCGCGCAGCGGGTTGGCGGTGTGGCGGGTGATCGACACGACCTTGCCGCCCATGTTCTGGAACTGCCGCGACAGCTGCGAGAGCTGCGGCAGGTTGCCGTACTCGGAGAACACCAGCAGGGCATCGCGGGGGCGCGCGGCCGACAGGTTGGCCAGCAGCAGGACCGGATCGGTGTGCGGTACCACCAGCAGGCCGAGCAGCGACAGCCGCATGGCGAACTCGCGCGCGAACAGCCCGTCGTCGCCCAGCCCGTACACGAACAGCTTCGGCGCGCCGTCCAGCAGCTGCACGATGCGCTCGATCTCCTCGCGCGGGTTGGCCTGGCGGGTTTCTTCCTCGGCCTGGGCCTTGCTGCGGCGCAGGGCATCGCTCAGGCGCAGGTAGTGATCGCCGTTGTCCGGCTCGCTGGGGGCCTGCTGCGGGTCGGCGCCGGCGCGGGCCACGTCCTGGCCGATGGAATACTTCAGGTCCGGGTAGCCCTTGAAGCCCAGCTTCTGGCTGAACTTGACCACGCTGGACTGGCTGATGCCCAGCGCGCTGGCCAGCTGCTGCGAAGAGTAGTCGCGCAGCAGGTGGGCGTTGTCGAGGATGAAATCGGCGATGCGGCGTTCGATGGCCGACATCTGCCCGCGCTCGGTTCGGATTTTCAGCAGGGGCGGCATGCGGGGCGTCCGGGGGTCTGCAATTGCGTTGCGGTTGGCAGCGTAGAGCGGATTATGCGGTGGGTCGCGCGGGTACCAGCCGCGAAGGGGTTACGGGGTAGGGCAGAAGCAGGTGCATCCACGCACGGCGTGGATCTACCGGGTGCAGCTGTTGCATTGGACGTTGAGTCCGCCTTGTAGCGCAGGGTACCGGCGTGCGCAGCACGTCGGCTCGCGGATGGCGGAGCGTTTCTTCTGGTTACTTTTCTTTTCGCGAAAAGAAAAGTAACGCGCGACCCAACGTCAGTGGCACGCAACGTCAGCCGAAAGGCAGAAATCAACCCAGCATCTCCAGCCCACGCACTTCGGTGATGCCCAGCCCGGGTACGTCGCTGATGCTGATCTCCGACTCGTTGAAATGTACACCGCCGCTGACCGGGTCGAACTGGCCCAGCGACGGGCCATCGAGGTCGACCTTGGTGATCACATCGCTCTTGGCCACGGCCAGGTGTACCGCGGCCGCCACGCTGATGCTCGATTCGATCATGCAGCCGATCATGCATGGCACGCCGTAGATGCCGGCGATGTCGGCAATGCGGATCGCGTTGGACAGCCCGCCGGTCTTCATCAGCTTGATGTTGATGATGTCGGCCGCGCGCTGCTGGATCAGGTCCATCACCTGGCTCGGGCTGAACACGCTTTCGTCGGCCATCACCGGCGTGTTGACCCGATCAGTCACGTACTTCAGGCCGCTGATGTCGGCGGCCTTTACCGGCTGCTCCAGCAGTTCCAGCACCACGCCGGCTTCCTCCAGCGTGCGCATGGCATGCACGGCCTGCTTGGCGGTCCAGCCCTGGTTGGCGTCCAGGCGCAGCAGCGCACGGCCCTGCACGGCGGCATGGATGGCCTTGACCCGCTCGATGTCCAGGCCGATGTCCTTGCCCACCTTGATCTTCAGCGACTCGAAGCCACGCTCGATGGCCGACAGCGAATCGGCCACCATCTTGTCGATGTAGTCCACGCTGATGGTGATGTCGGTGGTGATGACCGGGTCGCCACCGCCCAGCATCTGGTACAGCGGCGCGCCATGCAGCTGCGCCCACAGGTCGTACAGGGCGATCTCCACCGCCGCCTTGGCGCTGGTGTTGCGCTCCATGGCGGTCTGCACCAGCGTGCACAGGTGGTTGAGGTTCACCACGTCCTGGCCGACCAGGCGCGGGGCGATGAAGTGGCGGATCGCCTCGATGATCGAGCCGTGCGTATCGCCGGTGATGACCGCGGTGGCCGGTGCTTCGCCGTAGCCGGTGTTGCCGGTGTCGGTGCGGATCAGCACCACCACGTCTTCCACGGTTTCCACCGTGCGCAGGGCGGTCTTGAACGGTGTCTTCAGCGGCACGCGCAGCATGCCCAGTTCGATGGCGGTGATCTTCATTCGGCAGTCTTCGCCCGCAGGCGCTGGATGTTGGTGATGCGGTCGATGTAGCGGACAGTATCGCTGGCCATCATCGGCTCCAGCGGAGTGACCGAGACACCATTGAGGTGGGCCTGCACGCGCGTGCCGTCGGCACCGGACCAGCTGCCGCCCGCCGTATCGTGGATGACCCAGGTGCGGCCGTCGACGTGGCCGATGGCCATCATCACGTGGCCGGGGATGTAGACCAGGTCGCCCACCTGCAGCGCGCTCACGGCGCGGTCGCGCGCGGCCTTGCCGGCCTTTTCGGTGAACGGCAGGCGGTCCAGCGCCGGGCTGACGGCCTGGGCACTGGTATTGCGCGGCAGCAGCACGCCGAAGCTGCGGTAGATCTCGGACACGAACCCGCTGCAGTCGCGGGTGTCGTAGTCGTGGCCCCAGCCGTAGCGTTCGCCGAGGAACTTGAAGGCCTGCTGCAGCAGCAGGCGCGGGGTCAGCGCCAGGTAATCACCGGCGGTGTCCTGCGAACGTGGCAGCAGCGCCGGCACCAGCTTCAGCTGGCCATCGGCCTCGCGCACCGGCAGCTGCACCACCCAGGCAGCATGTGCCTGCTGGCCGTTGACCGGGGTGGCGGCGGGCCAGTCGGCCAGCACCGGCAGGCGCACGCCCATGTCCAGCTGCAGGCGCGACACGCGCGGCTCCTCCGGGGTGAACGCGGTATGCGCCACTGCGCCGGTCACGATGCGGTAGGGGCCCTGCGCGCCGTAGCCGAGCACGCTGGCTTTCTCGCCGGTGGCTACCGACTCGGCTTCGATCCACGCGCTGTAGCGTTCGCTGTGCACGAACAACCAGCGGCCATCGGCGCTGCGGTGGACCACGGCCACCTTGTCACCGGGGAACAGTGCCGATTCCTGGAAGCGGTCGATATCGGTATCACCCGCAGTACTGAAGACGCGCTGGCGGGTCGGGAAGGTGCGCAATGCGGCGCGCTTCACCACCAGCCCGTACTGCGGCGCTACCCGTGCGGCGATGGCCGCCATGCCAAGGTTGGCCTCGATCGACGCGCGCAGCGCTGCCGCGATGGGCTGGCCCTGGTCGTCATACAGGGCCCGTGTCGGCCAGGCCGACAGCGCGCTGATGCTGGCGCGCACCTGCGCGGCGGTCAGCTGCGCGGGCAGGGCGGCGATGTCCTGGATGTGCGCGTCCTGCGTGCGCATGCGCGCGTTCTGCGCGTTGATCTGCGTGCGGTCGAGGATCGGGGTATCGGCGTTGTCCAGCCGCGCGGCCCAGTACTGCGGGGTCAGGTAGGCCTCGTGCAGGCCGATCACATACGGCAGCGGCGCGCCGGGATCAGGTGCGCGGGGTGCCTGCGCAAAGGCCGGTGCGGCCAGCAGGCACAGGGCCAGGGTGAAGCGGCGCGGCCAGTGCCGGGGTGCAGCGATCGATCGATTCATGCGCAACGCTCCCTATCGAATCCATTGGAACATGTGGCGGGCGTCCCGCGCCGGCCTCTACGGCGTGGCCGGTGCCTGCCGGGCGATCTGCGCATCCAGTTCAGCGCGGTCGGCCCAGACCGTGCCGCAGTGGCCGCAGCCCCAGATCGGCGGGCGCAGGGTTTCAACATGGCTGACCAGGCCATCGCAGCCGGGTTCCGGGCAGGGGATGGGCGGTGTCGCGTCGGCGGTACTGGCCGGCGGGCGCTCACCGGTCTGCGGATCGAAATCGCCATCGCTGCCGCAGCGGGTGCATTCGATCATCACCAGGCGCATGCCTTTGGCGCGGGACTGCTGCAGCAGCGCAAGGCCTGCGGCATCCGGTACGAACGTCGCGCTGCACTGGGGGCAACGCAGGTGAGTCTGTTCCATCCCGCATGGGCTCCGGTTGTTGGCGGACTGCTTTGGAATATTTATTCCTTTCATTCGCGAAAGCAAGAATAAATAATTGACCCTCTCTCCGGCCCGTGCTACACAGCCGTTACCACCCGCGCTGGGGAAGTGTCGCTGTGGATCCCGCCGTTCGCAAACCGCGTCTGCCTGCCGCCGCCGGCCTGTGTGCCGCGCTGCTGCTGTGGCCGTGGGTGGCTGGCGCACAGGAGGCCGGGAGACAGGCAGCGGGCGAAACGCGGCTGGTCGACCTGGTCGACAGCGGCCGTTTCGGGCAGGCCGAAGCGCTGCTGGCGCGCGGCGACCTGCCCGCCACGGCCGCCTACCAGCGCGAACGCATGCGCCGCATCCGCCTGGACTTCAGCCTGGACGAAGCCGCAGCGAAAACCGCCATACGCCGCTGGATTCCCGACCTGACCGATGCCGAGTTCGCGCGCTGGGATCAGCTCGGCCTCATCGAGCATCTGGATATCGACGGCACCCGCTGGTACTTCAAGCGTGCGCCGTCCAACCTGTTCCTGCTCAGCGATGAAGCGCGCGCCCGCCGCCGCGCCGATGCGCCGATGCCAGCGCCGGGCCCGAACGAAGTGCTCAACGCGCACCACGCGCGCGTGGTTGCGGCCGCCGCGCAGCAGGGCCAGGCCTCGGTGCTGCCGCAGCGCGTTGCCTTCACCCAGTCGCTCACGGTGAAGGCCGATGCCGTGCCGGCCGGTGAAACCATCCGCGCGTGGATTCCGTACCCGCGCGAAATTCCCGGCCAGCAGGAACGCGTGCAATGGCTCGGCAGCACGCCGGGCAAGGCGCGGGTGGCCCCGGCCAGCACCCTGCAGCGCACCACCTATATGGAAGCCCGGGCGGTGGCGGGGCAGCCAACACACTTCGAGGTGCGCTACGCGGTCACCCTCTACGCGCGGCATACCTCGATCGATCCAGCCAAGGTGCAGCCCACGCCGGCCGATCCGGCGCTGCAGCCGTTCCTGGCCGAGCAGTTGCCGCATGTGCGCTTCACCCCGGCGCTGAAACTGTTTTCCGAGCAGGTGCTGCAGGGCGAGACGCGCCCGTATGAAGTAGTGCGCAGGCTGTACGCCGCGGTTGATCGCATCCCGTGGGCGGGCGCCCGCGAATACTCCACTCTCAGCAACCTCAGCGATTACGCCCTGCGCGCCGGCCATGCCGACTGCGGCCAACAGACCCTGCTGCTGATCGCGCTGCTGCGCATGAACGGCATTCCCGCACGCTGGCAGTCGGGCATGGTGTTCTCCGACGACGGCAGCGGCTACAACAACCTGCACGATTGGGGGGCGGTCTACCTGGCGCCGTATGGCTGGCTGCCGATGGACGTGACCACCGGCGCGCTGGCCAGCGAAACGCCGGCGCTGCGCGACTTCTACCTGGGTGGCCTCGATGGCTACCGCATCGCCTTCAACGATGATTTCGGCCAGCCGTTCGTGCCGGCCAAACAGCATTACCGCTCGGAAACGGTCGACTCGCAGCGCGGCGAGGCCGAGTGGGCGGGCGGCAATCTGTACTTCGACCAATGGGGCTATGACCTCCAGTGGCGGGTACTGCCGTCCGGGCAACGCTAGCGCGAAACCTCCACCACCACACCATTCAATTCTTGCAGGAGAGAGCAGGGGATGAAGGCTTACAGCATCAAGCGGGCGGCGTTGTGCGTCGCCCTCGGGGCGTGTCTGGGCATCATGCTGCCCGGCATGGCGATGGCGCAGAACGTGAGCGGCGCCGTGGCCGGCCGGGCCACGGCCGGTGACCAGGTCACCGTGGTCAGCAGCAGCACCGGGCTGACCCGCACCGTCACCGTCGGCGCCGATGGCAGCTACCGCCTTGGCCAGCTGCCGGTAGGCGACTACCAGCTGCAGCTCAGCCGCGAGGGCCAGAACCTGGGTGACCAGGTCGCCGTCAGCGTGGCGGTGGGCGGCACCACCACGGTCAACCTGGCCAGCGCCGGCGGCGTGACCAACCTCGATGCCCTGCAGGTGACCGGCACGCGTGTGGTCAACCGCGTGGATGTCTATTCCACCGAAACCTCGTTCAACATCAACCGCCAGGAAATCTCGCGGCTGCCGGTGGCGCAGGATCTGTCCGCCGTGGCGCTGATGGCGCCGGGCGTGGTCGGCGGCAACTCCTCGTTCGGCGGCCTGTCCTTTGCCGGTTCATCGGTGGCCGAGAACGCGGTGTTCATCAACGGCCTCAACGTCACCGACATGTACACGCGGCGTGGCTTCAGCACCGCACCGTTCGCCTTCTTCAACGAATTCCAGGTCAAGACCGGTGGCTACTCGGTGGAATTCGGCCGCTCCACCGGCGGCGTCATCAACGCAGTGACGCGCTCGGGCAGCAACGAATTCGAGGGCGGCGTGGAAGTGACCGTCGAGCCCAGCGCCGGTCGCTCCAGTGGACGCGACCACTTCCATCGCGACGGCACCGCCCATTCCTATGGCAGCCGTGACAACAACTCGTTCCTGAAGACCAACGTCTGGGGCTCGGGCCCGATCATCAAGGACACGCTGTTCCTGTTCGCCATGTACGAAGACCGCGACGACCGCGGCCACAACACCTCGTCCGACGGCAGCACCTGGTTCAAGAATAATTCCGGCAACGGCTTCTGGGGCACCAAGCTGGACTGGAACATCAACGACAACCACAGCCTGGCGCTGCTGGCGTTCTCCGATGAGGGCGATGTCACCAACGCGTCCTACGGCTACGACTGGGATGACGACCGGATCGGTGCCTGGGGCGGTGATTCCATCACCGAGACCGGCGGCCGCAACTGGTCGGCCACCTATACCGGCCACTTCGGGCAGAACTTCACCGCCCGCGCCATGGTCGGCCAGAACAACCAGCGCGCCTTCACCAACTCGTCGCTGGACCAGGCCTGCAGCCCGGTGTTCACCGACAGCACCTACGGCCCCCGCCTGGGCAAGCTGCAGGGCCTGCGTGCCGGCTGCCATCCCACCGGCACCGCCGTGGCCGAGCGCGATGACACCCGCGATGTGGCGCGCCTGGATTTCGAATGGCAGCTGGGCGACCACCTGCTGCGCTTCGGCCTCGACCGCGAGCTGATGACCACCGACCAGTCGACCCGCTACCCCGGGCCGGGTGCGCTGAGCTACACCGCCTACGTGGCACGGCCCGGCGATGAAGTGTGGGACGGCGCCAACGCCTTTGTGCCGGCCGGCGTCACCGAGATGCTGCGCGCACGCAACCGCCAGTCCGGCGGCAAATTCGAGACCGAGGCCAACGCCTTCTACCTGGAAGACATCTGGAACATCACCCCGAACCTGATGCTCAACCTGGGCATCCGCTGGGACCGCTTCGAGAACCGCACCGCCGAGGGCAAGGCGTTCATCAGGATGGACGACCTGTTCGCCCCGCGCGTCGGTTTCTCGTGGGACATGCGCGGCGATGGCAGCACCAAGCTGTTCGGCAATGCGGGGCGCTACTACCTGCCGGTCACCAACAACATCAACGTCAACTTCGCCGGTGGCCTCATCGACGAATACAGCTACTACGTGCTGGAAGGCTGGGAGCAGAAGACCTCGCCGACCGGTTCGGCGTACATGGCACCGATCATCGGCGCACAGATCGGGCCGACCGACACCCGCATGAACACCGGCGGCGCCGACCTGCGGCAGAGCGTGGACCGCGACCTGAAGGCGGTCTACCAGGACGAATACATCCTTGGCTTCCAGAGCATGATCAATGCGGCCTGGTCGTGGGGCGTCAACGCCACCTACCGGCGCATGACCCGCGCGCTGGATGACATCCGCATCAACTACACCCCGTGCGGCCCGACGCCGAGCACGCTGTGGCCGATCGGCAACCCCGGCGAGAGCCTGACCTTGTGGGGCGACCAGAGCATCGGCTGCGCCACCGAAGGCTGGATCACCATCGACACCGCCAACAGCGGCTACCGCAAGGGCGGCAGCGGCGAGGTCATCGGCTATTCCAAGCCCAAGCGCACCTACAAGGGCCTGGAATTCCAGATTGATCGCGCCTGGGACGAGAAGTGGATGTTGAACGCCTCCTACCTGTGGTCGCGCAGCGATGGCAACTTCGAAGGCCCGGTGAACTCCGATACCAACTACGGCGACACCGGCATGGTGCAGTACTGGGACCACCCGGCCACCAATGAGCGCTACGGCGTGCTGTTCAACGACTTCCGCCACCAGATCAAGCTGCGCGCGGCCTATGCGCTGAACAAGCAGTGGTCGTTCGGCACCACGCTGCAGGTGCAGTCCGGCGGCCCGATCACCGCCTATGGCGTGATGTGGCCGAACGACACCATCGCAGGCGGCAGCACCTCCAGCGAAGGCAGTGGCGGCGGCACCGGCTGGCTGTGCGTGGCCAACTGCTCCGGGCCATACGACCAGCGCCAGTTCGAGTACAGCCCGCGCGGCGCGTTCGGTCGCCTGCCGTGGACCTGGACGATGGGGGCCAACGTGACCTGGCGCCTGCCGGTGGAGGGCATCGATCTCAGCGCCCGCCTGTCGGTGTACAACCTGACCAACAACCAGAAGACCATCAACGTGCACCAGCGCTACGAAGCACAGCCGGGCCAGTACCGCGAAGCCACCTTCGCCACGGGCACCCGCTGGCAGGCGCCGCGCTACACGCAGCTGGTGGTGACGTGGAACTTCTGAGGCATGCCGCGCGGGTGGCGTCGGGTTTCCTGGCGCTGGCCGCCATGCCTGCCGTGGCGGCGGAACCGACGGCCACCGCCGCCATCGATGCCGATGTCGCCGCCGTGGTCCAGCACGCGCATCTGCCCGGGCTGGCCATGGCCGTGGTCGAGCAGGGAAGGGTGGTCTACCAGCACGCCGAAGGCGCGCGCGGTGATGGCGGCCGCATCGACGAAGACACGCTGTTCAAGATCGCGTCCAACAGCAAGGCGATGACCGCCGCACTGCTGGCGCGCCTGGTGGAGCAGGGTCGGCTGCGCTGGGATGACCCGGTGCGCAAGCACCTGCCCGGCTTCACCATGCATGACCCGTGGGTGGGCGGGCACATGCAGGTGCGGGACCTGCTCATCCACAACAGTGGCCTTGGCCTGGGCGCCGGCGACCTGATGCTGTGGCCGGAGCCCAACGCCTATACCCGCGCGGACATCATCGCCGGGCTGGCCCACCTGAAGCCGGTCAGCAGCTTCCGCAGCGGCTACGCCTACGACAACCTGATGTACGTGGTGGCCGGTGAAGTGGCGGCCGCCGCTGGCGGCAGACCCTATGACCAGTTGCTGCGCGAGCAGGTATTCGAGCCGCTCGGCATGGACCGCTGCCAGGTGGGCGCATGGTCGGTGAAGCGCGTGGGCAACGTCGCCCAGCCACATGCGTGGCGCAAGGGCCGCAACGTGGTGATCAACGCCGATGGGGCGATCAGTCCCGACCTGACGTCGATGGCCGCCGGTGGCATCCGTTGCTCGCTGCGCGACATGACGCGCTGGATGCAGGTGCTGCTGGACCCCGCGCTGGTGCCCGGCTGGCTGGGCAGCGACCAGCGGCGCACGCTGTGGACCCTGCACATGCCGATGCCGCTGGGCGAGCGGCAGCGCCGCTGGGACAGCGCGCACTTCATGGGTTACGGCTATGGCTGGCGTGTTTCGGACATGGACGGGCAGTGGAAGGTGGCGCACACCGGCACGCTGTCGGGCATGTATTCCTCGCTGGCCCTGCTGCCGGACCGCAGGGTGGGCGTGGTGATGCTGATGAACGGCGAGGGCGAGGATGCACGCACGGTGCTGATGCAGTCGATGCTGAAGCGCTTCACCGCCCCTGCCGAGGGCCAGACGGCGCAGGACTATCTGCAGGCGTTGGCCGATGAGCGGAGCCGGACCGATGTGATCGGCCACGTTGATGAGTATCCCGATCCGATCGAGCCAGTCGGTGCCGGCGCGCTGCAGGCGCAGCAGGGGCGCTACCGCGATCCCTGGCTGGGCGAGGCCACGCTGTGCCCGGTTGCGGGCACGCTGCGGTTCGAGGTGCTGCGTTCGCCGAAACTGGCTGCGACCGTGATGCAGCAGGGGCGCCGGTGGCGGTTGCACTGGGATACGCTGGAGGCATCCGCGCAGGCATGGCTGCAGCCCGGTGACGGTGACCCGCCCACGCTGCAGCTGCGCGCCATCGATCCGGACATCGACTTCAGCTATGACTTCCAGGACCTGCATTTCACTCGTATTGGCGATTGCCCTGGCGGGCAGCACGCACGCCGCTGAGCCGCCACGCATCTCGCCGGCCACCGATGCGGCCAGCGCCGGCCTGCTGGAGATCCGCACGCTGGCCCCGCAGATCGAGATGGACATCCGTTACGCCGGCCGCAACAACTTCACCGGCGCCCGTGTGCCGGGTTACGAGGCTTCGTCGTGTTACCTGCTGGCCCCGGTGGCGAAGGCACTGGCCGCAGTGGAAGGTGACCTGCGCCCCGAGGGCTATGCGCTGCGCCTCTACGACTGCTATCGCCCGGTGCGTTCGGTGCAGGCTTTCATGGCCTGGGTGAAGGATCCGCACGAGCAGTCGCGCAAGGCGCTGCAGTACCCGGGCCTGGACAAGCCGCAGCTGCTGGCCGATGGCTACATTGCCGAGCGCTCAGGCCACAGCCGGGGCGCGACGGTGGACCTGGGGCTGCTGGATTGCCGGGCCGGCGCGTGCGTGGTGATGGACATGGGCACGGATTTCGATTTCTTCGGCGTGCGCGCGCATACCGACGCGGCGGGGCTGACGGCGGCGCAGCGCGGGAACCGGCAGCGGTTGCAGCAGGCGATGGCGCGGCGAGGGTTTGCCAACTACCCGCAGGAGTGGTGGCACTACACGCTGCAGCCGGAACCGGATGCCGGCACCGCGTACGATTTTCCCGTGAGGTGATGTTTTTTTTGCAGGGCTTGCAGCCCTGCACCTGCGGTAGTGCCGGCCGCTGGCCGGCAACCTCAACAGCAAAAGCCTGCATTCCGTGGGATGGCGGGGTGGGTCCGGTTGAGGGGGACGCCGTATAACCCACCCCGCCTTCGACAGTTTGTCGCGACCTGTCGGAATGGCGTTCTGCTCTGGTGGGTGTCCTGCTGCTGATGGTGGGTGCCGACCGTTGGTCGGCACGGGGTCGGATATCGATGTCTGACAGATGTGTCGACCAACGGTCGACACCCACCAACAGCCGCGCGTCCCAGTAGAGCCACGCCATGCGTGGATGAATTCATTCGATATCTGACAGATGTGTCGACCAAGGTCGACACCTACCAACAGCCGCGCGTCCCAGTAGAGCCACGCCATGCGTGGATGAATTCATTCGATATCTGACAGATGTGTCGACCACG
>NZ_JBYSZR010000037.1:29680-44274 GCF_058787375.1 Stenotrophomonas sp. FW305-3-2-15-E-LB1
AAGGTCGACACCTACCAAAAGCCGCCGTTACCAGTAGAGCCACGCCATGCGTGGATGAATTCATTCGATATCCCACAGATGTGCCGACTAACGGTCGGCACCCACCAACAGCCGCCGGCCAACTGTCGAAGGCGGGGCACTGTGGGTTTGCGGGGTGTGAGCCGCATGGATGCGGCGACCAAGCCCCCATGGGTGAGGGCGCTTTGCTTGCGAAGCACTGCTTCGCAAGCGCCCGAACGCACAGCCGCCAGCGGCTGGGCCGGCCTGGGGGTTCACGGCGTCCCCGCAAACCCACAGTGCCCCGCCATCCCACGGAATGCCGCTTTGGCTTTTGACGTTGACGTTGATTGCAGCAGGTGCAGGGCTGCAAGCCCTGCCGATACCCTTACACTCACTACCGCCTCCCAACTGCCCACCCGCATGAACCTTCCGCTGCACTTCGGCCTGCTCGGCTCGCTCGAAGCCGGTGCCATCGCCCTGCTGGTCGGGCTGCTGGTGTACTTCCTCTGGCATCACCTGTGCCGCGTCTTCCGCTGGTCCATGGGCCATGCCATCGGCTGGGCCTGCGTGTTCGCGGTGGCCATCTCCGCCGGCATCGATATGTGGAAGCTGTTCTACATGGGCATCGTGCGGCTGGAATCACCGCTGTATGCGCGCATCTTCCTCTCCACCATCCACGACCCCAACGAACTGGGCAGCCGCGTGGTGCTGGAAATCGCCGGTGCGCTCTCCGGTGTTGCATTGGGATGGCTGTTGTTCAGTTCGCGGTCATCTGCACAGAACGTCGATTGACGCAGGTTTTTCGTTGCGTGCCGGTTAAATCCGGCCGCGCTGAATGCTCGCCTTATGGACCGCTCACTTTGCCCTAACCACCGCGCTAACGCATGCGTCGGGACGAGTGGTTAATGGGGTGTATTCACGCCGGTTGCAGCCCAAAATCGATTCAGAAACGCGGTGGCAGGGTAGGTGCCGTGCGGAGACAACACCCCGCGCTCCACCACCCAAAGGAGATCCACCTGATGACTATTCGCAACCGCAAGCCCCTGCTCGCCCTGATCGTTGCCGCCGGCAGTGTGCTGGCCGTCCCGGCCATGGCGCAGACCGCCCAGCAGCAGGCAGCCCAGGCACAGAATCAGGCGGCGCAGGCACAGCAGTCCGCGGCCCAGGCGGGCCAGGCGGCTGACCAGGCCTCCAGTGCGGCTGCATCGGCGCAGGCACAGGCCAGTGGCGGCGGCCAGACCTGGGCCAGCATCGATACCGATGGCAACGGCACCATCAGCAAGTCCGAGGCACAGGTGAACGCGGGCCTGGCCCAGGTGTTCGACCAGGCCGACACCAACAAGGACGGCGAGCTCAGCGCCGACGAGTACAAGGCGTTCGTGGCCGCCCAGCAGGCGGGTGCGGGTGCCGGCGGTGGCAACTGATCGCCGCCTGACCAGAACCGGTTGAACGGATCCGGTTGCGTTCGGGGCAACCGGTGCATGGGGCCCGGGCGGCGTTGGCCGCCCGGGTTTTTGTTGCCTTCGCCAGCGCTGTATCCTTGTCGCATGAACGCCTCCACGCCTGCTCGCTCGCGCGCCATCGGCCTGGTCGGTTTTGACGGTGACGACACGCTGTGGAAGAGCGAGGACTACTACCGCAAGGCCGAGCAGGATTACCTGGACCTGCTGTCGCGCTACGTCGATGTGCACGACACCCAGACCGCCCGCCACCTGCTGGAAGTGCAGCAGCGCAACCTGGCCGTGTTCGGCTACGGCGTGAAGGGCATGGTCCTGTCGATGATCGAAGCGGCCATCGACATCACCGGCCAGCGCATCGACGCCAAGGACATCCAGCGCATGCTGGACATCGGCCATGACACCCTGCGCCACCCGGTCGATCTCATCGATGGCGTGCGCGAGTCGGTGGCGGCCATCGCCGAGCAGTACCCGGTGGTGCTGATCACCAAGGGCGACCTGTTCCACCAGGAAGCCAAGATCAACGTGGCCAACCTGCGCGAGCTGTTCCCGCGCATCGAGATCGTCTCGGAAAAGGACCCGGAAACCTACGCCCGCGTGCTGGCCGAATTCGACCTGCCGATGCAGCAGTTCGTGATGGTCGGCAACTCGCTGCGCTCGGATATCGAGCCGGTGGTCACCCTCGGCGGCTGGGGCATCCACACCCCGTACGCGGTCACCTGGGCGCATGAAACCCAGCATGGCGTGGCCGACGACGAACCGCGCATGGTCACCGCCGATACCGCCTGGGATTGGCCGGCCGCGCTGGCCGCGATCGAGGCCAAGGCCGCTGCAGCGGCCTGACAGGGCCCGGCGGCTGCGGCAGAATCGGGGCATGAAGCGCTTTCCGACCCTGCTGCTGTCGCTCCTGTTGCTGGCGCCAGCCACCGTGCTGGCCCAGCAGACCGCCGAACGTTCGGCGGCCTACACGGTGGAAACCGGTGACCGTTGGCTGGATGCCCAGCTGCAGGACATCAACCACTACGCCGAGCGTTACCCCGATGCCTTCCTCGATGAGGTATCGCGCTACGCCAATGTGCCGCGCGGTTATGTCAGCGCGCTGTTCACCACCCACGGCTGGCAGGCCGGCGATATCTACTTCGCCTGCTTCTGGGCCAAGGCCAGCGGCCAGACCTGCCGCGACAGCGTGCGTGCCTTCAGCCAGAACCCGGAAGGGGGCTGGGAGGCGGTGGTCACGCGGATGCCGGTGAAGCCGGACAATCTGCATGTCCGCGCGGTGCGCCACGCCATCGTGGCCAGCTACGAGCACTGGGACCGGCCGATCACCCTCGATGCCACCCTGAAGCGCCAGCTCAAGCGGTAGCGCCGGGCCATGCCCGGCGAGCGCGACGCGCGGCCCCGGAGTTCGCCAGGCATGGCCCGGCGCTACCGATGGTGTTCCCGGCGAGCGGCGGCGACAATACGGCCCTTGCCGTTCCCCGTTCCCGCATTCGAGTGACTGATGAGCGCCTCTTTCGTTTCGCCTGATGTGATCCGCCGCCTGTTCGCCCAGGCCATGTCCCGCATGTACCGCACCGAAGTGCCGCTGTACGGCACGCTGGTGGAACTGGTGGAGCGGATCAACGCACAGGTGCTTGCCCAGGACCCGGCGCTGGCCGCGCAGCTGCAGCGCAACGACGAGCGCGCACGCCTGGACGAAGAGCGCCACGGCGCGATCCGCGTCGGCACCGCGCAGGAGCTGGCCACGCTGCGCCGCCTGTTCGCGGTGATGGGCATGTTCCCGGTCGCCTACTACGACCTGTCGGTGGCCGGCGTGCCGGTGCATTCCACGGCCTTCCGCCCGCTCACCGGCGCGGCGCTGGCGCAGAACCCGTTCCGCGTGTTCACCTCGCTGCTGCGCCTGGAGCTGATCGAAGACGAAACCCTGCGCGCCGAGTCCGCGCGCATCCTCGAACGCCGCCGCATCTTCACCGAGGGCGCGCTGGCGCTGATCGACCAGGCCGAGCGTGACGGTGGCCTGTCGCAGGCCGATGCCGAGCGCTTCGTTGCCGAGGCACTGGAAACCTTCCGCTGGCATGGCGATGCCACGGTCGACCTGCCCACCTACCACGCGCTGCACGATGCGCACCGGCTGGTGGCCGACGTGGTCAGCTTCCGTGGCCCGCACATCAACCACCTCACCCCGCGCACGCTGGATATCGATGCCGCTCAGGCGGCGATGATCGAGCACGGCATGGCGGCCAAGGCAGTCATCGAAGGCCCGCCGCGCCGCGCCTGCCCGATCCTGCTGCGGCAGACCAGCTTCAAGGCGCTGGAAGAGGCGGTGCATTTCCCGGGCGGTGAAGGCGGCGCGGCCGGCACGCATACCGCGCGCTTCGGCGAGATCGAGCAGCGTGGCCTGGCCCTGACCCCGAAGGGCCGCGCGCTGTACGACCAGCTGTTGTCGCAGGCCCGCGATGCCGGCGGCGAAGGCAGCACCGGCGGTGACTACGGCCAGCGCCTGCAGGCGGTGTTTGCCAGCTTCCCGGATGACCACGACACCCTGCGCCAGGAAGGGCTGGGCTATTACCGTTACCAGCTGACCGAGGCCGGCCGCGCCGCGCCGGAACGCGTGGCCGATCTGCCGGCCGAAGTGCTGGTGGCCGCCGGCCTGGCCACGGCCGACCCGATCGTCTACGAGGATTTCCTGCCGGTCAGCGCCGCGGGCATCTTCCAGTCCAACCTGGGCGGCGAAGAGCAGCGTGCCTATGCCGCGCACGCCAACCGCGAAGCGTTCGAGCAGGCGATGGGCGTGGCGGTGAACGACGAGTTCGAGATCTACGAGCGGCTGCAGGCCGAATCGCTGGCGGCGTTGCGCGCCGTTTGAGGGTAGAGCCGGCCGCTGGCCGGCTGTTGATGGTGCCGGCCAGCGGCCGGCACTACCCCTGGCAATCAGCCCTTCATCGTGCCGGTATCCAGCCAACGCTGGTGCCACGACAGCGCTTCGGGCAGCAGGTGCGGGGTGTGCTTGCCGTAGCTTTCGCGGCTGGCACGGTCGAAGTAGTCCTGCAGCTGCGGGCGGAAATCCGGGTGCGCGCAGTTGTCGATCAGCACCTGCGCGCGCTTGCGCGGGGTCAGCCCGCGCAGGTCGGCCAGGCCCTGCTCGGTCACGATCACCGACACGTCGTGCTCGGTGTGGTCGACATGGCTCACCATCGGCGTAATCGCCGAAATCGTGCCGTTCTTCGCCGTGGACGGGCTGAGGAAGGCCGACAGGAAACCATTGCGGGCGAAGTCACCCGAACCGCCAATGCCGTTCATGATCCGCGTGCCCATCACGTGCGTCGAATTGACGTTGCCGTAGATGTCCACTTCGATCATGCCGTTCATGCCGATGCAGCCCAGGCGACGCACCAGTTCCGGGTGGTTGGAGATTTCCTGCGTGCGCATGATGATGCGTTCGCGGTAGAAATCGATGTGTTCCTTGAACGTCTCGTTGGCCTGCGGACTCAGCGCGAAGCCGGTGCACGAGGCATAGCTCAGCACGCCGTCGCGCAGCAGATCGAGCATGCCGTCCTGGATGACTTCGGTGAACGCGGCCAGATCGCGGAAACCGCTCTTGGCCAAGCCCGCCAGTACCGCGTTGGGAATATTGCCCACGCCCGACTGCAGCGGCAGCAGGTTCGGCGGCAGGCGGCCCTTCTTCACCTCGTGCTTGAGGAACTCGATCAGGTGCGAGGCGATCTGTTCGCTGGTCGCATCGATGGGGCTGAAGGGGCTGTTGCGGTCCGGGCCGTTGGTGCGCACCACCGCCACGATCTTGTCCGGGTCGCAGCGCAGCGCGGTATCGCCGATGCGGTCGTTGGCGTTCACCAGCGGAATCGGCTTGCGGTGCGGCGGCAGCGCGGTGCCGTAGTAGATGTCATGCATGCCGTCGACGCCGGCCGGCTGCCATTCGTTGACCTCGACGATCACCTTCTTGGCCAGGTCCAGCCAGGTCTTGTTGTTGCCCACCGAAGTGGAGGGCACCAGCGAACCGTCCTCGCGGATGGCCGAGACTTCGATCACCGCAGTATCGATCTCGCCGTAGAAGCCGAACCACACGTGCTGGGCGACGTGGCTGAGGTGGATGTCGATGTAATCCAGCTTGCCCTCGTTGATGCGGTTGCGCGCATCCGGGTCGCTCTGGAACGGCATGCGCATGGCGATGCCATCGGCCTTGGCCAGCGCACCATCGAGTTCCGGCGCGGTGGAGGCGCCGGTCATCAGACTGATCTGGAAGGGCAGGCCCTGGGCGTGCACCGCTTCGATGCGGCGGGCCAGTTCCACGGGAACGGCCTTGGGGTAGCCGGAACCAGTGAAGCCACTCATGGCGACGGTTTCACCGGGCTGGATCAGCGCGGCTGCGGCCTCGGCGGAGACCACGCGGTCACGGAGACGCGCGTTGGCGATGCGATCAACAGACATGACGACACGTGTTTCAGGGGGGAATCCCGATTATCGGCCATCCCCCGGCGTACGGGGCGTTCTACCTTCGTGGAATGGCTTTTCCGGGCTGCGGGCTACCATACCCACCAGTTCTGTTTTGCAGTGCAGCGTGCAATGTCCTTCCGCAGCCCGCAGGATGGCCCTGCATCCCGACGTGGGGGAGGGAGCAGAGCCCGCTGGCAGTTCGCTGCAAGCGGGCTTTTTTATTGCCTGATGCCCAAACTGAATGCGGGCATGCTCTATCGGTAGTGCCGGCCGCTGGCCGGCAACCCGCAACCGGCAACCTGCGCACCCCTGCCGGCCAGCGGCCGGCACTACCGGGTCCGTTGTGCCCCGGCCGGGTCGATACAATCGACCCATGACCTTCGCCCCCGCTGAACTGCCCGCCACCCTGCAGCCCCTGGTCGACCGCGCCCTGGCGCGCCTGGCCCACGTCCTGCCCGGGCCCATCCCCGCCGAGCTGCAGCCGCCACTGGCGCGCCTGGCGGTGGCCAGCGACTTCGCCCTGGACACCCTCGTGCGCCAGCCGGCGCTGCTGGCCCATCTGGCGCAGCCGGGCTGCCCGCCGCTGCCGGCGCCGGTGCTCGACCCGCAGCAGCCCAGCGACTGGCCGGCGCAGCTGCGGCGCTGGCGTGCGGCCATGTCCACCCGCCTGGTCTGGCGCGATCTGGCCGGCCTGGATGACGTGCCGCAGACCCTGGCCGGCGCCACCACCCTGGCCGAGGACTGCCTGCGCCTGGCGCTGGAGGCCCTGCAACAGGAATTCGCCCAGCGCCACGGGGTCATCCGCGATGACCACGGCCAGCCCATGCAGCTGGTGGTATTCGGCCTGGGCAAGCTGGGCGGTGGCGAGCTCAACTTCAGTTCCGATATCGATCTGGTCTACGCCTACCCGCAGGGTGGCGAATCCGACGGCCCGCGCCCGCTGGCCGCCGAGGAATACTTCGCCCGCCTCGGCCAGCGCCTGGCCAAGCTCCTGGATGAAACCACCGTCGATGGCTTCAGCCACCGCGTCGACCTGCGCCTGCGCCCGTTCGGCAGCGCCGGCCGCGTCGCGCTGTCGTTCGCGGCGATGGACCAGTACTTCCAGCGCGAGGGCCGCGACTGGGAACGCTATGCCTGGCTGAAGGCGCGCGCGGTGGCCGGTGATATCGCCGCCGGCGAAGCGTGGCTGCAGACCCTGCGCCCGTTCGTCTACCGCCGCTACCTGGATTTCACCGCGCTCGACGGCCTGCGCGAGATGAAGGCGGCGATCACCGCCGAGGTCGCCCGCCGCGAACTGCACGAAGACATCAAGCGCGGCGCCGGCGGCATCCGCGAAATCGAATTCCTCTGCCAGGCCCTGCAGCTGATCCGCGCCGGGCGCGAGCCGGTGCTGCGCGAGCGGCGCCTGCTGGTGGCCCTGCAGGCGCTGGTCAATGCCGGCCAGATTGCAGCGGACGATGGTGCCGCGCTGCGCGAGGCCTACCTGTTCCTGCGCCGCCTGGAAAACCGCCTGCAGATGCTGCGCGATGCACAGACCCACGTGCTGCCCAGCGACCCGCTGGACCGCCAGCGCATCGCCCTCGGCCTGGGCTATGGCGATTGGGATGAACTGCGCGCGGCCCTGGCTGTGCAGCAGCAGCGGGTCAGCACCGAATTTGCCGCGCTGCTGGCCCCGCGCAAGGGCCAGGCCGCCCCCGATGCGCTGGCCAGCTACTGGCGCAGCCTGCCCGACGGCAGCAACGCCGAACTGCTGGCCGAAGCCGGTTTCCTCGATGCCAACGGTGCCGACCAGTCGCTGCGTGATTTCGCCCAGAGCACCGGCGTGAAGTCACTGTCCGATGCCGCGCGTGCGCGCCTGGACCGCGTGCTGCCGGCGCTGCTGCATGCGGCCACGCGCTCGCCGCAGCCTGATGCCGCCCTCAAGCGCGTGCTCGGCCTGTTGCAGGCCGTGCTGCGCCGAACCAGCTACCTGGCGCTGCTGGACGAGCAACCCAGCGCCCTGGCGCGGCTGGTAGACGTGCTGGCGCGCAGCGCGCTGCTGGCCGAACGCCTGGCGGCGTACCCCCTGCTGCTGGACGAACTGCTGGACGTGCGCGTGTCCGGGCCGATGCCCGATTTCGCCGGCATGCTGGCCGAGTGCCAGCAGGTGCTGCCGGTCGAGGATCCCGAATCGCAGCTGCGCTGGCTCAATGAAACGCGGCTTGCGCTCAGCTTCCGCATGGCGATGGCCACGCTGGACGGCCGCCAGGGCGCGGTGGACAGCACCCGCCAGCTGGCCGAGCTGGCGCAGGCGGTGGTCATCACCGTGCTCAAGCTGGCCGAGGCGGACATGCAGGCCGCGCACGGTGCCGTGCCGGGCGGGCGCTTCGCGATCATTGGCTACGGCAGCCTGGGTGGGCTGGAGCTGGGCTTCGGTTCCGATCTGGATCTGGTGTTCCTGCACGACCATCCGGCCGGCGTGGAAGCCAGCGATGGCGCCCGCCCGCTGGAACCGGGCCGCTGGTACGCTCGCCTGGCGCAGAAGGTGATGGCCCTGCTGGGCGCGGTCACCGCCGCCGGCCGCCTGTACGACATCGACGTGCGCCTGCGCCCGGATGGCGGCAAGGGATCGCTGGTGTCCTCGCTGGCCAGCTACACCGACTACCAGCGCGAACGCGCCTGGACCTGGGAACACCAGGCCCTGGTGCGCGCACGCGGCGTGGCCGGCGATGCCAGCCTGCTGGCCGATTTCGAACAGGTGCGCGCACAGACACTGGGCCGTGAACGCGACCACGCCACCCTGTATGCCGACGTGCTGAAGATGCGCGGGCGCATGCGCACCGAACTGGACCGCAGCGATGCCGCACGCCTGGACCTGAAGCAGGGCGCCGGTGGCGTGGTGGATCTGGAATTCCTGCTGCAGACCGGCGTGCTGGCACGCAGCGCGCAGGTGGCGGCGCTGCTGGAACCGCGCGACACGCCGTCGTTGATCGACGCACTGGCGGCGGCAGGATTCCTGCCCGAAGACACCGCACGTGCGCTGCAGGGCGCGCACGCCACCCTGCTGGATGTCGGCCTGGCCTGCACGCTGGACCGCCGCCCACGGCTGGCAGCCACTACGCCTGCGATTGATGACGCGTGTGCAGCGATCAGTGCCGCCTGCGTGGCCGCGGAACTGCCGTTCGGCTGAACTGCTTTGGTAGGTGCCGACCGTTGGTCGGGCGATGCCCCGCTGTTGGTAGGTGCCGACCGTTGGTCGGCACACTCTGTCAGCCGCGATGAACCCAGAAGGATCGTGCCGACCAACGGTCGGCACCCACCGGAGCGATGGTCGGGCGATGCCCCGCTGTTGGTCGGCACACTCTGTCAGCTGCAATGAACCCAGAAGGATCGTGCCGACCAACGGTCGGCACCCACCGGAGCGATGGTCGGGGGATGCCCCGCTGTTGGTCGGCACACTCTGTCAGCTGCGAGGAACCCTGAAGGATCGTGCCGACCAACGGTCGGCACCCACCGGAGCAATGGCCGGGCGATGCCCTGCTGTTGGTCGGCACCGACCAGGGCAATGGTCGGGCGATGCCCCGCTGTTGGTCGGCACCCACCAGGGCAATGGTCGGGCGATGCCCCGCTGTTGGTCGGCACCCACCAGGGCAATGTTCGGCACCTACCGGGGCTCAGCGCATCTCGCTGCGCAGCGGTGCCATCTTCCACAGCAACGCGCGGAACGGTGCCAGCAGGCACACGCCGATGGCCAGCTTCACCGCCAGGTCGCCTGCGGCCCAGCTCACCCACGGCAGCGCAGAACCGGCGAAGGCGATCGACCAGAAGATCGTGGTGTCCACCGTCGCGCTGCAGGTGGTGGCCACCATCGGTGCGCGCCACCAGCTGCCACGGCGCAGGCGGTCGAAGACCGTGATGTCCAGCAGCTGGGCCACGATGAACGCCGAGCACGAGGCAATGGCGATGCGCGGGGTCGCCACCCACACCGACAGCACCACTGCCACCAGGAAACCGATCCACGCCACCCGGCGGGCCGGGCCCGGGCCGAAGCGGCGGTTGATCAGGTTGCTCACCAGGAACGCCACCGGGTAGCTGAACGCGCCCCAGGTCAGCCAGTCGTTGATGGGGTACTGCACCAGCACGTTGGACAGCAGCACCACCGCGCCCATGGCCAGCACTGCCAGCACGAGCGCGCGCGGGGTCAGCGGGGCAAACACAGGGTCAGGACGCACGGACATGGCGAGCCAGGGGAGGACGAGGGAATCGTCCATTATCCGCCCGGTGGCCGGCAAAGCCCAAACCGCCCGTAACCTGGTAGCGCCGGGCCATGCCCGGCGGTTGGCGGTAAAGGGCCGCCGGGCGTGGCCCGGCGCTACCCGAGGGTGAGGCGCGCGTGCACTTCCGCCGCCACCCGCGCGGTTTCGCGCAGCGGCTCGATGCGGTCGTACTGCCAGTCCAGCCAGCGCGCCTGCAGCCGCCCGCGTTCATGCAGCTGGCGCTGGAAGCGGGCCAGCCGCCCCTGCGCAGTGCCGGCCAGGGCCACCATCACCGGCATGCGCGTGGCGCTGGCTTCAGAGAGCAGGTTCACCGAATCCGGCGATACCACCACCCGGTTGGCCCAGCCCAGCAGGCCGGCATACGGGTTCACGCCGTCGCCGCCGTCGCCCCAGATGACATGCGGCAGATGCGCGAACTTTGCGCGCAGGATCTCGGCCAGCGCCGGCGGCGTGCGCCGCGAGGTGGTGGCCAGCAGGCTGCCGCCTTCGCTGCGGATCTGCTCGGCCAGTGCGTCGAACACGGCCACCATCGCCGCCTCGTCCCACGGCGCCAGCGGCGTCGGCCCGCCCACCAGCAGCGCGGTGCGGGGGCCGGGCAGGGTGCTGAAACCGGCAAAGGCGGCACGGCCCCAGGCCAGCCAGTCATCGTCCACCGGGTTCAGGCTGCCCACCAGGGTCAGCACGTTGCTGCCACGCAGGGCATCGTGTTCGGGCACCACCACCAGATCCCAATGGCGCGAGGGCAGGCGCGGGTCGAGGATCTGCACCGTGCGGCTGCCGCGCGCACGCAGTACGCGCAGCGCACCGGCGGCCTGGCGGCCACAGCCGATCGCCAGCGCCGGGGCCTGCGCGGCCAGTTCGGCGAAGTCCTCGCCGTAGCCGTTCACATCCCCGGGCAGGCGCCGCGGCGAGAGCCAGCGCCACGGCGCACGGGGCTGCAGGACCAGTGGGCGGTGGGTGCCTTGGCGCAGCGCCGAGGCCAGCGCGACCGCCTGGCGGACATTGCCGGCACGGCCGTCAGTGACCGTCCACGGCGCGCTCGATCGTTTCACCATTGGCATTAATTCGTTTCAGCCCTGCTGGGTGTTGCAACAGTCGCGACACTCTACACTCCTGATCGTCGTTTCGCCCCGGGTCGCCCGCGGGCACTCACTCCCTTTTGTTGCCCTGGAGATCCACCGATGTCCCACGCGCTCGACGCTGCTGCACTGGACCAGCTGTTCCGCACTGCCCGTACCCAGAACGCCTTCCTCGACACGCCCGTGGAAGACGCCCAGCTGCACGCCCTGTACGAGCTGGTGAAGTGGGGCCCGACCGCCGCCAATGGCAGCCCGGCGCGCTTCGTGTTCGTGAAGTCGGCTGAAGCCAAGGCCAAGCTGGCCCCGGCGCTGTCCGAAGGCAACCACGACAAGACCCTGGCCGCCCCGGTCACCGTGATTGTCGCCTTCGACCAGGATTTCCACGAAAAGCTGCCGTACCTGTTCCCGCACACCGATGCCAAGGCCTGGTTCGACGGCCCGCGTGAAGGCCGCCACGAAGGCGCGTTCCGCAATGGCAGCCTGCAGGGCGCCTACCTGATCCTGGCCGCCCGCGCGCTGGGCCTGGATGCCGGCCCGATGTCCGGCTTCGACAATGCCAAGGTCGACGAAGCCTTCTTCGCCGGCACCAACATCAAGTCGAATTTCCTGGTCAACCTGGGGTACGGTGACCCCTCGGGCCTGTTCCCCCGTCTGCCGCGCCTGTCGTTCGACGAAGCGGCGCGCATCGCGTAAGTCGCTGTATCGGTTTCGGGCCGCCGCCTTGGCGGCCTCTGCTGCACCGTGTACCCACCCTACGATTCCGGAGAGTTCCTCAGATGAGCGCCACCCGTAAACTGCTGCTGCCGCTGGCCCTGACCCTGGCCATCGCCGCCTGCTCCAAGCCGGCCGACACCGCTGCCCCGGCCGCCGATGCTGCCGCCCCGGCGGCCACCGAGCAGGCTGCCGCCACTCCGTCGGCTGACGCTGCTGCCGCCGCCCCGGCCGCCGAAGCGATCCAGATCGCCTCGGGCACCTACAAGCTCGACCCGAGCCACACCGACGTGCTGGCCCAGTGGAGCCACTTCGGCTTCTCGCACCCGAGCGCGCACTTCGGCAACGCCGAAGGCACCCTGGTGTACGACGCCGCCGACGTGACCAAGTCCACCGTGGAAGTGAAGCTGCCGCTGAGCGGCCTGAACAGCTTCACCGCCAAGTTCGACGAACACCTGAAGAGCGCCGATTTCTTCGACGCCGCCAAGTTTGCCGATGCCACTTTCAAGAGCACCAAGGTTGAAGCGGCCGGCACCAACAAGCTGACCGTCACCGGCGACCTGACCATCAAGGGCATCACCAAGCCGGTCACCCTGGACGTCACCGTCAACGGCGGCGGCGAGCACCCGATGGCCAAGGTCCCGGCTGCCGGCTTCGATGCAACCACCACCCTGAAGCGCAGCGATTTCGGCGTCGGCGCCTACGCCCCGAACGTCAGCGATGAAGTGAACATTCGCATCACCACCGAAGCGACTGGCGAAAAGCCGGCTGCTTGATGTAACCCGCTCACTCGTCGTGAGAAGGCAGAAGGCCCGCTGAAAAGCGGGCCTTCTTTTTTTTGGGGGGGATGGGCCTGGGCGGGAACCCGCTTTCCGTCGGGGCTGCGCGGAAACCTGCTTTGGGGCGGGCCTGCACGGAAACCTGCTTTCGGTAGAGTCGACTGTCAGTCGACTGCTCTTCGCAGTGCGCCAAGATCCCGCGCTGCGCGCGTTAGTCGACTGACAGTCGACTCTACCCCGTCGTTGTTTCCGTAACCCCGCCGGGATATCCGCAATCCTGCCGGCCAGCGGCCGGCACTACCGCCCTCAGCGCAGCGCCACCAGCCAGGCTGCACACGCTTCGCTCGGGCTCTGCTTGGCCTTCACCGTCATGCCGCTGGCGCGCGCGAAGGTCTGTGCGGCCTGGGCCACCACGTTGCGGGCAATCAGCGCGGCCTGCTTGGTAGCCGCCTGCTGCTTGCGCAGCTGCACGATATGCACCGACGGGCGCCCCGCCGGCGCGTACTTCTGGTCGCGGCGCAGGATGTCGGCCACCTGCGCCACTTCGAACTCGGCCTGCAGGAAACGGTGCTCGGCTTCCAGCAGCTCGCGCAGCGGCGCGCGCAGGGCGGCCGGGTCGGCGAAGGCGGCCAGGGCCGTATCGCAGGCCGCGTCATCGGCGAGGCGGGTGCGCAGCTTGTCGACGCCGGCCAGGGTCAGTTTGCCCATGGAGGGCCTCACAGGTGCAGGAAAGGAGCGCGATTGTGGCAGAGAACGTTGCAACGCGTTCCTGCAGCGCCGAGCCCAAAGCAGCCGAGCATCGGCGCGGCCCTACAATGGACCGCTGTTTCACACCACGGAAGGCAACACCATGCAGGAAGCACAGTATTGGTTGAACGAATTCTGGGCCGGGTTGAGCGTGTTCGACCTGGCCCTGGGCAGCGTGCTGGGCACGTTGCTGGGGCTGCTGGCCGGCCTGGGCCTCTGGTATGCCCTGCATCGCCGCCACTGGCTGCACCGGCAACGGCGCTGGCACCACTGGCTGCTGGCCAGCTACATGGTGCTGCTGCCGTTGGGCACGGCCTTCTTCGGCCTGCAGTTGGGGTTCACCGCCGGTGCGCACCGCGCGCTGCTCAAGCAGCTGGACCACTTCCAGCCGCACCTGCAGACCCTGGTGGGCACGTGGAGCCACGGCTTCACCGATTCGCTGGATGACCCGCGCATGCGCGAGGCGCTGCGCAGCCAGGGCACGGTGGGGGATATCGCCGATGCAGTGGCGTCGGCCTACCTCAGCGAACACCCGCTGCCGATGGCCGACCGCCTGGGCGAGGGCCGGGTGGGGCGCGCCAGCGGCTGGGTCATCGGCAAGGTGCGTGAAGGCGTGCTGCGCGGCCTGGTGGAAGACACCCTGGCGGACAAGGCCGGCGTGGTGGGCGTGGAGCCCAAGGTCGTGCGCGAGGCGCTGACCATGCAGGTGGACGAGCTGCTGCACACGCGCGGCGTGGTGCGGCTGGTCAAGGCGCAGATCAACGGCATGATGCCCGGCGTGTACTTCGGGCTGTTGCTGCCGTGGCTGGCCATCGTGCTGCTGATGGGGCTGGAGATCTGGGCCGCGCACCGGTTTGGCTGGGTGCGCCGGGTAGCGCCGCCCTTGTAGAGCCGAGCCGATGCTCGGCTTGGCGGTGAAGCAGCCGAGCATGGGCTCGGCTCTACAGGGCAGGCAGTGCGGACCAACGGTCCGCACCTACCCCAAGCGACATCAATCGCCGTCGGTTTCGTCCGGGTGCGCCGGGTAGCGCCGCCGTTGTAGAGCCGAGCCGATGCTCGGCTTGGCGGTGAAGCAGCCGAGCATGGGCTCGGCTCTACAGGGCAGGCAGTGCG
>NZ_JBYSZR010000038.1:0-42433 GCF_058787375.1 Stenotrophomonas sp. FW305-3-2-15-E-LB1
CTGCACGCCGCGCAGGGCAAGGTCAGCGCACGCGCGCACAAGAACCAGGCGATCGTGGCGGCCAAGACCCAGGTGCGCATTGCCAGCACCGAAGCAGACGTGATGCTGTCGGCGCCGAGCAAGCATCTGCTGGCGACGGCGGCAGGGGCCTACATCCGCATTGAGGGCGACAACATCGAGCTGGGCGCGCCGGGGAAGGTGGAGTTCAAGGCGAGCCAGCGGGAGTGGGTGGGACCGGCGAGTGTGGCGGGGGAGGCGAAGCTGCCGAGCGCCGAGGGCAAAGGCTGCGCGGAGCGCATCCGTGAAGCGGCGAGTACCGGTGCGGCTCTGGCATGAGCAGTTGGCCGTCATCACCCGAACAGCTGGCCGAGCACGCCACGCTGCCTCTCAGGAGTGCACTTGAGCGTTGCAGCACCCACGCGCTTGCGGTCGTTGTGGATCCCACGCTGACCGATCCGTGGGACGGATTGTCAGACCACCTGCCGAGCGCTTCGCTCCGAATGCGGATTCCGATCAGCCATCCTGATATTTCACCGTCCAACAGCCCTTATCTGATCGTGATAGGCGATGAGCGAATACAGGAACGATTGGTCAGCAAGACGCTCGAACTGGCAGCCAGGGAATGTCTGGAGGGGATTGAATCGGCCCGCAGCAGCAGGGCGATCTGTGGGTGGTTGCCTGTGGATTCCACGACGGCGTCCAACCCCACTGCATTGCTGCGAGGCTTGGCTGCATGCGCAACCGTTGTCGGCAGTAGCGGCAAGCCGCTCTATTTCCGCTATTTCGACCCCAGGGTCATGGGGCAGCTGGCAGGCATCCTGTCTCCCGACCAACAGCGCGCGCTCATTCATCCTGCCTTGGGCTGGCTGTTCTTGCACCCGGCAGGTCGCATGCACGCGCTGGAGCTCGGTGCAGAAAAAAGCTCGGGCCCAGAGCCGTTCTCCATGTCTCGCGAGCAGCTCAAAGAACTGGAGCGCGTTCCTTGGCTGCAACAGTTGCGTTTCCAGTCCCGTCAATGGGGCGCGGGAACTCCTCCGGAGGACGCGCAGCTGGACAGTGCGCTGATGCAGGCGCAGCGAGCGGGTTTGACGGCGCAGGAGGATTGTCTGGTCCACGCCACGTGCAGTTTCCTGCTTGGGCCGCGTTTCCACGCGCACGCGTACGTTTCATCGCTTATGGAGGACGCGCGGGGCATGCCCGGTCGTTTTGCCTCCGGAATGGCGCAATTGACCGATGTTCAACTGCAGGAAATCCGCGACTCAGTGGATGAGACAAGTATCAGGCAAGGGAGCCGTCATGACCGATAAGCAAGCTACACCCGCCGTCTCCACTGCCGTTCGCGCGGCAGCGAACAGCAAGGGTGAAACGCCAGGCCAATGCCGGAACTGCACTGGCAAGCAGGGGCTGGCCATCCTGCCTCTTTGCTTTGCGCCCGCGCCTGGCTATATGAACAAGTGGCTGTCAGCCGATGCAGCATCAGTTGCCGAACTGGCGCGCTTGGGAAAAGCGCTGAATGCTCCGGATGGCTCGGCGACCTGGTACTACCTGCGGACCCTGCCCACCGGATACCTGTACATCTACAAGCCGGACAATACCTGGGACGCCTACGTTGTCGGAACCGACGGCATGCTGAACCGCATGCCGGTAAATGCGATGCCACCCAAGCCCGATGAGACGGCGCTGACTTCATGCAGGCGAGAAGGCCACAGCAACGTCAAACCGCGCTTCATCACGCTCGATCCGAAGCTGGACAAGGTCTGGATAGCCTTCAGTCAGCATCGTTGGACGCCGGATGTCCTTGCCGCGTTCGAGGCTGACACCGAAAGCTGCCGAACGCAGCGGATGACTGAGCTCGACGTCCAACAGGCCATTCAGGGCAACGTGGGCAGCGGCAAGGCAGTTCACTTCGGCATGGTCGTAAGCGAAGACAGCCTCCGCGGTGTCGCTGACTTCACACCTGCAGCGTTCCAGGCACGGCTGCATGAATTCGTACCACGTGCCGTGCTGGATCTTTCCTCTGGTGCCGGCGCGCTGAGCGCAGCAATGGCGGCGGCTTCGGCAGAGACGCCACTGGGGAAGGGTGTGGCCTTGGTCATACCGGATCCCGTGGGCGTTGCCGATGATCACAACACCCTGCGCTTCATGGCACGCCAGCGCTACGAAGGCTGGAAGGGCGGCGGTGCCCGCGTGGACGGAAGCGGCATCGACCGAGTGCGGGCGTGGAAGCGTCAGTCGGCCACCCACGTAGCCTATGTGGAAACCTGGGCACGGGAGCGGGCCGAGTGGGAAGGCATGCAGACGCCGATGGCGATCCAGCGCGCAGGCGAAATGAACCGCGAGGAGGGTGCATTTCTCATCACCGAGCGTGAGTTCCAACGGAAGTACGGCAAGGCCGTGAATGAACCGCTGGAGAAAAATGGCGGATTGAATGTTTGGCACAAGGCGCGCTGGGTTCCATCCATCGACCCCGCCACAAACAAGCCGCGCATGACTGTGTCCAAGTTCTCCCAGACGAATGATCCGGACGACTATGACGATCGCTGGAAGTCCGAGCCGCTCGGTGGCACACAGCTTTCCGAGGAGTACCTGAGAGCCAACGGACGGTACCACGGCGCTAAACGGGTGAAGGACAAGCTCGAGCGCTATCGTAAGCGTCTCAACGTTGATGCCTTGAGCCAGTTCAACCAGCAGTATGCCCAGGATAGCAATGAATGGGAGACTGCCGTGAGGGCGATTGACGCGGATTTCGCGCAATTTTCCTCCGGTCCGTGGCCTGGAATCGTGTGCGCGAATGACTTCGGCAGCCGTAAACCAGCACGATCGCAGCAGCCTGCGCAGATTCGTGACTCGGTAGCAAACGCTGTAGCGAGGCTGCGCTCCGTCGAGTGCTTCTATGGTGGAGGGGCGGTCTCTGATAAATCCTTTGATCTTCTCAACACATTCTTCAAGCTAGATCCTTCCGACCAGAAGAACTGGTTTGCCGGCGCTCTACTGGATGGGTTTGATTTGCTGGGCACGGCGATAGCCCCCGGGAATGCCGGTACCGTCTACTCGGCAATACTGGGCGGAGCCATGTTGCCTAAATCATGGTGGGCTGAGTTTCGAGCTTATCAGCAGAGCGCGGTCAGTTCCGTGGAAAGTCTGGTGGGCTCGATGCAGCAGGTCGCGAGCGAGAACCGAACACGCGCCTTGAAGAATGCCAAGGGGGCGGGCGCCGCCGCTGCGGCGTCAGAATTAGCTGCTATTGCCAAAAGTGAAATCGTGTGGGTGCGGGCTGCTGCGCTTTGGGACTACATCGACACAGGTAAAGAGCACTATTCGATCAATGTGCGGATGAAGGCGGGCGAGTACCTTGACGCCATCGCAAACGGCGATCCGCTGGGCGCAGGCGCTTTCGAGGTTACCGGCAGAGGAACGGGATCGCGTGGAGCATCGCGGCAAGGGGCGAGGAACTCCAAGAAATTCTTTGAAGCCCTGAAGAAACGCCCGGAATTCAGTGCTGACATTACCGTCCCGATCATCGTCGAAAAGGCGACGTTGGAGCGCGCGGCGGGCAAATCCAACGTCACGCCTCTTTACAATATCGGCGAAGCCTCGGGTGTTGCGCAACTGCCGTCGGACATGGCGGAGCGACTTGTCCAGAGCAATACGATTTATCGCCAGCGCGGCCTCGCCGGCTTGGCAGCTCGCGAAGTTGTATTCTCTGGTCTGGGAATTTTTTTCTCAATACGACAGTTCTGGGATGCGATTCTCAAGCTGGGTGGAACCTCAGGCTTCAATTTTGCCGACGCATCAGTGAACGTGGTGGGTGGCGTTGCTGGAACCTTTGGGGGGGCTATGGAAATAGCGGCCTTCGTCTCCGAATCTGCGGGTCAACGTGGGGCGCCTGTGGCCGCATCTCTGCTTGCAGTAGAGGTAAACCGCGCGATCATGTTCCGTATGCTTGCGGGTGCTAGTGCAGGTGTCGGCACTCTAATGAGTGGTATTTCCGCTTATATCAGTTCTCAGCGAACTGAAAGGGAAGGGCAGCTTGAGGCAGCACATAACTATCGGATTGCGTCGCAACTTCTGACAGCGTCAGGTATCGCCATGATTGGGGGGTCGGTCATTAGTTGGAAGGCTGCGGTGGCTGCAAGAGTGGGGCAGCAGGTTGCAATGCGCATTCTTGGCGGCGTGGCCATCCGTACCTCTGCCGGCGCACTAGTTGGGGCTAGTGCCACAGGTGTAGGTGTTGTGCTGCTGATTATAGGCATTGCTTGGGCACTGTATGCAGCCAGCCTCGAGCACGACGAGAATGAAAAGTTCCTGGACAGGAGCTTCTTCGGCAAGCACGAGCGTTCTGAGGGAAGGTTCGGTGGCTCACCGATTCCGGATGAGGACGAGTGGACTGCGAAGGGGCTGGATCAGGAACTTCTTGCGCTGGGCGCGTTGGCCATCGGGCTGTGGGCGAGCATCGACAACTGGCAGGACAACGTGTTCAGCAAGGATGCGATTCTTGCAACGATTTCCGTGGCGAACTGGAAGCCGGGCGAGCGTGTGCTGAGGTACCGGCTGGAAGCACACGAATCGATGCCGGATCGGACGCTGGCCTCGATACCTGCCGGCGTGGAGATTGCCAGCGGCTCTACCCCACAACTCTTGCTTGAGCCTAGTGAGGATGCCGAAGGGCTCCACTCGGCAAAGATCGAGGTGCCCATTGATAACAAGTACAATGCTGTTCGGCTGATCTATTCTATTTTGGAAGCCGGAGAGCCGCAGCCCTTGGCGCAGGGCGAGGTGTGGGAAGAGGACTGATTCGGTCTCGTTCATATTGTTCGTATTAACCAGGAAACATGATGCAGCAAGATACAACTGCGCCATCTACTGCGCTGAAGCTTCCCGACAGGAATCACCAAGCGTCTTCGCGAGCGTCCTCGCACGGCGGTGTCCTCGATGTTTACGAGTATGGAGTATCGTTCGTCGATCAGATGAGTGCCATGCGCGGGTACGCCAGTAGCGGAGGTTGGGTTGGTGTCTTTACAGTAGGCTATGGGCTGTATCTTTCTTTTTTTGTTTTCGGATTCAGCTGGATGACAATCACTGAATTAGTCATGCTCTTGATTCTTTTGTCTCTTATACAGAGCGACTGGGTTGGCTATCGAGCCGAGCCTGTTTTGTTTGATTGCCGCGCAAGGAAGGTCCACATATTCAAGTCAATTGGGCTCCCTTGGTGGCAGTGGTGCTGGAATATTTTTGCGCGACCGCGTTGCGAAGTGCAGTCGTATGATTGGGATTGCGTAGGCGCGGAGATTGTTAGCTATACGATCTTTACCGGGCAAGTGCCTCGCCGGGAAGCGAGCTTGGTGCTTACGATCTCGGATCGCCCCGGCAGCTCGGTGGAGATCCAACGTGTTGGCGTTGGCCCGAGCTTTGGCTTCGGTAACCAGTCCGGCCCTGTAGAGCGATGGGAGTATATACGCCGCATGATGGAGGGCGTCGGTCCCGTCTGGATGCCCGGCGAGTCGCGGTATCAGGATTTTGCAGTAAGCTTGGGCGAGGCGTTGACAATTGCGCAGCCTCTGATCGGCCCAGGTTCCCATCAGTACTGGAAGAAGGGGCCGGCAATGTGGCTGCTGGGTACGGTTAGCCTGATCGCGCTGCCCTTGACTGCGTACATCGGACTGAATCGCTACATCAGTTATCGGTTGCAGCGGAAGCCTCGATGGCCAGTTGAGGTCTTGCAATCAGTGGGGGCCGGTCCATTCACCGATGCGGTTCTGAGGCAGCGGCTCAGCTTGGAGAAGCCGGCTGGAACTGGAAAGAAGCGACACAAGCGCTCGTCTTCCGTCTGAGCGGAGCTTGGGGTTATCGTTGATATACGGAAGCCGGTTGGCCTCCGCGACTGCACCGTGTCGAGCCCAGATGCGTCGGCGACCAAGATGGTTGGATTAGATTAGGCTTGTTGTCGAACTTCCCGCTTTTGAGAGCTTCGTGCACGTCAAGCGCGTGGTTGTTGGCCGGATGCCTTCCTGCGGGCTGCAGCCCCGACGCCAAGCGCTCGAAGGTCAAGACCATTGGCACGCGCGCGAGCGCAAGCAGGTCGATCGGTGGGAGGATGCCTGGGTGGGCCTTCGCGCCAAAGTCGAGCATCCGTTACGTGGCGAATTGGAAATGCGATGCAGGATGATTCAATTGCGCCATCTACTGCGCTGAAGCTTCCGGTGAAGAGTTACCAAGCATCCCCGCGATCCTTCACCCATGGTGGCGTGATGGATGTGTATGAGCATGGGATCTCATTTGTCGATCAGATGAGTGCCATGCGTGGGTATGCCAGCAGCTGTGGTTGGGTGGGCGTCCTCTCCTCAGCGCTTGGGTTGTATATTTCGTTTTTCGTCACTGGCGTCAGCTGGGTCACGATTCTCCAGTTTGCCCTGCTCTTTGTTTTTCTGCTGTTCGTCCAGGCCGACTGGGTGGGCTACCGTGCCGAGCCGGTCCTGTTTGATCAGCCTGCAAGAAAGGTGCATGTATTCAAGTCACTTGGACTAGCCTGGTGGCAATGGGGCTGGAATGTGTTCGGTCGACCTCGTTGCGAAGTGCAGTCCTATGATTGGGATTGCGTAGGCGCGGAGATTGTCAGCTATACGATCTTTACCGGCCAGGTGCCTCGCCGGGAAGCAAGCCTGGTGCTTACGATCGCGGATCGCCCCGGTAGCCCGGTGGAAGTCCAACGCGTTGGCGTTGGCCCGAGCTTTGGCTTCGGTAACCAGTCCGGCCCTGTAGAGCGATGGGAGTACATACGCCGCATGATGGAAGGCGTCGGTCCCGTCTGGACGCCCGGTGAATCGCGGTACCAGGACTTCGGAGTAAGCCTTGGTGAAGCATTGACTATCGCGCAACCTCTTATCGGGCCAGGTTCCCGCCAGTACTGGAAGAAGGGGCCGGCAATGTGGTTGCTGGGCACGATCAGTCTGATCGCGCTGCCCTTGACCGCGTACATTGGATTGAATCGCTACATCAGTTATCGGTTGCAGCGGAAGCCGCTATGGCCGGCTGAAGTATTGCATTCAGTGGGGGCCGGTCCATTCACTGACGCCACTCTGAGAGAGCGACTCAGCCTGGAAAAGCCGGGGGCGGGTGGTACGAAGCGGCGCAGATAAGGATTTCGATGTGCCCCGCCATCCGCATTGACCGCGGGCAAGCTCGGGCATCTGCCTTGCCTGTGTCAAGTTGCATCCGCATCTCGGCGCAGGACGGTCTTAAGCGTACCCGGCCAGCCAGAGATCACGGGAGCTCTGACTCCCCGCCATCTCACCTTGTGCTGACAAGAATCGCTGTGAAGAGCACCAGTGCGATGCCCGCGATCAGCGGACTGATGGCAAGCCATCGCTTGCTCCTGGACTGCCAGCCGGTAAACCGGCGGAGGTAGTGATAGATGGAGTGCGCAAGGAGCCCGATGAGTCCAATGGACAGCGCAATGTAGAAAAGGTTTCCAAAAGAAATCGTCATTGTGCAATCGGATACGTACTGATGAGGGGCAGCAGCAGGCAAAGAACGCGTTGTCAGCTGCGCAGGAAAACAAGCGAGTAGGTGATGAAGCTCCAGCCAATCAAGCTGATCAGGCAACTGATGCTGCACACCACCGCGACCTGGAGGGCAGCCTTTCTCCTGCCGGCAATGTCTTCAGGGCTGGAGCGCAGAATGGAATAGTGCTCGCTGCTGCCGCGCGTGGAGTTGCTGGCAAGAAGGTCCGTGGGTGGCGCTACCGGGCGCTTGAACCGGGCATAGAGCATCTGTGACAAGGGTTCTGGCCAGAAGATCAGCCATAACAGTACGTTTCCCAGATACTGCGGGACAGCGAAGACGTTCCAGTTCATGGCGCGGATGCGTTCAATCATCTCCTTGCCCGCGCCACCGGCAGAGAGCGGTCCTCGTTCCAGCAAGGATGTCGTCCAGTGCGATGGATCAACCAGAAAGGTCGCGGGCATCGCTTCGGGCGCTTCATCCATATAGCGCCGGATCAGCTCCCATGTCTGCTGGCAGGCTTCCCGGTCTGGAAGGGGGCCATCGACAGTAAAGCGCAGGCGCCATAGTTCAGGAGTCTCGGGATAGATCTCCATCAGGTCGAGAGCCATCATCAAGAGCGCGCCGGGCTGGGCCGAGCCGTAGCCGACGCGGGCATAGGGCCTGACGTTGTTCCAGTCCAAAAGGCATTGCTTGCCGTCGACAACACAGAAGACTTTCCGGGTCCTGCGGAAGAAGTACAGGTCGCTCTGCTTGCTGCCAATGCTCAGCTTGATGCACAGGAAAGCGGTTCCCAGAAGTGTCGCGGCACCAAGGCCCGCGCTCGCCGATGCGAACACACGCATTCCCATGCTTTCTGTGGGTTCAAGCGCCACCATCGCCCCCATGTAACCCAGGCCGATGGCCATGCACAGCATCACCAGAGCAGCGACCGGCATGATGGATTCCATCCGCGAAGCAGCATTGCCTTCCGACCAGACCATGGCCTCGTCATCAAGGCGCACCACGTCACGCACGGAGTAGGCCCGCGAAGTTGCATCAGGTTGTAGGGGGCCTTCAGTAAATCGGAGATCCTGTTGAGTCTGCATGCAGCGAAATTTGCTTTGAATGCGGGCTCCATCGAGGCTATGCCCGGGATAGTGCTGACGCAAGCCCATGACTATTCTGGGCATGAACATCACTGTGTTGGGGGTTGTTTCGAATGGCAGAGTCGGTCGACAGCGAGGCGGGATGAGTGCTGACCGGCGGCAACGTTCCTGTGCATGTCGCAGGGGCGCACGACACCACGTTGTTGCAGTAGGATCGTCCATGGACTGGGTTGGAGTGTTGAGGTAATGGACTACGCTGGAATCGATGCCAGGAATCTTCGTTTTGCGGTCAATCGTCCCCTCACGGTCGCTGAGGAAGATCAGCGATTGGACGTTTCGGCCTCAGTAGGAATGCCCGCACGGAGCGGGCTGTCCGTGATCAAGTTCAGCTCGACCTGCCTCGAGCTGGTGGATCGCTGGTACCCGGTGAAGGGCTTCAATGTCTGGCTCTCGGTCATGGGCGCGCTCGCGTTCGTGCCCACGTCGTCCTACCTCTTCGTGAACCTGATTCTCCTGGGTGAGCCATTCCGGGAGGACGAACGCTGGATCCTCTGGTGCTTCTGGCTCTTCATTGCGCCCGTGTCACTGTTCATTCTTGCCGGCATCGTGTGGCTCTTCAGAAGCGAGTGCTTCCGATGGACGCACTATCCGATCCGATTGGATCGCGTGAATCGCAAGGTGCACTTCTTTCGTCAGGACGGCACGGTTGCCAGTGGTGACTGGGACCGCTTGTTCTTCTTCATCGGCGAGTCAACGACGCCGCCCATAGGACGAACCCACGACATACGCGCGCATTTTCTCTCCGATGACCGGAAGATCGTCCTGGAGACGTTCTCGCTGGGCTACGAGTACATGGGGGAGCGGTCGGATCTGCTGGGGCTGTGGGAGTTCATCCGGCTGTACATGCAGGGCGGGGACGCGGAGCTTGAGCATCTCTGTGGGGAGGTAGGTTACTACTTGCCCATCCATGACAGGAAAGAGGGATTCGTGTTTGGCGTGGTCCGGACCTTTGCCGGCCTGGTTCGCTGGCCCTGGTTGCACGTTGTTTTCTGCTTGCCTTTCAGCTTCATTGCCTTGGGCCGATGGTTGGCGATGACGACCAGCCGCATCCCTGCGTGGCCGACCGAAGTGGAGGGCGGCGCCGGTGTCGACCGAGCAGACCCATGGCAACGTGATTGGCGTGACAATCCGCGTCTGGGTTTCCTGGACAAGGCTTGGCCGATGATCTGCACTGCGATTGGTGTCGTGATGGGCACTGCCATTGTGTCCGCGATCTGGCGGTCGACTGGCTAGCGGTGAGAGCGCTTGCGAAAGGTGGTGCATTTCTCTGGCATGAGTCAAGTAAGGTGGGCGATGAGTCAGTTTGCGGGTTGGTTATCCAGCAAGTATGTGGTTGGCAGGGCGCCCACTGCTTACGAAGAAAATGCTGATGTTGGAAATTTTGACTCGTCAGGATTTACACCGGTGGATCGCGGAATCATCCGGGTGGATGAGGCGTGCCTGGAGTACGTGGACCGCCACTTCCTATACCGGGGTTGGGCTGCAATGGGGGCGCGGTAGGTTCTGTGCTTGCCTTGATCTTCGGTGGCGCCATTCTCAGGTCTGACCTTTCCGACGGTGCGTTGGACTACGGCCTGGTGCCATTTTATCTGGCAATCATCGCGTTTCTGGTGTTCTCGTACACGTTCCTCATTTCGAAGGATGTACTCAGACATCAGTACTATCCGTCGCTGTTCAATCGTGAAGAGGGGGTTGTGTATTTCTTTACGGGCAGGGACGATGGATACGTGAAGGTGCCCTGGGGTGATATAAAGTTCATCATTGGGAGGGATAAGCCCTTCGGTCCAGATGAGGGAATGACCTACGACTTGAAGGCGCTCATAATGGACGGTGGCAAGATTTCACACGTGTTCGCGATTGGGTCAGATTGCGGCTCAAGCCCGGCAACCGTGCTGGCGCATTGGGAGATGATAGGGCGATTCATGGAGGGCGGAATCGGCGCCCTTCCGTTTCCTCCGCTTCAGTTGTACACGTCCACAATTGATTCCTTCCGCAATGCCTTCGTCATACACGTGTCGTCTGCTGGTCGGGGTTTGATGTGGATCGCCCTTCCATTGACTCTCCCGTGGGCGATTTTCAGATACCTGGTTATGAAGACATGCAGGCGTCCGGTGTGGCCGGCTGCCGTGGCTCGACAGAGTCTGAATACCGATTCCAGAGTTCTGCGTGCTCCGCCCGTTTACGGTGGCGTTGATCGTTCGCATGGAAAAGATGATCTCCTGGCTTCTTACTGGATCAGCAGCATTCAGGAGGCCAGGAGTAGGGATGGGGAAGTAAAGGCTCAACTTTGCCGAGAAGGTGTTCCCTAGCAGCCCGGTACGGAGTCAGGGCCGCTTGGTATGTGAGACATTCCTGGTAGTGCAACCATGTCGGGTTACAAGCGTGCGCCCACCCAGTCTCGCGTCACGCCATTTCCTCTGTAACATGCAACCGGTTGGGGTTGGCAGGGATGAGGATATGTACACCGGATGGATGCGGGAATTTCCCATTGGTAGCGCGCTCTCCGCTGAAGAGTCGGCTTCACGCTTGAACAGGCACGAGGCCCAGGTCGCAGCGCCCGACGAACGCGCCTCACTCGTCCGCTTCAACTCAACCTGCATCGATCTGATCGACCGGCGCTTCAGGCTGCGTGGCATGGTGTCGACCACCGTGGTCCTGCTGGGCACCATGGGCCTGTTCCAGCTCGGCTTCTTCCTTCTCTTCACGCTGGTGATCCCCCATCTTGAGGGCGACGCGTGGGACTGGGTGATGTACGCGATGGTGGCGGTGTGCGTGATCGGTGCGCCGACCCTGTTCTGGCACACGACACTCAAGTACGAGTTTTTGACGTACGCGTGGTATCCGACCCGATTCAATCGTCGCAACCGGATGGTCTATTTCTTCACCGGCGGCAAGGAAGGGGCCGTGGCAGTGCCTTGGGATGAGGCGGTGTTCTATATCGGACGAGGCACCAGCCAGGCGTTCCTGCGTGATCTGCGCTGCAGCATCATTGATGAGGGCGTGGTCCAGCGCACCTTCGCCGTGGGCCACTACTTCGATGACGAGCAGACGATCAGGGGACTGTGGGAATTCGTCAGGCGCTACATGCAGCAAGGGCCGGCGGACGTGGTCGACACGATCAAGGGCCGGCAGATGAACCTTTCGGTCAATCCTTCCCTGCGCAACTGCTACCTGTTCGTGGTCGCCAGTCTTGGCCCAGCCATGCTGGGCGCCCGGTTCGCGCTGATGCCGTTGCTGCTGCCCCTGGTGCTGTGCCGCTGGCTGGTCCTGCGGTCCTGCCGCATGCCGGAATGGCCGCAATGGGTGGAGGATGCCTGCAAGGTCGACCCGAATGACCCGCTGAGACTGGCCGAGCCTGAGGTCATGGCGCAATCGCAGGCGGGTCCGCAGTCCATCTGACCGTGAGAGCCGGGCAGGGCTCGACTCTACGGTTCTCGCTTACATCGCCGGGCAGGCCGGATCCTTCCCGCTCACCGCCGCACAGATACGGCGGCGGCAGTCCACGCCCTTCAGCGAGGTCGGGCTGGGGCAGCTGCGAAGCTGCGCCTGGATGCTCGACTCGGTCGATGCGGACTTCTTGCTGGCCACGCGCTCGAATGCGGCACGCTCGTCCTCGGTGCGCTTGCGCTGATCGGCCTCAATCTGCGCAATCAGCTCGTCCATGCTCTGCGGCTGGGCGTTGGCCTTCGCCTTGGCCTTCGCTTTGTCCTTGTCTTCTTCCTTGATGATGCCAAGCAGGGTGCCGAGCAGGTTCTCATCGCCCTGGCCCTTGCTGCCGGGCTGGGTTCCTGCGCGAGCGCTGCGCGCGGCCTGCGACGTGCCACGTGCGCCACCGGCCGGTGCCGCTGCAGCCGATGCAGCTTCCGGTGCAGTGGCCGCCGCATCGGTCGGTGCAGCTGCGGCATTCTCCAATGGCGCACCCGTGGCGGCGCCATCGCTGCCTGCAGGTGCATCAACAATCGTGGCGGCGCCGTCATGCGGCGCGCCGACAGGGACGTCCGGATGCCCGGTGGGTCCGCTGGACTGCGCCGGATCCGGGGTCAGCGAGTACTCGCCGGAATCGCTGTAGCCGCCGCTGCCTGAAAGGCCCCAGGCGGCCAGGCCGGCAATGGCGGCGATCGCTACGGCGACCCCCAGCCACAGGCCGATGCGGCGGTTCCCGCCGGACGGTGTGCGCGCGGCACGCGTGGACGTGGTGGTCTGTCGACCTTCCATGTCTGCGAGAATTCGGCCCGATGTCGGTGCCTGGCCCTTTGCCTGCGCTCCCCCTGAGAGCAGACTTGGCCGATTGATTCCGCCATTATTCAAGTGCATCCAGCCCTTGGTGTGAGTCGGCAGCTGCCGAAGCGAATTTCCGCATTCTTAGTGAAAGCGGATGGGGCGTCAACCAGAGCGCATGTCAGGGAGGACCGGTGGTACCAATCGTGGTTATGGCCATTGCCGTTGTAATGCTGGTGGCCGGCGTGTGCTGGGTTTTGCTGTTCCCCGAAAGCGTCGAGTCGCTGCGCGCGGTGCTGGGTGCGACGCTGGGCCGTTTCCGCCGCAAGGCGGGCCGCGTAGGGGGCCGGGTCGGTGATGGTGTGACGCGGGTGCGCAGTGGGGTTCGTGAAGAAGCGGGCGCCGCGCACAGCGCGATTCGTCGCCATTGGCCAATCATGGCGATTGCCGCAGCGGCGCTGCTGATTCCTCCAACTGTGATATTGGTCACACGAAAGACGGTGGTGCTGGAAGATTTTCGGGGCGATGATTTCGCAGAGTCGGGTTCAATGGTCGCGCAGCTGTTGCGTGGGGAGCGCCTGGCGCCGCCACCGCCACCGCCGCCGGAGGTTTTCACCACGGCAGAAGTGCGGCGGCTGCGGCCGGAAATCGTCACGGCCGACCGCAAGTGGGACCAGATCGATCCCGACCTGCAGCAGCGTGTGCTGGCCATCTACGAAGTCATGCGGCGCCAATATGGCTATGAGATGGTGCTGATTGAGGGCTATCGCAGCCCGCAGCGGCAGGCCGAGTTGATGGCGGGCGGCAAGGCGACGCGGGCAGGGGCCTGGCAGAGCTGCCATCAGTACGGGCTGGGCGTGGACAGCGCTCCCATGCGTGATGGCAAGCTGCAGTGGGATATGAACGACGCTTGGACCAAGCGCGGTTACTTCCTCTACGGCGAGCTTGCCGAGCAGGCCGGGCTGGACTGGGGTGGCAACTGGCGCAGCATCAAGGATTACGTTCACGTGGAAATGACAGGGCGCTGCCGGGCCGCACGCGCCGCCAAGCGCGAGGAGCTTTCACGCCAAGGGTGATAACGCTTCTGTGATACTGGTATCGTTGCGGGGATGATCCAGGTCGCCGCGTCCGTGGCGATGGAAGGCTGGATTACATGGAATCAAGGAGTGTGATGGATGGCACGACCGTTTATCGTCGTCGGGGACAAGCTCAGCCACGGCGGCAGCGTGGTCGCTGGCACCGGCCAGACCGACATCAATGGAAAGGCCGTGGCGCGTGTGGGTGACCGCGCCGCGTGTGCCATGCACGGTTCAACGACCATCGTCAGCGGCGATGCCACTGTCATCATCGACGGACAACCGGTAGCGCGCGACGGCGACCGCACGGCGTGTGGGGCGACGCTGGTCGCTTCGCAGGCCGTGACGGGCCTGCGCTGAGCGGCGGTTGAGGGAGCATCGCATGGAGCACGGCAACTGATGGCAGGATGGCTGGGCAGGGCGGCGTCGGTGGTGATGGTCTTCATCGCCACCTGGGGCGCGACGATCCTCTATTGGCGCAACAGCGGCACGGTGCCTACGGGCATGCAGATGCTGGCCTACCTCGGGCTGCTGCCGGTGGGCCTGAGCGGTGCAGGCTTCATGGTGCGCGGTGCGCTGCGGCGTGGTGTCGACAGTGCGCTTGAAGCGCCGGCCGCCACGGATGCGGCGACCCCGCAGGGTGATGCAGTGAAGGAGCCCGGCGTAGCGGTGCCGGCGTCGGTGGCTCTGCTGGCCGGCAGCCTGAAGCTGGGCATCGACCTGGAACCGCAGGCACTGCTGGAAGTGGCCGCCGCGCCACCCCGGCCGTCGCTGGACGGGCGTTTTCGCGACAACCACAATCTGCCTGTGCGGATGAGCGCAGCGCCCGACCTGGACGAGCTGGAAGTGCTGCAGGTGCGGCAGGATGGCATCGATACGGCTGCGCATGAGCGCCGCGCGATGACCCTGCTGCAGCCGGTGCTGGAGCAGCTGCTGGAAGCAGTCTACGCAGCGCTGCCGGAGATCGTCGCATCCGAGGAAGTGGTGGTGGCCGGCCTGCGCCGCCGCGACGAACAGCGCGTGGAGAACGTGCTGACTATCGAACTGCTGGTGCCGGGCCGCTGGTCCGATGCGCTGCGGCCGTGGGTGCAGGAGTGGCTGCTTGGGCAGGCGCGCAAGGCCGGTATCGACGCGCGGCGGTTCGACGTGCGCGTCACGACACTGGACGCGGCGCGCGAGGTCTGGCCGCACGCGCAGCGGGTGATCGATGCCCTTTCTGCGTCCCCCGTGCCGCGTTGGCACCTTCTGCTGGCGGCGTCGTCATGCATCGATTCCGATGTCGTTTCGTCCTGGCAGTCCGCGGGTGTACTCGCTACGGCGCAGAATCCCGACGGCCGTGTACCCGGCGAGGGTGCAGCCGGCGTTCTGCTGGCGACCCTGGCCCAGGGGCGTGAAGGCGATGGACGCCTGTGGCGGCCACAGCTGGTGCGTGCCGAACAGATCGAAGGGCAGCGCCCGGCGGAACAGCGCCGCCAGCTTGCCGCCCTGGCGACGCAGTGGCAGTCCGGCCTCAGCGCGGGCCGCGCACCCGTGCAGTTCGTGCTGCATGATGCCGACCACCGTGGTGATCTGATGGTGGATGCGGCAGCGATCACCGCTTCGCTGTCGCCCGACCTGGATTTCAGCCCGCAGAGCCTGGCCGTGGCGGTCAGCGCCGGTGAGCTTGGCCCCGCCCTGCCGCTGGCGCAGTTGGCCCTGGCCCATGCGCAGCTTCAACGCAATGCCGAGCCCGTGCTGCTGCTGGGCGTGGCCGACAACCAGCAGCGCCTGTTCGGCGCGGTTGATCCTCTTTCTTCCCCCATGCCTGCGGCCGATGCGTCGCTGGCTTCCTGACCCCTGGACCCCTGCATGAGTTTGAGCAATTTCAGCTACTACCTGCGTGACTACCGCCTCTGGCTGGTGGTCGGCCTGGTTGGTGCCGCGGCGCTGGCGCACTACGGCGAGGCCGAAGCCCGGCAGATCGGGATCTGGGTGGCGATCGTGCTGGCAGGCCTGCTGGTGCTGGCGCTGCTGGTGTGGATCATCAAGCGGATCCTGGCCCGCCGCGCTGCCAAGCGCGTGGAGGCGATGGTCAAGGACGAGGCGGACAAGGCGGTGGCCGGTGCGCAACCCGCGCAGCGTGCCGATACCGAGGCCCTGCGCACGCGCATGATGGACGCGGTCAAGCAGATCAAGTCCTCGCGGATGGGCGTGCTGAAGGGGAGCGCGGCGCTGTACGAGCTGCCCTGGTACGTGATCATCGGCAACCCGGCGGCGGGCAAGAGCACGGCGATCCTCAATTCCGGCCTGCAGTTCCCGTTCGAGGACAACCGCGGCAACGTGGTGCAGGGCATCGGTGGCACGCGCAACTGCGACTGGTACTTCACCACCAACGGCATCGTGCTGGATACCGCAGGCCGTTACTCGGTCAGCGTTGAAGACCGCATGGAATGGCTGACCTTCCTGGGCCTGCTGAAGAAGAACCGTCCGCGCGCGCCCATCAACGGCGTGATCATCGCCGCCAGCCTGGCCGAGCTGTCCGGCAGCAAGCCGGAGTTCGCCATCGAGCTGGCCAAGAACCTGCGCCAGCGCGTGCAGGAAATCACCGAGCGGCTGGAAGTGTTCGCGCCGGTGTATGTGCTGTTCACCAAGGCCGACCTGGTGGCCGGCTTCAGCGAGTTCTTCCATAACCTGGATCCGGCCGAGCGCGAGCATGTGTGGGGCGCGACGCTGCCCTTCGACGTGCAGCAGCAGGGCGACGCGCTGAATGCGTTCGACAGCCATTTCGATGAGCTGGCCGAAGGCATCAAGGAAATGAGCCTGACCCACATGGCGATGCAGCGCGGCCGCGACGTCTCGCCGGGCCTGCTGTCGCTGCCGTTGGAGTTCGTGGGCATCAAGCCGGCGCTGCGCACCTTCATCGCCACCCTGTTCGAAGACAACCCCTACCAGTTCAAGCCGGTGTTCCGCGGCTTCTACTTCTCCAGCGCGCTGCAGGAGGGCCGTTCGGTGCACCATGCATCCGAGCGCGTCGGCCGCCAGTTCGCGCTGCAGCGCGGCTCGAACGTGGACGAAGCACCCACCGGGCACACCGCGTTCTTCCTAAAGGATCTGTTCCGCAAGGTCATCTTTGCCGACAAGGAACTGGTCCGGCAGTATTCGAGCCCGCACCAGAACCGCCTGCGCTATGGCGTGTTCCTCGGTGCCGTGGGCGTGCTGGCGCTGGCGCTGGGCCTGTGGACCTGGTCCTACACCACCAATGCGCAGCTGGTGGCCAACGCCACCAAGGATCTGGACCAGGCCGTGCGCGTGCAGAAGGACCGCATGGACCTGAAGTCACGCATCGATGCACTGCTGCTGCTGCAGGACCGCATGGAGCAGCTGGACCGCTATGGCAAGGAGGGCGGCATCACCACCCGCCTGGGCCTGTACCAGGGCACGGCCATCCGCGAAAAGCTGCTGCGTGAATACAACCACGGCATGCAGCAGGTGATGCTGGCGCCGACCGTCTCCAACCTGGAGAACTACCTGGGCCAGGTGGTCGCCGAGCGCGACAAGCTGGGGCAGGGCACGGGTGCCGCCGCCGACAGCGAGGTGCTGTACCAGAACGCATCGCCGACCAGCACCAACGACGCGTACAACGCGCTCAAGACCTACCTGATGCTGGGTAACCCGAAGTATGTGGAAGGCGCCCACCTGTCGCAGCAGTTGACCCTGTTCTGGCGCACCTGGCTGGAAGCCAATCGTGGCCAGATGAGCCGCGAAGAGATGGTGCGTGCTGCCGAGAAGCTGATGACCTTCTACGTGGCGCAGTCGGGCAAGCCCAGCTGGCCGCAGGTGCAGAACAAGGTCACGCTGGTGTCCGATACCCGCCAGGCGCTGGGCCAGGTGATGAAGGGCCAGCCGGCGATGGAGCGCGTGTATGCGCAGATCAAGGCGCGCGCCGGTGCCCGTTTCGGCACCACCACCGTCGACAACCTGATCGGCGTGGAGCGCAACGGCCGCCTGATCAATGGCAGCTACGCCATTTCCGGCGCGTTCTCCCGCAAGGCCTGGGAAGACTATGTGCAGGACGCGATCAAGGAAGCGGCCAACACGCAGCTGAGCACCACCGACTGGGTACTGGGCACCACCGAGCAGAGCGATCTTTCGCTGGCGGGCAGCCCGGAGCATGTGTCGCGCGAGCTGGTCAACCTGTACAAGAACGACTACGCACGCGAGTGGAGCAAGTTCGTGCAGGGCCTCAGCGTGGCTGAGTTCAGCACCTTCGACGAGGCCGTGGCGCGCATCAACAAGCTGGGTGATGCGACCAATTCGCCGCTGCGCATCCTGCTGGAGCGCATCAACGAGGAGACCGTGTGGGACAACCCGGCCGCACTGGCGCGTTCGACGAAGGCACGCAAGGGCTTCGTGGCGTGGTTCCAGCGCACCGTGCTGCGCAAGGATCCGGCCGCGACGGCCGCAGCGCAGCCGGTCGGCCCGATCGGCAAGGCGTTCGAGGGCATCGCGCGGCTGACCAGCGAGCGCGGTGACCAGCCGGCCATCATGACGGCATACTTCGAAACCCTGGCCAAGCTGCGCGCCCGCCTCAATGCCATCAAGAGCCAGGGCGAGATCGGCGTGGGCACCCGCAAGCTGATGCAGGACACCTTCAGCAACGAGGGGTCCGAGTTGAGCGTGGGCCTGGCCCTGGTCGACGAGCAGGTGCTGACCGGCCTGGACGAGAAGCAGCGCGCCGCCCTGCGACCGCTGCTGCTGCGCCCGCTCACCCAGACCTTCAGCGCGCTCATCACGCCGACCGAGGACGAGGTGAACAAGACCTGGAAGGCCCAGGTGTACGACCCGTTCAAGGCGCGCATCGGCCAGCAGTATCCGTTCAACCTGAACTCCGACGTCGATGCCGCTCCGAGCGACGTGGCGGCTGTGTTCGGCGCCAGCGGCAGCATCGCGGCGTTCAACAAGGAAGCCCTGGGTTCGCTGGTGATCCAGCGCGGTCCGCTGCTGGAGACCCGGCGCTGGGCAGGGCAGGGCGTGAACCTGTCGGCTGACCTGGTCGCCAACTACGGCAACTGGGTCAGCGGTGCGGCAGCGGGCGCGGCTCAGGACACCACGGTGTTCGAGATCCTGCCGGCGCCTGCAGCCGGTGCGCTGGAGTACACCATCGAGATCGATGGCCAGGTGCTGCGCTATCGCAATACGCCGCCGCAGTGGACGACCATGCAGTACCCGAACGTCGGCCAAGTGCCAGGCGTGAAGATCACCGCGGTGACCGGCGATGGCAGGACGGTGGAAGTGTTCAGCGCGCCGGGTTCGAACGGCGTCAACCGCTTGATGGGTGCTGGCCAGGTCGAGCGTCTGGATGATTCCAGCCGCATTACCTGGACGGGCAATGGCGTGTCGGTGCCGGTGGAGATGCGCATCGTGCGTCGTGCCGGTGAAGCCGCCGAGGGTGGTGGCGACTGGCAGCGCGGATTGCAGTTGCCCGAACGCGTCGCCGGTGGCGCGCCTGCTGCACCGGCGGCCCCCACTGCTGCACCGGCAGCGGCGCCGGCTCCGGCCGCAGGAGGCGCACAATGAGCCGGGTGGTCAGTGCAGGCGTGTCCTATTTCGGCAAGGTGCCCTCGCGCGGCGATTTCGTCCGCGCGGCCGACAACCACCAGTTGCTCGGCTGGCTCGACCGCTGGGCCGGGGAAAGCCTGGAGCTGCTGAGCCAGAGCCCGGACTGGAAGCAGCGCTACGACGAAGCGCCCGAGATCCACTATGCCTTCCTCGGCTCGCGCAGCAAGATGGTGCTGTGCGGCCACTTCCTGCCCAGCCGCGACGCGTCCGAACGACGCTTCCCGCTGTTGTCGGCACTGCGGCTGGACGCGCCGGAACCGCTGCCCTTCATCGGCCGCAGCCCGCTGGCGATGTCCAACGCCTGGTCGGGCCTGGCCCGCCTTGCACGCCAGGCCTGCCAGGACAGCGATGCCGCACAGGCGCTGGCGCAGCTGGCTGATGCGCGTTTCAGCATCAGCACCGATCCCAGTGACTACAACGGCAGCTTCCAGGATTTCCTGGAAAGCACCACGGTCGCCGACCTCGAACAGCGGCTGCGTGATTCCGGCCACGGTGACGTGGCACTGCGGCAGGTGCTGCCGGCCTTGGGGTTGCTGCTGCAGCCGGTGCTGAGCGGGGGCGACGTCAACATCGACAAGGCGCTGGTGTTCCCGCTGGTGCGCGACCCGGCCTATCGCCCGCTGGTGGCGGCCTTCTGGCTCGACCTGCTGTCCAGCTTCGTCGCCCGCGGCGACTTTGAACTGGCCGTGCTGATCCGCAACGACGCAGCGCCCAGCATGATCGTCGGCTTCAACGGTGCCGACCGCCAGGTGCTGCGCGCGGTGCTGGACCCGGCAGAGGCCGGCGATTTCCTGATCCGCACCCAGCATTCGGAATGGGTCGACGACTACATGCGTGGCGACTACAACCTCAATCGCTTTGGCAGCTTCCTTGACCGTGACGATCTGGCCCTGGCCACCGCACGCAAGCTGTTCGGCGAGACTTTCCTGGGAACCTGATGATGCGCGTGTGCAACCCTCTCCACTTCATGCTGCCGCTCCTGCTGGCGGCTGCACCGTTGGCCGCGCAGAACACCGCCGCGGGCGCGCCTGCGGCAACCGAGCGTCCGGTGGTCATCGAAGGTGTGGTGCCTGACCAGGCAACCAAGGCCAAGCTGTTGAACAACCTGCGTGCGGTGTACGGCGCCGACCGCGTGGTCGACCGGATCCAGGTGGAGACGATCGCGACCCCGCCGAACTGGGGCGACTACGTCTCGGGCATGATCAACCCGGGCCTGAAGCGTGTCTCGCCCGGCAAGCTGGAAGTCAATGGGCAGTCGGTGCGCATCACCGGCGAGGTCGGCAATGAGGCGTTGCGCCAGCAGGTCGCCAGCGACCTCAGCCTGGCCAGCAATACCAGCTACACGGTGACGAACGCCCTGAAGGTGGGCTCCCAGCAGAACGTGCTGGACCAGACGCTGGCCAACCGCATCATCGAGTTCCAGAGTGGCAGTGCCCGCCTGACCCCGTTCGGCATGGGCATCCTGGATGAAATGGTGGCCAAGATGGCGCAGATGCCGGACAGCCGGTTCCTCATCATCGGCCACACCGACAACGTGGGCCAGCGCGAGTCGAACCTGGCGCTGAGCCACGGGCGCGCGCTTGCGGTGAAGAACTACATGATGGCCAAGGGCATCCCGGGCAGCCACATGGACGTGCTGGGCAAGGGACCGGACGAGCCGGTGGCCGACAACACCAGCAACGACGGCCGCGCCCGCAACCGTCGCATCGAATTCAAGATCCAGTAAACGCAGAAGGATCGGGTATCACCCGATCCTTCCGTTGCGGCGGTGCCCGGAGTGGAGGTCAATCCTCCGGGTTCACATCCAGCATTTCTTCCATCTGCTCCAGCGTGCTGTGGTCCTTGATGACCCGCTTGAGCCAGACGTGCAGTGGCATTTCGCCCCAGCGTGCGGCTTTTTCGGCCAGGTAGGCGACCGGGCTGTGCGGTTCGGTCCGGCGGAAGAACTCGGCCACCTGCCGCAGCTGCTGCAGCGCCTCCTTGCGTGAGGCCGGAGCGCCGGCCGGGCCGCGGCTCGGTGCGACGGGAGCCGTGTCGAACGACGGGCCATCATCGGCAAATGCGGTCTCGCTGAACGCGTCGTCTGCAGGCAGGGTTTCGCCATCGAGCAGGACGCCTGCCTCGCGCGCGAAGCGCAGTACGGTGCGCTGCAGGTGCTCCAGTTGTTCGCGGACGGCGCTGAAGCTGGGGCCATCCAGCCCGAGCCGGTTGTCGACGGCGGCCTGCAGCTCGGCCAGGGCCTGGCTGCAGTCCGGCAGGTCATCGGCCATCTGCCGATAGAACCCGTGCTGGGTATCGCGGCGCGCCGCATTGAGGATGTCCAGCCCCGGGCGACCGTCCTCGTCCTCGCCACTGTTGGCGCGGGCGTGGGCGTGTTCGAAATCGGCCAGGCTGAAGCGGCCCTGCGGTGCCGCAATGATCGGGACGGCGCGCAGCCACTGCAGGGAATTGGTCAGCAGCCAGCTCAGGTTGCCGATGCGTTCTTCGAAATCGCCGTCCGGCGCCTGCGGGTGCACATCGTCCCAGAAGCGGTCGCAAAGGCCGGCGGTGACCCGGTAGCCTGCTGCCAGGCCCTGGAAGCCTTCCAGCTGGGTGGCTGACTCGCTCAGCCAGCCTGCCAGGCGCAGGTCCTTGGTTCGCGTCTGCAGCAGGTCGCTGGCGTCGCGCAGGACGCTGCTCCAGTCGGCGTATTTGATGTCGGTCTGCCACGCGCCCTGATCCAGGGTCGGGTCGTCGGCACGACGGTTTTCGATGATCCGGTCAAACTCGGCGGAGAACGACAGGTCTTCACCGGTCGGGGCGTTGTCAGAAATCGGGGCCAGCAGGGCTTCCTGATCCAGCATGGCAGGTCTCGTTGAGGACTGGGATCGATTCTAGCCCGCGCGTGTGAACAGCGCGCCGGTGTCCGCTGCAACCAAAGCGGCCTTGAGTGCCCGTTCCGTCAATTATGTGACGCAATACCCAGTTTCATGGGGGCGCGTCTGCCGTGATATTGACGCTCGCATTGTTCTGCTAGCATCGCCGGCTGGAAATCGACGTGCCACGTGAGTGGGTCGACGTTTTTTACTCTGGAATTGGCATGGATCAGCTGAATTACGTGATGACGCCAGTCGCCGGGCTCGGTGATGCGCAGCGTTTGTATCGACTGGAGAACGAGGCGCTGGCCGCCTGCACGGTCGAACGCTGGCGGGGGCGTGATGCACTCTGCGAGCACGCCTGGACCGAGGTGACCCTGCTGGGCACCGATGCGGGCATCGACCTGGCGGAACTGCCAGGCACCCGCGCCACCCTGGTGACCCGCTGCGCCGATGGTGGTGAATGGCGACGCAGTGGCCTGGTTGCGGACGCGGCCTGCCTCGGCAGCGATGGCGGCCTGGCCCGTTTCCACCTGCAACTGGTCTCGTGGACCTGGTGGCTGCAGTACGCGCGGCACAGCCGCGTGTTCCAGGAGCAGGGCATCCGCGAGATCGTCGATGCGGTGCTCGGCGGCCACGCCGCAGTCGCCCGCTGGCGGTGGGCCGAGGGCATGGACGCATTCTTGGAGCAACGCGTGCGCAGCTACTGCGTGCAGTACCGCGAGAGCGACCTGGATTTCCTGCAGCGCCTGCTGGCCGAAGAAGGTCTTGGCTGGCGGCTGTACGCGGATGACGAAGCGCCCTGCGGCAATGGCATGGAAATCTTCGCCGACAGCGTCGACCTGCCGGAAGATGCGGCCAGTTCGGGTGCCGGTGTGCGTTTCCACCGCAGTGATGCGACCGAGTCCAGCGACAGCGTGCAGGCCATCGGCCTGCATCGTCGCCTTGGCAGCACCGTCGTCAACCTGCAGAGCGACGACTACCGCCAGGTCCGTGCGCTGGCCGGTCAGGCGCCGATGGACGGTGGCGGCAGCCAGTCGCCGCGCGAGGATTTCGATGCGGTCGGTGCCTACGCCTTCAGCGATGCGGCTTCGGCCTCGCGGCAGGCCCGCTTGCAGGCCCAGGCCCGTGAGGCCCACAGCCGCAGCTGGCAGGGTCGCGGCACGGTCCGTGGACTGCACTCCGGGTGCTGGCTGCGCCTGCAGCAGGCGCCGGGCGCCACCCCGCCGGAGCTTCTGCTCGTCGCGGTGGACCATGCAGGCATCAACAACCTGCCGACCGATCTGCGACGCAGCCTGGAGGACGCGCTTGGCGTTGCACCGGGCGATGCGCAGGATGCACCGCTGTGGGCACAGGCCGAAGCAGTGGGATATGGCAACACCTTCCAGGCCGTGGAGCGCACCACGCCGTGGCGTCCGCAGCTGATCGACGGCACCGGCGCGCGCCTGAATCCGCGTCCCACGGTGCCGGGTTACCAGACCGCGGTGGTGGTGGCCGGCCAGGGCGCGGGTAGCCGCGACCTGCATGCCGACAGCCACGGCCGTGTACGCGTGCGCTTCCATTTCCAGCAGGCGCAGGGCGCCGGCGTGCAGGACAGCGCATGGTTGCGCGTCGCGCAGCGCTATGCAGGCCCGGGCGTGGGCAGCCAGTTCCTGCCGCGCATCGGCCAGGAAGTGCTGGTCGGCTTCCTGGATGGCGACATTGATCGTCCGCTGGTGCTCGGGGCGCTGTACAACGGGCGCGGCGAAGCGGGCGTGGCGCCGACGCCTGCAGGTGCCAATGGCGAAGGCGACCTGTCCGCCTACGGGCAGGCCGCCGATGCACGCAACAGTGCACAGGCCAACCTCAGCGGTGGCCAGGCGCCGGCGTGGCATGCCGCAGGTGCCGGTGACCAGGCGCATCGCCACGGCGGCGCGCTCTGGGGTATCCGTTCGCGCGAGTGGGACGGTGGCGAAGGCAGCAACCACCTGCTGTTCGATGATTCCAACCAGCAGCTGCGGGCCCAGCTGGCCAGCAGCCAGGAAGTTTCGCAGCTGACGCTCGGCCATCTGCGGCACCAGGCCGACAACTACGTTGGCAGCCTGCGCGGCACGGGTTTCGAACTGCGCAGCGATGCGTGGGGTGCGGTGCGTGGTACTGCCGGGGCGTGGTTCACTGCTTATGGCCGTGGCGGCACCACCCCCGCTGGCGAGGCCGTGCAGCCCTCGGCGCTGCTGACGCAGCTGCAGACGCTGGGTGAGCGCTTTACCCAGGCGGCCCGCACGCATGTGACCAGTCCGCTGGCGATGCAGGAGGGGGCGCGCGGCATGAAGCGCTCGCGGATGGTGCAGACGCAGGCACCACTGGCTGCGATGTCGGCAGCCGCCCGGACCGTCGTAGCCGGAACGCAGTACGCCGCTGGCGTGGCGCAGGCACCGCAACACGGTGCCGAGCCCGGCGAGGGTCGTATTCCCCACAGTGGCGCCCCGCTGCTCGGGATGGCGGCGCCTGACGGTGTGGCGCACGTCGCGGGGCAGAGCATCATGTGGAGCAGTGGCGAAGCGCTGCTGCTGGCGAGCGGCGCGCATTCGGACACGACGGTCATGGGGCAGGCCCGGCTGCACGCAGGCCAGTCGCTGGGCCTGTTGGCGGCTGCTGCCACAGGCGCGGGCGGGACCGCCGCTGCCCTGACCCTGGTGGCGGGCACCCGCGAGATCGAGGTCCAGGCCCAGAGCGATGCCATCCGCGTACAGGCGCGAGCCGGCCTGCGCGGCGCGAGCGGCCAGGCGCATGTCGAGCTGGCCGCAGGCAAGATCCTCCACGTCGCCACTGCGGGGGGTGCCAGCATCACGGTGGCCGACGGCAACATCGTGGTCAATGCGCCTGGCTCGATCACCGTGCATGCGCAACGCAAATCCTTCCTCGGCCCCAGCAACACCAAGAGCGAGCTGCCGTCGTGGGTGCTGGGTGACATGAAGCAGAAGCGGATCATCGGTTTCTCGGGATGAACACAATGAAGAAGATGCTGTTTCTGCTGCCGCTGTCGGCGGCACTGGCATGGCAGTGCGCTGCTGCCGCGCCCCTTGCAGATACCTCCCTCGATCTTCCGCAGCCAACGTGCGCGGAGCAGCCTCTGGCGACGTATCTGTTTGCGTTGGTGGGCAAGGGAAAGCCGGCCCCCGATGGCTGTGGCCGCAGCAACGCCGACGTGACCAGGGCGTTCGACACGCTTCTGGCAGAGGTGCCCGCCGACGCGGCGCCCCGCTTGAAGGAGCGGCTGCTGACCGGCCCCAGCGCAGCGGGGAAGCCGCTGTCGATCGATGCGCAGACGTGGTGGCTGTACTCGGCCTGCCAGGCACATGCGTGCGGCACGACGCAGCTTGCCGCGCTGTACGACCCGGCCCATCGGCACATGGTGGGTCGGCTGACGCTGAACTGCGAGGTTCGCTGGCTGGGGAACCCCTCCGATGCACAGCGTGCGGCGCTTGATGCCCGGATGCCGGCGAATCTCGAGATGGTCCGGCGGCTGGGCGAGTGTGGAGACGCGCAATGAGTGCAGGAAATCTCAAGGCGTTCCTTGATGCCGTCGGCTTCGAAGAATCGAGCGGCAACATCGGCATCATCAACAGCTACAACTACATCGGCAAGTACCAGTTCGGTGAAGAAGCGTTGATGCAGCTGGGGTATTACAAGACCACGGCCGAGATCAAGCTGAAGCAGGAGTGGAAGGGCCACTGGACGGGCAAGAATGGCGTCACCAGCCGGGAAGTGTTCCTGGCCAGTGAGGCGATGCAGGACAAGGCCGGCGAGGAGTGGATGCGCGAACTCTGCCGCCAGGGCCGTTACTTCGGTACGACCAAGTTCATCGGCCAGACCATGAAGGGCTTCGTGGTGACCGAGTCGGGCATCATCGCGGCCGCCCACCTGAAGGGCTACGGCCCGGGCAAGCCGGACAAGAAGACCGGGCAGTGGAAGCGACCGGCCGTGCTTGCATTCCTGCGCACGGGTGGCGCCGAGGATGGCACCGATGCCTATGGCTCGAGTGTTTCCAAGTACATGAAGAAGTTTGGCGGCTATGAGCTGGGCTGCTGTGCGCCGGTGGAGGCGCAGACCACGTGGATGTATCCCTTCCCGCGGCAGGGCAAGAGTGATGCCTTCGACGGTGCGATGTACCTGGGCCTTCCTGGCCAGGAAGAAGGCGCATTGGCACGTGTCGACGACGGCTTCTTCCCGGTGGGCGCCAGCGGGCTCTGGCACGGTGGCGTCCACTTCGATGCGGGCAGTGGCACGGTGCTCGACCAGACGCAGGGCGTGCGCTGCATCAAGGATGGCGAGGTGGTCGCCTATCGGATCGATGACCGCTATCCGGAAATCACCTTCCCCCAGGTCCAGCGCAAGGCGCTCTACGCGAAGGGATTTGTGCTGGTGCGGCACACCCTGAAGCTGCCGGCCGATGCCAAGGCGAAGTTCGAGGCTGCGGACAAGGCCGCGAAGGAAGAACAGGACAAGAAAGCAGCGCCGAAGGACGCGGCGGCTGCACCCGCAGCGCCGGCAGGAACGGCCGCTGCAGCGGGTCCGGCCAAGGCCGCGGCACCGGCGCCTGCCACGAAGACCTCGAAGGATGCCAAGGATTCCAAGGATCCGAAGGCCGCCGCCGCCGATGCCCGGCCTGAGCCCGGAACCGAGCTGACGTTCTACAGCCTCTACATGCACCTGATGGATTTCACCGGCTACCAGGAGGACCGCAAGCGCGCACGCCCGGGCTTCTGGACGGAAGGCAACGAGTTCGTCGTCGGTGAAAAGGCCAAGGACGCGCAGGAAGTACCGCCGCCTCCTGCGCCGGTGCAGGCCGCAATCGATGAGGACGACCACATTGGCTGTGACTGTGGTGGAACGTCGGGCGAATCGGGTGATGTTGCCGACGCGCTGGAGCAGTTGGGTTGGGGGCCTGGCCAGATGAAGGAATGGGACAACGTCGTGCAGGAGGCACATTCGGATGACTGATGCAGCGCCCGCGCCGATCATCGGCTTGAACATCCGCAGCGAAGCCAGCAGCCGCTCGACCCGGTTGGGCCTGCTGCCGCGCGGCGCACGGATAACCGTGAAGAACCGCAAGGACAAGTGGGCGCAGATCGATCGGATCCTCGAGGGTGATGTCGTCCCGGTCCGGCCCGGCGAGGCCGTGGACCCGGCGGCGAAGCAGGGCTGGATATTCATGCCCGAACTTGACCCGGGTCCGAAGCAACCGGTCCAGCGGGACAAGGTGGTGATTCCCGAAACGCCCATCGCCATCGGCGCTGGCGCGTTGCTGGGGCATGTCGGCGAGTATCAGCAGTACGTGGATGCCCAGCCGCTGCCCAAGCGCGGCACCCGCCCCTTGATGCACCTTGAGGTCTTTGCTGGCAACGATCTTCCTGTGTTCCTGGCCAAGTCGCGCAAGTACGCCTCGCTGCTGCCTCCGGGAACGGGAAGCTTGTTCGTGATCGAGAAGGGCGCGAGGCTGAAGAAGGAAGCCACGCCGGACGGCACGATGGAGCCGGATCCTTCGCTCATCCAGCTCAAGGATTCCGGCTTGGGCGCGTGGACGCTCGTCCAGCGCTCGGAGCTGAAAGTATTCGAGCGCAAGGCGCTGGGTGCCTATTCGGCGAGCAGCAAGAGTTACGCGAACGCAAAGGATGGGCATTTCACCGGCGTTTTCGTCGGCCCTGCCGATACGCAGCGCACGCAGTCCGAGAAGGAAGCGAAGAAGCACAACTATCAGCGGCGCGAGATGCGGATGCCGCTCGGCGAGCCGTTCTGGATCCTTCGCAAGGATCTGCAGATGTGCTCGGCCGGCGGAATGAAGTGGTGGAAGAAGCACCCGCTGCGCACCGACGGTCCGGATGGCGAGCCTGTGGGCCTGGTGCGGGTCATGTCCCGCGCCGAACTGGAGCGGCTGCCTGCGCCGAAGCGGGCGCTGGACAGCGACGGCAAGGCCTGGTGGGAAATCACGGCGATGGGCGAGAAGCCCGGGAGTTTCGTCTCCGGCTGGGCCTGCGAAGCGGGCCATGCCAAGGTGGGCTGGCAGTCCCCCTGGGCGTGGCCGGGCTTTGAGACGGTGGAAGAGGGCAGTATCCAGCCGGTCGACATGATGGCGGCGACGCTGGTGAAGATGGGCGTGTTGAAGGCCCACGAGGTGACCGACCACCGCATGCGTGCCGACAAGGTCGAGCGCAGCGCGCTGGTGCAGAAGCTGCACGCCCTGCTGGACACCGACGGCAACGGACACATCAGCAAGGCCGAGCTGCAGGCGGCAAGCAAGCAGCCCCTGCTGGCCCAGGCGTTGAGCCGGATGATCGTCCGTTACGAGAGTGAGTGGGGCGGCGAAGACGCCAAGTGGGACGAGCTGGACCCGCTGATGCTTGATGGTGCCGTGGAGTGGAACGCTGAGAAGCTGCGCATCCAGAACCTGCGGTGGTGGAAGGACGTTTCACCGAAGGTCAAAGGCTTCCCCGGCGCGCCGGAGGTCTTCCACCTGCACCCGATCGGGCTGCTGAACAATTTCTATTCGGCAATGGCCACGGCCAACGCCAATGCAACCCCCAGCAAGGATGCCAGCTACAACGGCGAACGCGAGAAGAGTGGTGCGCAGTGGCACAAGCGCTTCATGCAGAGCAACAAGGTTGCCGATCTGAAGGAACCCTTCAAGTCGAACATCACCCGCTTCCTGGCGGCACTGGATGCGGCGGGCGTGTCAGTCAACATCAACACGACCCTGCGTCCCCCGCAGCGCTCGTACCTGATGTACTACGCGCGTGAGATCGTCAACGGAATGGATCCGGCCAAGGTGCCGGCATTCGAACCGCAGAACGGCGACGCGCCCGTGAACATCGACTGGCAGCACCTGGATGCCAGCGGCAAGCCGGACCTGAAGGCTGCCAAGCAGGGCGCCAAGGCGATGGATTCCGCGTATGGGGCCGCCGGGGCGATCGGCAAGCCTTACCGGTCCAACCACAACGGCGGCGAAGCGATCGACATGCGGCTGACTCCCGCCTGGGGCGTTGGCAAGACCGTGAAGAAGGCCGACGGCACCAGTGTGACGATCGGTGGCAAGCGTGACATCATCGATGTCGGTGCCAGTTACAGCGTCCTGCATTGGAACTATGACGGCAAACCGAAGAAGATCGATGATCCCCATTGGTCCAAGACAGGCAATTGACGATGGCAGGATTCATGATTCGAGCTGGGCTTGTTGCCGCAGGGCTGGCACTGGCGGCCGGCTGCCAGGCGCAGCCTCCGGAAGTGGGGGGCTGGCGCCGGGTCTCCGACAGTGATCTCGAGCAGCAGTTCCATTTCTCCATGCTGCCGCGTGCCGCAGCCGCCGGAAGCCGCTGGGCAGTCTATGACGCCAAGGCCGGGAAGGTGGTGTGCTGCCTGTCGGTGGAGGGGAGCGAAGTCAGCGAGACCGATCTCCAGGATCGCTTCAACATTCCGGGGCCGTGGGTCACCGACCTGACCAATGGCTGGAACGTCGACGCGGCGCCCTATCGCCCGCACGTGCAGGTACTGAAGGTGCAGGGCGCCCTGGGCAGCTACACCTTCAAGGAAGAGCGCGAGGCGGCGGGTGGATTGCTGCTGCCGGCCGACGCGCGTGCAGTGGATGCGAAGACGATCGAACTGGGCGGCGCACGCTATACGGTCGAGCGTCGCGACACCTCGCTGGCGGACGATGATGGCGGCGTCCAGACCTACACCCTGAAGCCTGCAGGGGGCGGGGCAGCGCTCAAGGTTGAAGTCCCATTCGGCACCTATTAGGCCTCGATCGATGCGGCCATCATCGGCCGCGTGGCGCGCTGGGGGCGATGCTTGTGCTCGGCGTCATGCTGCCACTGGCCGCCTTCGCCCAGGCGCCTGTTGATGCGCAGCGGGGGGGCGATCCCCCTCCGCAGACGCGGGCGTCGTCGCACGCCGGTGATCCGGACAATACCGGGACGCTCTTCGACGGATTGCTCGATTGTGCGCCGAAGGGCTGGTATCTGGATGCAGGCCGCCCCGTCAATCCCTACCTGGCCAAGCATGCATCCGAGCCCTGCGAACGCGATGCAGCATTCGGGATCGCGTACTTCTGCCTGAACGCTGATTTTCATGGAGTTCCGGTCTACCGGGTGGTGGCCCACCTGGGCACGGCGCCGACACCCATTGGCGTACTGATCGACCTGCCGCTGGATGAAGCACGATCGCGCCTGCGCAGGTCGCTGGGCACGGAATTGCGGAGTGGCACAGGCAGCAGGCCGGGCCGGACCCCGGTGCTGGGCCCGCAGGGTGATGACACGCGGAAATCGCAGTTGATCTGCACGCCCGACTGGGCATGATCAACCCCTGGGATGCGCGCGGGAGGTGTGAAGTGAGTGCTGATGGAAACAGCGGACTACCGGCAATGAGCCAGGCTCGCCTGCGCAGGCATGCCTTTGGGATCGCGTTGTCCGGCATCGCCTGCCTGGCGGCAGCGTGCAGCAACGCCGGCCCGTCGAGCGTGCCGGGCAACGCGCCGTATGCGGGCGTGGTGATGAGCTACCCGCACTCGGGCTGCTCCTACACGTCCAGCCCCGTCGACTTCTGCGATGCCGCGCACCGCACGCAGATCGAGGAGGCCATCCGCACGCAGGCGCCCAACTTCAAGACGCACTACATCCTGGCCCAGCTTGAGGAGCGCAGGGAGTACTTCCAGCGCTCGATCGTGCTGATCGACAGCCGGGACGGAACGGTCTACCCGCTGCCGATCGATGCATTCAGTGGGCCACTGGTCAGCAAGGAGGGGGCACGTGAGTACGGCAAGGTGGAGACCTCGCGGCAAGGCGACACGTTCTGCGTCAGTGGTGCACTGCTGGTTTATCGCGCTTTTGAAGAAGGCCGCTTCTGTTTTGGCTTCGATGGTGTGCGTTTTACCGGGCACACAACGCAGTACATGCAGTAGCACTTCAGCCGGCAGTGATCGCCGCCGTCATGGTTGGCAACATCGCGCCCAGCGCGTGATGCTGACCGGCCTGCTTCCTGCCATTGCCGCCTGCAGCGGAACGCAGGGTCCGCCAGGCCGCGCGACCATGACGGCAACAGCGGATGAAGCCGCATTGGCCAACGAAGATCCGGCGGCCACGGTGGGAAATGCGCGCTATGCCGGCACCAGGATGCTTTCCCCTCATTCCGGATGCTCCTTCCTGAGCAGTCCGGTCAACTTCTGTGATGATCGACATCGCGCCCTGATCGAAAGGGTGATCGCCGAGCGACAGCCGAATTTCAACGGGCGCTACATCGTGGCGGAACTGGAGGAGTGGCCCGAGTTCTTCCAGCGCTCCGTGGTGGTCATCGACGCCAGCACCGGCATCGTGTATCCGTTGCCGATCGATGCGCTATCCGGCCCTTTGTCCGCGCATGGGCGATCGGCGACGTATGGAACGGTGGAGACGTCGCTGGATGCGACGCAGTTCTGCCTGGTCGGGGCGGTGTTGGCGTACCGCTCCATCGCTGATGGTCGATTCTGCTTCGGCTTCGATGGTGGGCGTTTTACCGGGCACGTCACACCGTACATGCAGTGAAGGATCAGCTGCGGTATCTGCCCAGCAGGTCCATCGGAATGTTTGTTCCGCGTGAAGGCGTTGACGTGCGCTGTCGTTTTCCATCTGTTACCGTCGGCTGGCAGGGGGAGGAACCGCGCGCCGGGGAGCGGTGCGCGGCAACAGTGGGAACGCCATGGAAGCGATGCGCAATCTCATGGTGCAGGCGGCCGGTCTGGATGCTGGCAGTCGCCTGTTCCGCTTGGATCTACCGGATCTGCCAGCCGTGGTGGTGGATGCGTGGCAAGGGCACGATGCGTTGTCCACGGGCCGGCACCTGCAGGTGGATGTGCTGTCGCTGGACGCTGCACTGCCGCTGGCCGATTGGCTGGGGCAGCCGGCCAGCCTGTACGTGCGCCAGGCCGACGGCCAGGACTGGCCACGCCACGGGGTGATTGCCGCTGCGCAGTGCCTGCAGGCCGATGGCGGCCTGGTGCGCTACCGCATCACCCTGCGCGACTGGACATGGTGGCTGGACCAGGCGGTGTGCAGCCGGGTGTTCCAGGACCAGGACGTGCGCGCGATCGTCGATGCCGTGTTGCAGACGCATGCGCCGCATGCGCACTGGCGCTGGAGCGATGACGTGGATGCGTTGCTGGCGGCCTCGCGGCCGCGCAGTTTCTGCGTGCAGTACCGGGAATCGGACCTGGCCTTCGTGCAGCGCCTGCTGGCCGAGGAGGGCGTGGGCTGGTGCGTGGAGGAGGTGGCCGATGCACCGGCCGGGCACGGCGTGCTCTTTTTTGCCGATTCGACGCTGCTGCCGGAATCGGCGGCCTCGCAGGCGCGGGACGGGATCCGTTTCCATCGTGCCGATGCCACCGAGGACGATGATGGCGTGCAGCAGCTGGGGCAGCAACGGCGGCTGCAGAGCACGCGCGTGCAGCTGCACAGCAGTGACTATCGCAGCGTGAGCTCGCTGACCGGGCAGCTGCCGCTGGAGGGCGCCGGCGAGGGCCTTCGCGAGGACTACGATGCGGTGGGTGCCTATGCATTCGCCGATGCGGCGGAGCTGGAGCACCATGCGCGGCTGATGGCCGAGGCGCGGGAAGCGCAGGCGCTGCAGTGGCAGGGGCGCGGCAGCGTGCGCAGCGCGGATGCCGGCCATGCCTGGGCGCTGACCGGCCTGCCGGGTGATCTGCCGGCCGAGCTGCTGCTGGTGGAGGTGACCCACGCAGGAGTCAACAACCTGCCGGTGGACCTGCGCGAGTGCGTGCAGGTGCTCCTGGGTGAGGCGGCAGAGCCCGACCCCCTGCAGGACGCAGCGAAGCGGCACGGCTACGTGAATGCGTTCAGCGCCGTGGCGCGCGACCGGCGCTGGCGCCCGGTCCTGGAGGATGGCACCGGTGCGCGACGCAATGCGCGGCCGCTGGCGCCGGGCTACCAGACCGCGATCGTGGTGGCTGGCGCTTCAGCATCCAACGACCTGCATGCCGACGCGCTGGGACGGATCCGGGTGCGGTTCCATTTCCAGGGCGATGATGGCGGTGCCGACAGTGCCTGGCTGCGCGTGGCGCAGCGCTATGCGGGGCCGGGCGTGGGCAGCCAGTTCCTGCCGCGGATCGGCCAGGAAGTGCTGGTGGGCTTCCTGGAAGGCGACATCGACCGCCCGGTGGTGCTGGGTACGCTGTACAACGGGCGCGGCGAGGCGGGCGTGGCGCCGACCACGGCCGGTGCCAGCGCCGAGGATGATCTGTCGGCCTACGGCCAGGCGGCCGATGCACGCAACAGTGCACAGGCCAACCTCAGTGGTGGCCAGGCGCCGGCTTGGCACGCGGCGGGCAGCGGCGACCAGGCGCACCGCCACGGCGGCGCGCTGTGGGGTATCCGTTCACGCGAGTGGGAGGGCGGCGAGGGCAGCAACCACCTGCTGTTTGATGATTCGAACCAGCAGCTGCGCACGCAGCTGGCCAGCAGCCAGCAGGTCTCGCAGCTGACGCTGGGCCATCTGCGGCATCAGGCCGACAATTATCTGGGCAGCCTGCGCGGACAGGGCTTTGAACTGCGCAGTGACGCATGGGGTGCGGTGCGCGGCACGGCCGGGGCGTGGTTCAGTGCCTATGCCCACGCCGGTGCGTCGCCGGCGGGCGAGGCCGCGCAGCCGGCAGCGCTGCTGCAGCAACTGGTGGCGCTGGCGAAGAGCTACAGCGTCGCGGCCGGGACACACCGGACGGTGCTGCCCGCGGCGGAGGCCGGGGTGCAGTCGACGCACCGATCACGTTTGGATGGTGCGCAGTCGCCCTTGCCTGTGCTGTTGGCCAGCGTCCGCAGTACCGTGCCCGCCGAGGCGCTTGCAGAGGCCTCCGCGGCCGCGAGCCAGCGCAGCAGTCGGGCGGGGGAAGGCGTGGTGCCACATACGGGCGATGCCGTGCTGGGCCTGTCGTCACCGGCGGGCGCGGTGATGGTGGCCGGCCAGGGGTTGCACTGGGGGCAGGGCGAGACACTGGTGCTGGGCAGCGGCCAGCACAGCGATGCCGTGGTGATGGGGGATGCGCGCTGGCATGGCCGGCAGGCCATCGGCGTGCTGGCTGCGGCGGCCACTGGCGCCGATACGCAGGCACCGACGCTGACCCTGGCCAGCGGTGAGGCAGTGCTGGATTTCAAGGCACAGCAGGATCAGGTTGACGTGCAGTCGCGGCAGGCGCTGCGCGCGGCAAGCGCGCAGGCGTCGGTGGAAGTGGCCGCCGGTCGTACCGTCCAGGTTGCGACGTCCGGTGGTGCCAGCATCACCATCAGCGCGGGCAACATCGTGGTCAACGCACCCGGTCGCATCGCCGTGCACGCCGGGCGCAAGTCGTTCCTGCCGGGCGGCAGCGGACGCTATCCGCTGCCGGTGTTTCCGCAGTCGGTCTGCAAGGAATGCCTGTTGCTGGCTGCACAGCGGGCCGCGCCGCTGACGCCCAAAGGGGGGGCGGCGTGATTCCGGACTGGCATTTCCCGCCGCTTGATCTGCCGCCGCTGGAGGAGGGCCTGCAGCGCTTCGTCCTGCTGGACGGCGCGCAGTGCAACCAGCCGGTGCAGCTGCTGCGCACGTTGCCGTGGGCACCGCTGCCACTGTTCGATGGTCTGCTGGCCGATGGTGCCGACGATGCCAGTGTGTTCCTGGCCCGATTGCCGCGCGGATTCGAGCATGACAGGTTCCTGCAGCGGGCCGCCTCGCAGGGGCGTTCGCCCGGCATGCTCAGCATCCTCGAGACGAGCCTGGACGCCCAGCAGCTGCAGCAGCGCCTGCAACGGCGCCTGGATGCCAGTTATCCGAACGGCAAACTGTTCCTTGCGCGCTTTTTCGATGCGCGCGTCCTGCCCTGGTGGGTGCAGGTGCTGGACGAGGCGCAGTGCCGCGCGTTCCTGGCGATGGGAGAGCGTTGGTGGTACCTGCGCCATGACCTGCAATGGGCGCACCTCGAACTGGAAGACGCGGCCCTGGACCCGCACGACCCGCCCTGGGTGCTGGAGGCACCGCAGCGGCGTGCGCTGATCGACGCCAGCTACCCCTATACGCTGATCGACCATTTCCAGCTTACCGACCCCGAACTGCTGGCGCGGCTGCCACGGGCGCGCTGGTACACCTTCTTCCGGCGCGTGGTGGCGACGGCTGCGGCGGCCGGCATCGAGGACAGCCGCCGCGTGGTGATGGTGGCGACCTGGGCACTGCTGGCCGGCAGCGATCTCGGCGAGGATCCGGCCTGGCAGCAGCGCCTGCAGGATTTCGCCAGTGGCCGGCGCAGTGCGGCCGATATCGGCGATGAAGTGTGGCCCCTGGAAGAAAGCTGGGATTGAACGGAGCGAGACCGCGATGATGAGCAACAAGTACCTGTGGTGGAGCGCGCTGGCGGTGATCGCGCTGCTGGTGGTGGGCGTCGGCTGCAGCCGGGCGATGGCGCGCGGCAAGACGCCGATCATGTCGTTGTTCGCGTTCAACTACAGCCCGTATTACCTGGCCGATGTGCGGGTCGATGGGCAGTTTCTGGGTGGCGTGGACGGCTACACCAATGGCGGCTCCGGGATGGGGCCGCGCGCGCCCCGCGGCAAGGGGCCGGACAGCGTGCAGGTGCGTTGGATCGAGGCCAACCGCTACGACCTGGCCACCAACCGCTACCTGAGTGAAGGGCATCGCGTGCCGCGCGAGGCGGTGGTGCCGCTGAAGACGCCGTATCCGCCGAACCCGGCGACGTTGCTGCTGCATTTCTACGCTGACGGCCATGTCGAGGCGGAGCTGCTGGACAAGGGCGTGAACAAATGGGATGTGCGACGCATGCCGGTGCCGAAGGAGCACAAGGACCATGACCAGTACTGATCCGACCGCGATTCCGGGGCAGGTGGATCTCGAACCCGGTACCCCCGATCCAGTCGCGCAGGCCGAGGGCACGGCGCGCACGGCGCGGCTGGCGCGCGGAACGCGTCCGTTGAGTGATGCCGAGCGTCGCCGTCGCCAGGAAGCGATGTGCGGCACGGTGCCCGACAAGGAAGCAGCGACCACTGGCTGCACGCAGAGCCTGCACCTGAGCGTGTTCTTCGACGGCACGGGCAACAATCGCGAAGAGGAGCTGGGCAAGGATGCGGGGGAGCGGGCGCTTTCCAACATTGCCCGGCTCTACGACGCGCATGTAAAGGATCGTCGCAACAGCACACGCCAGTATCTGGCAGGCGTCGGCACGCCTTGCCCGGAAGTCGGCGACAGCGGCGGCCTGCTCGGGCTGTCGATCGGCAAGGGCGGGCGCGAGCGCATCGACTTCGCGCTGCAGGCGCTGGACGAGCTGATCGATACCCAACCCGAGCCGATGCGTATTCTGGTGGTCAGCGTGTCGGTGCTGGGCTTCTCGCGCGGGGCGGCGTCGGCGCGGGCGTTCGCGCGGGATCTGGCGGCGCGCTGCAAGCGCCAGGCCGATGGCACCTGGTTGTACCGCGAACGGATCCCGCTGCGGATCGGTTTCATGGGCGTGTTCGATACGGTGTGCTCGGTGTGGCCGAACCTGGCTGCGGCGGGGATCAATTACCGCAATGGGCATACCGGCTGGGCCGAAGGCATGGTCATTCCGGAAATCGTGGAACAGTCGGTGCACATGACCGCCGCCCATGAGCTGCGTGGCCAGTTCCCGCTGGATTCAACGCGGGAGCACGCGGTTTACCCGGCCAACACGGTGGAAATCTGGTTCCCCGGCGTGCACTCGGATGTGGGCGGTGGCTATGACCCCCAACACCAGGGACGCCAGAACAGCATCGCGCGCTTTGCCCTCAACGAGATGTACGACATGGCGCAGGCCGGTGGCGTGCTGCTCAACCCGATCAGCCTTCTGGAAGATCACGTCAAGGCCGAGTTCGACAAGCAGGATCCGGAGCTGCAGGCCGTGTTCAACGCCTACCTGCAGGCGGTGCGGGTCAAGCGCGGGCGCATGGAGGACGTGCAGGCCGCGCACATGCAGCTGCTGTACCGCTGGATGCGGGTGCGCGTGGCCCGCGGCGATAAGTTGCCATCGATGCAGCGCCTGGCGGCGCGCGAGGAGGCGCTGCGCGAACAGGTACGGACCCTGCGCCGGCGGCAGTCGCAGCTGCCCGCGCCCTGGGACAACGACAACCTGCACCTGGCCGACCAGGGCAATGCAGACAAGACCGCCGAGTGGAACCGCGTGTCCGACGAACTCAAGGCGCGTGATGACGAGCTGTCGGCCGTGCGCAAGCAGCGGCGTGGGCTGGAGAAAGAGAACGATACGATGGTCGGCAAGATCGTCGGCCTGCGGCGTCGTCGCGAGCGGGGCGCATCGTTGACCATGGCCGAGCGGGTGACCCTCGAGTCGTGGGATGACACGACCCTGCTGCCGCCGGAGGTGGAAACCTTCTTCGATGGCTACGGTCATGATTCGGTGGCGCACTGGTTCATCGGCAACCTCAGCCAGTGGCGGGTGCTGTACTTCGGTGCGACCAAGTACACGCCGGGCAAGGTTGAAGAGGCCCAGGTGGAGGCGGCCGTGCCGGGCTGAGGGCCGCGTTACAATGGCGCGCTGGCCCAACCGTTGAATGTGAGTGTCGTGCCCCGTCTGCTTCCGTTGTTCCTGTCCCTGTCCGTGCTGGCCGGTTGTGCCAGCACCCCGGCACCTCCGGCCCATTCCGATGCGTTGTGGCGCCTGATCGAACGCGACTGCCGAAGCGCGCAGGGACCGCAGGGCAGCTGCCTGCAGATGGAAGAAGCGGCTGACCGGCGCGATGTGCTGGTGAAGGACTCCCATGGCGATTTCCAGTTCCTGCTGATGCCGCTGGACAAGGTCAGTGGCATCGAGAGCCCGGGGCTCTACCGCAAGGGCGTACCCAATTATTTTGCCGCGGCCTGGCGGGCCCGCTCCCACACCCAGCAGGCCTTGGCCCAGCCGCTGCCGCGCGAGGTAGCCAGCCTGGCGTTGAACTCGCCGCATGGCCGCTCGCAGCACCAGCTGCATATCCACGTGGACTGCCTGCGTGCCGATGTGGTGCAGGCGCTGGACGCGCAGCAGGCGGCGCTGGGGATGCGCTGGGCACCGTTGCCGGTGCTGCTGCGTGGCCACCAGTACCAGGCGCGCCTGCTGGCCGGTGCGGAGCTGACCGCCAACCCGCTGAACCTGCTGGCGTTCGACCTGAGCGGCCCGGCTGACGTCGGCAACTGGAGCCTGCTGGTGGCGGGCCACCGCGATGTGCACGGCGCGCCCGGTTTCGTGCTGCTGGCCACCCGGCTCGACCCCGCCACCGGCAACGACGCCAGTGCCGAGGAACTGCAGGACCATGCCTGCAGCGTGCTGACGGGCGCCGGCTCTGCGCTGGAGCGCGTGCGCTAACCCATCGCGGCCTGCCGGGGGCGCCAGGTCGACGCGGTCAGTGCATGCAGGCTGCGATCCTCCCAGCCGTCCGCGCCCAGATGATGGTCGCGCAGCAGGCCCTCCTTCTGGAAGCCGGCCGCGCGCAGCACGTCCGAAAGCCCGGCGCTGTCGTCGGGCGGAAGCATCACGTAGACGCGGTGCAGCCCGACCTGTTCAAACAGGAAGGGGCACAGTGCATGCAGCGTGTGTGCAAAGCGTTGCGCATCGCCCCAGTCGGCCTGGCAGAAGCGTTGCAGCTCGGCACTGCGGCCGCGTGCCGACTGCAGCCGCACCGTGATCTGGTCGACCAGGGCGTGGCTGGCCTGGTCGAACACGCCCAGCAGCAGGCGATCGTTGTCTTCCTGCAGCCGCGAGCGCTGGATGCCGATGAACAGCTGCACCTCGGCATCGGTGCGGCAGGCCAGGTGGCAGCCACTGCGGCGCTGTCCGCACAGCGTGCGCCAGCCGGCCAGATCGGTGCGCTGCAGCGAGCGCAGGTTGATGGAGCCGTGGCCCAGGTGCAGCAGGTGGCGGCGCAGTACCGGGTGCAGGGCAAGGTGGGAAGCGGAGTTCGGTTCGATGCACATGTGGGCACGATTACGCCTTTGGGCGCCGATGCCCATGAAAATAGTTGCAAAGTGAGCTGCCCTGCGCGCGGGAGGCCTGCGTTGGTTCAGTCGCAGGCCGATCCGCGGGCATCGCGATGAAAGCGAAAGGTCCGATGGCGACGGCCTTCCCTTGGTGCGGTGCAGATGGTGGATGGCGTGCGAACTGGCATGATGTGGGACTTCGACGCAGGGAGCGCAGGGATGGGAATACGAGGGCTATGGATGGCCGGGCTGTTGCTGGCGGTGCTGCCAGGCTGCAACAGGGACGATGCGGGAACGACGAACCGCGCCGCTGCGACCGGACCAGGCGAGCGAGCGACGGCTACGGCGCAGGCAGCGGGTGACCTCGTGTTGCCTGACGACGCTGCGCGCACACCTGCCGTGGCGCCGGCGCCGGTGGTTGCGCCTGTGCCGCCGGCGGCCCCTGTACAGCGCGTGGCGGCGTCCAATCAGGATTACCTGGCTGGGGAGTCCCGGTTGCTGAGCGGGAATGCGCTGTCGATGGCGGAGGCCGAAACCGTCTTGCGTTCCCGTGCCGGGTTCGAAACGGCGCTGCAGCAGTTCGAGCAGGATGCCGCACGCCATCCGGATGCGCAGGATCTGAGCACGCTCTACCGGGCGGCAGCCACCCGGGCACTGGGCGGCGATGTGGCCCTTGCGTCGCTGTCATGTGGCTACAGCCTGTGCATGGGCGAGATCCGCAGCGGCAGCGACACTGGATTCCGGGACTGGGTTCGCGCTTTCGGCAAGGACCGCGCCGCGCCGCACTACGCGTTGATCACGGCCGAGTACGCGCTGGGCAAGGGACAATCCGTGGGGCGCTTCGTGTTTTCCATCGATCCGGCGGCCAACGGCATCAGCCAGTAGCGTCAAGCCTGACTGACCAGGCCGGGCCGGCGGTTACGGCAGTGCCTGCACGCTGTACGACTCGATGACGTAGCTGAAGGGCTGCTGCTGGCGGTCGCGCAGCAGGGCGCGCACTTCCAGGATCACGCCGTGGTCGCCTTCGCCGCGCGGCGGCCAGAAGGTCTGGTCGGCCAGGGTCTGGCGCTGGAAACCGAGCGGACCCACCACGCGGCCGAAGGGTTCGTCGCTGCTGTCCAGCACCTGGTTCATGGCGGTGCTGAGGCGGTCCGGCAGGTACCAGTTGTCAGCTTCGGAGAGCACGCGGTTGCCGCAGACCAGCTGCACCCGCCGATAGCGCAGCGGTGTACCGGCGCCTGCGCCGAGCGCCTTCAGCACATCGGCCGGTGCCGCCTTGTCCTGGCCATGTACGCGGACGGCGCGCACGCGGGCCTGTTCAGCCAGACCGTGCTCGGCGCACCAGCTTTCGAGGGTTCCGGTTGCGCTGGGGCCGGCCAGCACGCGCTGGTGCAGCAGCTCGACCAGGGCGGAGGGCGCGACGCGCTGCTGTCCGGGCGGTGCCTGCAGCGGCGCGGTGGCACCGGCATCGGCGGCGGACAGGCTGGCGATCGGGGCAGCGGCCAGCAGGGATGCGGCCTGCCAGCGGCGGAGACGATCGTGGCGGTCGGACGGGCCCATGCGGCATCACAGCGGAAACAGGTGTCTATGGTACCCGTTCAGGCGTGCACCGGGCGTGCCGATCACGTCGGCACCGGTGGCCATTCATTGCGCTGGCGAATACGAGACATGCAGATATTTCGTTGGCCGATGCCGGGGGTGCGGCGCACGATGGGCCCCTTGATGGCTTTACGGGAGTTCCCCCCATGACTTTGCAGTTCGTCCAGGGCGGCGTCGATCGCGATGGTGCGCCGGTGCATTTCCATATCCGCGACGGCCGTTTCGAGGGGCTCAACCGCACGGCGGCCCCGGCCGAAGGTGCCAGGATCATCGACCTGCAGGGCTTCACCTTGCTGCCCGGACTGGTCGATGGCCATATCCACCTGGACAAGAGCTTCGTCGGTGACCGCTGGCATCCGCATCAACCGGTGGCCAGCCTGCGCGAGCGCCTGGCGGTGGAAAAGACCGCCGTCGCCGGGGCCGCACCGATGGTGGACCGCGCTGAAGCGCTGATCCGCCAGTGCAGTGGCTTCGGCACCGTGGCCATGCGCTGCCACGTGGATATCGACGCCAGCACCGGCCTGCGCCACCTGGAGGCGGTACGCGAGGCCGCGCAACGCTGTGCGGACATCATGCAGATCCAGCTGGTGGCGTTTCCCCAGGCGGGCGTGATGTCCTGCGCGGGCACGGCCGCGGTGCTGGAACAGGCCCTGGCCGAGGGCGTGGAGGTGCTGGGCGGCATCGACCCGACCACGTTGGATGGCGACGCCGAAGGGCAGCTGGCCCTGCTGTTCGGCCTGGCCGAGCGCTATGGCGTGCGCCTGGACATCCACCTGCATGAGCCGGGTGAAACCGGCCTGGCCCAGCTGCTGCGCATTGCCGCGCGGACGCGGGCGGCCGGGCTGCAGGGCAGGGTGGCGGTCAGCCACGCGTATGCCCTCGGCGAAGTGCCGCTGGCGCGCGCGCTGCAGGTGGGCGAGGCATTGGCCGCTGCCGGCGTGGCGATCATGAGCAACGCGCCGGGCGACCACCCGTTCCCGCCGCTGCGGGCGCTGCACGATGCGGGAGTGCGGGTGTTCGCGGGCAATGACAACATCCGTGACTGCTGGTGGCCGTATGGCAATGGCGACCTGCTGCAGCGTGCGATGTTGCTGGGTTACCGCTCGGGGTTCTACACGGATGCGGATCTGATGTTGGCGCTGGAGATGGTGACCACCCATGCGGCGGCGGTGATCGGGTTGCCGGAGTACGGGATGGGCGAGGGGATGCCGGCCACGTTCGTGGCAGTGCGGGCGGATCACGGTCCCGCGGCGGTGGCAGGCGTGCCGGCCGAGCGGCGCGTCGTTGTTGGCGGGCGGTGGGTGTAGTCGGCAGGGCTTGCAGCCCTGCACCTGCGGTAGTGCCGGCCGCTGGCCGGCAACCTCAACAGCAAAAGCGGGTATTCCGTGGGATGGCGGGGCGGTGTGGGTGGTCAGGACACGCCGTAAACCCATCCATGGGGGCTCGATGGCGCCATCCA
>NZ_JBYSZR010000039.1:0-40991 GCF_058787375.1 Stenotrophomonas sp. FW305-3-2-15-E-LB1
GATCCAGCCCTGTTGAAGGTGGGCCAAGCCCGCTTCCTGCAGGCTTGACTGCGAACATAGGATCTCGACTCTACAAAGCGATTACGCCGGCACGAACCACCAGGCCACTGCCGCCAGCAGCGCCGGCACGGCCTGGATGAAGAAGATGCGCTTGTTGACGCTCCACGCGCCGTAGCAGCCGGCCACGATCACGCAGCCCAGCGAGAAATTCACCAGCATCGGCAGGTGGTCGAACAGGCCCCAGAACAGGCCTGCGGCGAGGAAGCCGTTGTACAGGCCCTGGTTGGCCGCCAGCACGCGGGTGATCTCCGCCTTCTCCGGGGTGTTGCGGAACGTCTTCAGGCCCAGCGGGCGGGTCCACAGGAACATCTCCAGCACCAGGAAGTAGACGTGCAGCAGTGCGACCAGCAGGGTCAGGGCGAGTGCGATCCAGTACATGGAGGATTCCTTGGATGGGTTGACAGGATGATGGGCTCAGCGGTCGCGCGGCAGCTTCTTCTCTTCGCGCAGCACGCCGAACGCGGCCAGGGTCATGCACGCCGCCACCAGCATGCCGCCGGCGAACACCACATGCGAGCCGAACAGCGACAGCGCCTTGTGCACCCAGGTGAAGCTCAGGTCGGCACCGCGGTAGACCACGGTGTCGATGGCCGCGCCGGCCTTGTAGCGCCACTGGCGGTCCACGCGGGTGTAGATGGTCTCGCGGGCGGGCTTGAACAGCGAGAACTCGCTGGCCCGGGTCAGCACCTGCACCACCGCCACCATCATCGGCAACGGCGAGGCGGCCAGCACCGAGAAGCCGATCAGGATGGCAAAGGCGGGAATCAGCAGCGCCGGTGCGATGCCATGGCGCGACAGCAGCCAGCGGGTCAGGCTGAGCTGCAGCAGCAGGGTCAGCGCATTGACCGCCAGATCGATGCGCGAGAAGAACGCGGTGCTGGCCGCCGGGTCGCTGAAGGCCGCGCGCACGATGCTGGCCTGCTGGTTGTACAGCAGGGTGCCCACGCCCACGCCGAACACCACCAGGACCGCCAGCCAGCGCAGCAGCGGCTCGCGCACGATCAGCTTGAGGCCATCGAGCACGCTGCCACCCATCGGCTTTTCGCCCGACACCAGCTGCTGCTCGCGCTCGCGCAGCACCGCCCAGTGCCGCAGCCGCCAGATGCAGAACAGGCACACGACCAGGAAGCCGGCCGATACCAGCATCAGGTTGGCGATGCCCACGCGCTGCACCAGCGCGCTGGTGAGGATCGGGCCGAGGAAGGCACCGACGGTGCCGGCCGCGCCGATGTAGCCGTACCAGGCGCGTGCCTGCACGTTGGAGAACACGTCGGCCATGAAGCTCCAGAACACGGCCACCGCGAACAGGTTGAAGACCATGACCCAGAGGAAGAAGGCCATGCCCCGCCCCGGCACGCCGCTGTCGAACAGCACGTAGAACACCAGCAGCGTGGCGATGAAGAAGCCATAGACCGCCGGCAGGAACACCCGCCGCGGGAAGCGGCTGACCAGCCAGCCGTAGACCGGTTGCAGCACCAGCATGATCAGGAACACGCAGGTGAACAGGAACTGCAGGACGAAATCCTTCAGGGCGATGCCATGGCTGGCGAACCAGCCGATCAGCAGCGGCGGGAACACCGTCTCCAGATCGGACGACGCTGCCATCGCCTCGCGCACCGGGCGCAGCACGTAGTAGCCACTGAGCAGGCAGAAGAAATACAGGAACGACCACCACAGCGCTGGCGATTCACGCAGCGCCGCCACAAGCCCGCGCAACGGCCCCTTGCCTGCGGCCGCGCTCACGCGGTTGGCCTGGCCGGGACGCGGCGGTTGGATGGCGGCATGTCGGGCTCCGGGGGCGGTGAAGCGCGTACGTTAGACAATGCACTGCAACATCGCCAGCGCGCCGTGCGCGGACGCGGCCGCAGGGTGGCTGCACCGGTGCGCTGCAGGTGTGTCCGGAGGCCGTCACCGAGCGTCAAAAATCCAACTTTTTCAAACAGATGCGCATTCATCTTCGCTTTGTTTGTGCACAGGCGAAAAGCGGCGCTAGAATCACAAACAGCAGTCGCGCACGGGTCCAACCGATGAAAATGAACAACCTGCGTCGCCCGGTCCGGGTGGCGACCACCGGTTTGCTGGGCATGTTGATGCCCGTGGCCTTGTCCACCACCGCGCAGACACCGCCGGCCCTGCCGCCGATGCCGACCAACATCGAAACCGCCGCGGGCCCGGGCATCGCCCACACCCAGCCGGCCGCGTACCGCACCGGCCTGGTGCCGCAGGTGCAGCTGCCTGCCGCAGGCTTCAACGTCGCCCACATCGAATCGATGGCGCAGCAGCTCACCTATGGCGAGCGCGTGCCGGGCATGGCCGTGGCCATCGTGCAGGGCGGCCGCGTGCTCAGCGCGCGCGGTTACGGCGTCACCGACGTCAACAATCCGCTGCCGGTCGACGCGCATACCGTATTCCGCCTGGCGTCGCTGTCCAAGGCCTTCGCCGGCACCATGGCCGGCCTGCTGGTCAACGACGGCACGCTGCGCTGGGACAGCAAGGTCACCGACTACGTGCCGGGCTTCCGCCTCAACTCGCCCGAAGCCACCGACCGCCTGACCGTGGCCGATGTGCTCAGCCACCGCGTCGGCCTGCCCTACAACGCCTACGACCGCGACATCGAAGGCAACGCCGAGTACTACTCGCTGACCCAGAAGCTGGCCAACACCAGCCTGAAATGCCTGCCGGGCGACTGTTACGCCTACCAGAACGTGGCCTTCAGCCTGATCGGCGACGTGGTCTATGCCGCCTCGGGCAGCTTCTACGAACAATCGGTCGAGCGCCGCATCTTCAAGCCGCTGGGCATGAACGATGCCAGCCTCGGCCTGGCCGGCATCCAGGCCAGCTCGCGCTGGGCGCGCCCGCACGTGCGCAGCCGCAATGGCTGGGTATCGCTGACGCCGAAGCCGACCTACTACCGCGTCGCCCCGGCCGCCGGCGTCAACGCCAGTGCCAGCGACATGGCGCAGTGGCTGCTGGCACACACCGGGCATCGCCCCGACGTGCTGCCGGCACCGCTGCTGGCCACCCTGCATTCGAGCCTGATCAACACCCCGGGCGAGATGCGCTCGGGCTGGCGCCGTGAGCGCCTGCACTCGGCCGGCTACGCGCTGGGCTGGCGCACCTTCGATTACGCCGGCCACGACGTGGTCTTCCATGCCGGTGCGGTGCAGGGCTATCGCGGTCTGGTCGCACTGGTGCCGGAGCGTGACCTCGGCATCGCCATCCTGTGGAACGGCGAGAGCGGCCTGCCCAGCGGCCTGCTGCCGACCGTGCTCGATTCGGCGCTGGGCCTGCCGGCGCAGCGCTGGCTGGACGTGGACACCGATTTCGGCAGCGACAGCCTGATGGCCGAAGGCGCGACCCCGGCGCAGCAGGACAAGCGCAAGGGCAAGGGCGCCTCGGGCAACCGTGCCGTGGCCTCGCCGCGCTGAGCGCGGTTGCCTTGCCGGTGAAGGGTAGAGTCGACTGTCAGTCGACTCCCGCGGTGCCGGATCGAAAAGCAGTCGACTGACAGTCGACTCTACCCACGGCGGTGAAGCAGACGCAGGGTCAGTGCGCGAAGTAGTGCATGCCGCCATCCACCGGGATGACCGCGCCGGTGATGTAGCCGGCCAGCGGCGACGCGAGAAATGCCACCAGTGGCGCCACCTCCTCCGGTTCGCCGAAGCGGCCGATGGGAATGTTGCGGTCGATGAACGCTCGCCGGCTTTCCTCGGTGGGATGCAAGCGGCTGAGGATCTGCGCGCTGTTGATGCGCCCGGGCGCGAGGGTGTTGACCGTGATGCCCTGCGCAGCCACCTGCGATGACAGGCCCTTGCTCCACAGGTGCAGCGCAGCCTTCGCCGCCGTGGCGGCATTCACCGCACGCGGCTCCATCGAGCCACTGAAGTTGATCACCCGCCCCCAGCCCTGCGCCTGCATGCCGGGCAGCAGCGCCTGGGTCAGCCGCCGCGACGCGGAGAAGTTCAGCGCCATCGCCTCCTCCCATACGTCATCGGCGGCGTCGACAGACGTCGGCCGCGAGCCACCGGCGGCATTGACCAGGATGTCCACGCGCTGCAGCGCGGCCTGCGCCCCGGCGGCGATGCGCGCGAGCTGCGCGGCGTCGGTGAGGTCACCCGGCAGGATCAGCGGCGCGGCTGCACCGCCAGCGGCGATCTCCGCCGCCAGCGCCTGCAGCGGCTCCTGCCGCCGCGCGGTGATCGCGATGCGTACGCCGAGCGCCGCCAGCTGCCGCGCAACCGCAGCGCCGATGCCGCTGCCTGCGCCGGTCACCAGCGCGGTCCGTCCTTCAAGCTTCAGATCCATGGTGTTCTCCCATCTGCATTGCCGGCACATCCGGCCCGTGCAGCGCATGCTCTTCGATCACCCCTGATTGATAAACTCCGCGCAGGTTTCAGCATTCAACACCCGGGGTGTCAGATGAACCTGCTGGAAAGCATGCAGGTCTACGTGCTGATCGTGGACAAGGGCAGTCTCAGTGCCGCAGCGGCGGCCATGGACATCTCGGCGACCATGGCCGGCAAGCACCTGCGTGCACTGGAAACGCGGCTGGGCATGCAGCTGCTCAGCCGCACCACGCGCCGCCAGCACATGACGCCCTTCGGCGAGGACTACTACGCGCGCTGCAGGGACATCCTGCGGCTGGTCGAGGAGACCGATGCGCAGGCCGCGCACCAGCAGTTGGCACCGGCCGGTACGCTGCGCATCAGCGCACCGGTGATCTTCGGCACGCACGCGCTGGTCCCGGCCCTGGCCGAGTACATGCAGCGCCATCCGCACGTGCGGGTAGAGGCGACGTTGAGCGACCGCGTGGTCGACCTGGCCGAGGAAGGCGTCGAGGCCGCGCTGCGCATCGGCACCCTGGCCGACAGCAGCACGCTGGTCGCCCGCCCGCTGACACCCTACCGGCTGATGATGTGCGCCTCGCCGGCCTACCTCGCCCGCCACGGTACGCCGCGCACGCTTGCCGACCTGGCAGCGCATCAATGCCTGTCATTCAGTCCCAGCGCGCTGGCGCAGTGGCTGGAGGGCGATGCTGGCGGGCTGGAGCATATCGCCGCTGCGCGCCTGCAGATCAACAACGGCGAGGCGCTGCGTGCGGCGGCGCTGCATGGGCTGGGCATCGTGCTGCAGTCGAACCAGCTGATGTCCGCCGACGTCGCCGCTGGACGCCTGGTGCAGTTGTTCCCGGAACATGGCCGGACCGGCCGGCCGATGCACGTGGTCTATTCCCACGACCGCTACCCATCCACCCGCCTGCGCAGCTTCGTCGACTTCCTGGTGGAGCGCTTTCCTCCGGCGCCGCACACGGCCTGCGGTCGCCCATAAAAAAACCCCCTCCCCGCTGGGCAGCCAGGGAAGGGGGTTTCAGGGTACGGCTATCGGGAAGTACTTAGATCAGCGGCGCCGGGGTTGCCGGCAGAGCGACCGGAGCGGCCTTCTTCTTGCGGGCGGCCGGCTTGCGCTTGGCAACCTTCTTGGCAGCCTTCTTCGGGGCAGCCTTCTTGGTGGCCTTCTTCGCGGTGGCCTTCTTGGCAGTCTTCTTCACTGCCTTCTTGGCGACCTTCTTCGCGGTCTTCTTTGCCGGCTTCTTGGCAACCTTCTTCGCCGCCTTCTTCACTGCCTTCTTCGCAGTGGTCTTCTTGGCGACCTTCTTGGCTACCTTCTTGACGGCCTTCTTCGCGGTCTTCTTTGCCGGCTTCTTGGCGACCTTCTTCGCCGCCTTCTTCACTGCCTTCTTCGCAGTGGTCTTCTTGGCGACCTTCTTCACGGCCTTCTTGGCGGTCGCCTTCTTCGCGACCTTCTTCACTGCCTTCTTGGCAGCGGCCTTCTTAGCGACCTTCTTCACCGCTTTCTTGGCGGCGGGCTTTTTCTTCGCAGCTTTCTTGGTTGCCATGGGATGGCTCCTCGTCAGTGATAGGGAGTTGAAACGCCCAGGTGGATCAAACCCGCGGTTGCTGCGTGCGGGGACCGCCGGCGCGTCAGGCGCGCCGTTACGGATGCGGCAATGCCCGCCTCGATCGGCGGAGCGGGCATCGGAACAGGAGATGCCTTGCATTTCTCCGGGGGAAGCGGGGCCATGTCCACCGTCGGCAGGATCGCGGTGGTCTTGAAGGGGCTGCTTCGCATCGGACGATTGATTCTGCGCACTCGGTTTGGCAGGCAAGGTCTGCTGAGGCGAAACCTAATCACGGTTTTTTTTACTGTCAACAACCCCCGCGAAAAAATTTCACATCCGCGTCCATCCAAGTGCCGCCGACGGCACCGCCGTGCGGCGTCCTGCCAGCCCTGCATCGCGCACCGGCAATGCCGCACAGCGCAACACCTGATCGCGCGTGCTGAATAAAAAGTGCTTGAAATAAGCACTCTGCGTTGATAGGCAGCATTGCATGCCGCGCATCGCGCGTCGTCGTTCGACACGCGCCCGCGCACTCGCCCGCCGCACCACAACGGGTCTGCAACGGGGGGTAAAAGTTTTCACATCCGAACGCGCCAGCGCGGGGCTGAAACGCGGATTTGCGCAAAACTGCGCGCGCCTGATCGCGCCGTTCAATGCCGCCTGATGCCACGCCGCAGGTGTGCTGCGAACCCGATGGCATGAGTCGGTTACGGTGGCCGGAACGAAAACGGCCACCCGAAGGTGGCCGTTCTGGAACCCGGAAACGAGGACTCAGTGGTCTTCGTTTTCCAGGGCTTCGGCGTAGGCGTCCGGATCCAGCAGCTCGTTGAGCTCTTCGGCGTTGGTCAGCTCGACCACGTACATCCAGCCTTCGCCGTAGGCATCTTCGTTGATGGTTTCCGGCTTGTCCGACAGCGCCGAGTTGACCTCGACGATCGTGCCGCTGACCGGGCTGTAGACGTCCGAGGCGGCCTTGACCGACTCGACGACGGCGATCTGCTCGCCGGCCTTGGCGTCGGCACCGACTTCGGGCAGCTCGACGTAGACCAGGTCACCCAGCAGGCCCTGGGCATGGTCGGAAATGCCGACAGTGACGCGGCCGTTGCCTTCAACGCGGGCCCACTCGTGGGACTTGAGGAACTTGAGGTCGCCGGGGATCTCGCTCATGGGAACTGCTCCAGGTTTTGCAGGGGGTGGAAAAATCGGGGCTAGTGTAACCAACCGGCCGCCACTGCTGTCAGTGACGACCGGCACGTCCGGATCAGGCGTCGGCCAGCACGCCGGGCTGGGCCTGGCCTTCGCGGACGAACGGGAACTTGACCACGCGCACCGGCACCTGCCGGCCACGGATGTCGACGGTGACCTGGCCGAGCTCGCCAGCCGGAACGCGGGCGAAGGCGATGCCCTTGGCCAGCGTCGGCGAGAACGTGCCGGACAGGATTTCGCCCTGGCCGCCAGCGGTGGTCACCGCCTGGCCGTGGCGCAGCACGCCCTTCTCGTCCATCACCAGGCCGATCATCTGGCGCGCATTGCCGGCGGCCTTCTGCGCCTCCAGCACGTCGCGGCCGATGAAGTCGCGGCCTTCGTCCAGCGACACGGTCCAGGCGAGCGCCGCTTCGTACGGGCTGATCGCTTCGTCCATGTCCTGGCCATACAGGTTCATGCCGGCTTCCAGGCGCAGGGTGTCGCGCGCGCCGAGGCCGGCCGGCTTCACGCCCGCCGCCAGCAGGCGGTTCCAGAAGGCGACCACGGCGTCCTGCGGCAGCAGGATCTCGAAGCCGTCTTCGCCGGTGTAGCCGGTGCGGGCGACGAACAGTTCGACGCCGTCGTCCGCCGTGACCTGCAGGGCGGCGAAGCGGCCGAGCTTGGCCAGCGCATCGCGGTCGGCGCCGCCGACCAGGCCGACGACGCTGTCGCGCGCCTGCGGGCCCTGCACGGCGAGGATGGCCAGGTCCGGGCGCTGCTCGACGCTGACGCCGAACGGCGCTGCCTGTTCGCGCAGCCATGCCAGGTCCTTCTCGCGGGTGGAGGCGTTGACGACCATGCGGAAGAAGTCATCGGCCAGGTAGTAGACGATCAGGTCGTCGATGACGCCGCCGGCCGGATTCAGCATGCACGAGTACAGCGCCTTGCCCGGCACCTTCAGCTTGTCGATGGAGTTGGCGAGCAGGCGGCGCAGGAACGGCTTGACCTGCTCGCCGCGCAGGTCGACCACGGTCATGTGGCTGACGTCGAAGACACCGGCTTCGCGGCGCACCAGGTGGTGTTCGTCCAGCTGCGAGCCGTAGTGGATGGGCATGTCCCAACCCCCGAAATCGACCATCTTGGCGCCGAGGGCGCGGTGGGTATCGTTGAGCAGCGTCTTCTGGGTCATGACCGGTCCGGCAGCAGGGTAAACAAGAACGGCCATTATCCCAGATCGGTCGGCGGCAGGCGTGCCGCAGCGCAGCGGGGATTGTGTTTGGCCGGCCTGCGGCCGGCAGCACTTTTCTACAAGCGCAGAGCCTGGGTTCGTCGGCTCTGGGTTGTCTGGGTTTGGGCGGGGCGGTGTGGGGCTGCGGGACACGCCGTGAACCCATCCATGGGGGCTCGTAGGCGCCATCCATGGCGCCTGCGGTCCCGCACCCCCACACCGCCCCACCCCTGCCAGGTTCCGTGGTGACGGTTGGCAAGTGCCAGAGCAGAGCAAGAGCAGATGTGGATGTCGATACATATATAGAGAGGGGTCGGAGCCCTTTCCTGCGGAAAGGGATCCGACCTCGCGAGCGCAGCGACCGGCTTTTGCTTCTGCTCTTTTTTTCTTTTCCGTGGGCTGGACGCGCACGGAAACTGTCGGGGATCGGGCGGGTTGGGGTCGCGGGACCGGCCACCCAACCCCCCCCGACCCAGCACACAAGGCCAGTCGACTAACAGTCGACTCTACCCCGCCGCAGACTCGACCAGCAGCACGCTGCCCTGCACCGCCACCACCCTCACCCGCGTACCCGCCGGCAGGTCCGGCCCGCTCACCTGCCACGACGCATCATCGATGCTGACCCGGCCCTGCCCGTCGATGATGGCCTGCGACAACGCCACCACCCGGCCGACCAGCTGCTCGGCGCGGCGGTTCAGCAGCGGCTTGTCGCTGGCCCGCGCGTGCGGCTTGCCCCAGCGCCGGTAGCACTGGATCGACAGCACGCTCAGCACCACGAACGCGACCACCTGCCACAACAGCGGAATGTCGGCGAACACCGCCACCAGCACGAACACCGCCGCCGCACCGATGCCGATCCACAGCATGAACGCGCCCGGGGCCAGCGCCTCGGCGGCGAACAGCAGCAGGGCCAGCGCACCCCACGCAACCACGTCCCAGCGCATGTCAGCCTCCGAACGGCGGCGGGCCCTTGCGGGCCGGCTTGTTTTCCTGGTTCGCCAGGGCCTGCTTGGCCAGTTCGGCGACGCCGGCAATGGAGCCGATCACGCCACTGGCTTCCATCGGCATCAGCACCAGCTTCTGGTTCGGCGAGCTCGCCAGTTCCTTGAAGGCCTCGACGTACTTCTGCGCGACGAAATAGTTGATCGCCTGCACGTCACCCTCGGCAATCGCCGCCGAAACCACCTGGGTGGCCTTCGCCTCGGCCTCGGCCAGGCGTTCGCGCGCCTCGGCATCGCGGAACGCGGCTTCGCGGCGGCCTTCGGCTTCCAGCACGGTGGCCTGCTTCTCGCCCTCGGCACGCAGGATCTCCGACTGCCGCGAACCTTCCGCTTCCAGGATCTGCGCACGCTTCTCGCGCTCGGCCTTCATCTGCCGCGCCATCGCATCGAGCAGGTCGCGCGGCGGCTGGATGTCGCGGATCTCGATGCGGTTGACCTTCACCCCCCACGGATTGGTGGCATGGTCGACCACGCTCAGCAGCTTGGCGTTGATCACCTCGCGCTGGCTGAGCGATTCATCCAGGTCCATCGAGCCGATGACGGTACGGATGTTGGTCTGCACCAGGGCGATCATCGCCACTTCCAGCACCGCCACCTCGTAGGCGGCCTTGGCCGCGTCCAGCACCTGGAAGAACACCACGCCATCGACGCGCACGGCGGCGTTGTCCTTGGTGATCACTTCCTGGCCCGGCACGTCCAGCACCTGCTCCATCATGTTCACCTTGCGCCCCACCCCGTACACGATGGGAATGAGGAAGTGCAGGCCGGGCGACATCGTGTGGGTGTAGCGGCCGAACCGCTCAACGGTCCATTCGTAGCCCTGCGGCACCATGCGCACGGCCTTGAACAGGATGATGACGGCCACCACGGCCAGCACCATGGTGAAAAACACAGTCGGGAACATCACGCTTTCCTTATCTCAGACGTCCAGCCGCCAGCATAGCGCGCGCACGCTGTTGCAGTGCGGCAGCGCAGCGCGTGGCGGTGGGTCAGATACGCGTGGTGGCCAGGAAGCGCTCGCGGTCCTGCTGGGTACGCCGCCGGATCTCTTCCAGGGCCTGGCTCTCGGTCGCTTCCAGCATCGCCTCGAACAGGCGCTGGAAGTGGTAGCGCATCGCGTTGCGCGCGGCCACCGGGTCACGGCTGCGCAGTGCCTCGAAGATCGCCATGTGCTCGTCGGCACGGCTGGCGCCATCGTCGTGGCAGACCCGCGCGTAGACCTCGGCCACCCGCGGCAGGTCGCTGCGCATGCGCCAGATCTGCTGGATGAAGTACTCCACCACCGGATTGCCGGACAGGCGGGCGATGGTCAGGTGGAAGCGGCGGTCGAAGTCGCCGGCTTCTTCGTCGGTCAGGTCGCGCCGGCACAGCGCCTGCGCCAGCACCTGCAGTTCGGCGATGCCGGCGTCGTCGATGTTGCTGGCCGCCAGCGCCGCGGCCTCGGCTTCGAACACCGCGCGGGCGGCGGTCAGGTCGAAGGCGCTGACATCGGGCAGGCCACCGGAGGCCTGCGCCGGGCGTGGCTTCACGTACACGCCCGAACCAATGCGGATGGCGATCCAGCCCTGGGCTTCCAGGGCGATCTCGGCTTCGCGCACGGTCACCCGGCTGACGCCGAAACGTTCGGCCAGCTCACGCTCGCCCGGCAGGCGCGAGCCCGGCGGAAATTCGCCGTCCTCGATCAGCTTGCGGAGCTTGGCGGCGATGGTCTGGTAGAGGCGGTTGGCGGACATGCGGCTGACCCTTGGCGGTTCCCTCCGGGCCCGTCCCGGGCCACCGTGCGCGGTGCGGGTCCGGATGGAGCGACGGCGCGACCACTGGCCGCGCCGCCCTGTTCAGAACTTGTATCGTACACCGAAATACGCACGCCGCCCGTAGGTCACCACTTCACGGAAATTGCCGTAAAGCGGCTGGTACGCCACGCGCGGTTCGTTGGTCAGGTTCATCAGCTCCAGCGACAGCGACAGCTGCTTGTTGACCTTGTAGCGCATGCGCAGGTCGACGCTGGTGTTGTCGTCGTAGTAGCGGTTCTGCTGCGCGGTGTTGCCGGTGAAGTCCTGGTAGTAGTGCGAGCGGAACTTGCCGATGGCCTGGATGTTGAAGCGGCCCACGTCCCAGTAGATCGAGCCGGACAGCACGTGCCGCGAGAAACCGCTCAGGCCGGCCGGCGGGACGATGGCCGGGATGACGGTGCCATCGGCGGCCAGCTGTTCGCCCAACCGCGAATCCTGGGTGGTGTAGTCGGCGTCGGCGTAGTTGTAGCTGATCTTGAAGCCCAGCCCGTCGAAGGGCTTGGGCAGGTACGACAGGCGGTGGGTCGCGCTCAGCTCCAGGCCGGTCAGGGTGCTGTCCTCGTCGGTGGTCACCTGCTGGCGCACCGGCACGGTCACCGTCTGCCCGTTGATGGTGTAGGTTTCCGGCACCAGCGCCGTGGCGGTACCGCCGTTGAACTGCTTCCAGTACACCGCGCCGGCCAGCAGGGTGTCCGGGTTCGGGTACCACTCCAGCGACAGGTCGCCGTTCCAGGACATCAGCGGCTGCGCGGCCGGGTTGCCGCTGGCGCTGATGTCGTCCAGTGCATCGGCCAGGTCGCCGTAGGTGGCATCGCTGCTGACATTGATGGTGCGGCCGGCACCGAGCGCGGAGATGTCCGGGCGCGACATGGCACGGTAGGCACCCACGCGCAGCAGCACGTCCGGGCGCAGCTCGAAGGCCGCGTTCAGGCTGGGCAGCAGCTTGTCATTGCCGGCCTTGAACACCTGGGTGGTGTAGTTGCCGGTCGGCTGCAGGCGGATCGTTCCATCGCCGTTGTCCTCGATCTGCAGGTCGGTGCGCACGCCTTCCGAACGCACATCGGTCTTGACCCAGCGCAGGCCGACGTTGCCGGTGACCGGCAGGCCGAACAGGGTGCTGCTGAATTCACCCAGCAGGTACAGCGCGCGCGTCTTCTCGGTGATGTCGACGTTGTTGGGATCCTGGAAGTCCGGGTCGAGGCCGCTGTCGAGGCTGCCACGGAAGGACTGGTACAGGCAGTTGGGATCGAAGTAGGCCCACGAGGAGATCGTGTTGCCGCTGGCCGCATCCATGAAATCGTCCTGCGGGAATGGAGCGCGGCAGGCCTGGTTGGCGGCGATGATCTTCGCCTTGTCGGCGGCGACGCGCTGGTCGTAGTCGGTCACCAGGGTGTTGTCGCGCAGGCGGTAGTCGGCCTGGCTGGCGCGCACGCCGCCCTTGATGCGGGTGAAGAAGCCCGACTCGGGCATGAAGCTGGCGTCGAAGCGGCCGGCCTTGATCTTGTGGTCGTTCTCGGTGGCGCTGGAGGTGACGCGGGCCGCACCGGAATACGCATCCCAGTTCTGCACGTCGAAGTTGGGCGCCAGGGCCACGCTGGGCACCTCGCCATGCCAGTCCCAGTCGTAGTCGACATAACCGGTGGTACCGCTGCTGATGCCCGGCACGATGGCATTGTTGATGTCGCGCTGGTTGGCACGCAGGCGGGTCATCCGCTCGCTGTCCAGGCGGTTGGTGTGCGAGTAGGACAGATCGGTGGACAGTTCCCAGGCCGGGCTCGGGCGCACGATCAGGTTCAGGCCGCCGCCGGTGTATTCCTCGCCACGCCAGTAGCGGTTGGAGGTGGAATCAATCGAGGTGCTGCCATGCAGGTGGCGGACGATGCCGTCCTCGTCCACCTCGCGCTGGGTGATGCCACGGCGCGCGTTGGACAGGCTGAGGTCGCTGCGGTTTTCGTACCAGTTGCGCTGGGTGTGCTCGAAGTCGACGTTCACTTCGACCACGTCGTTGGGCCGCCACTGCACCGCGGCAAACTCGCTCTGGCGGTCGTTGCGTTCCTGTTTCAGGCGGTAGATGCGGCTGCTGGGCACCAGGTAGTACGGTGCGCCATTGGCGATGGCCTGCGCACCCACTTCGGAACAATTGGCATTGGCCACGTTCTGGTTGCCGTCGCAGGCGTACCAGGTGGAACCGCTGGTGATGCTCTCTTCCGGGTCGGTGCCGTCCAGGCGCTGGAAGCCCAGCGAGATGCCCAGCTTCTGGCCGTCGCCGAACTCGAACTGGTCGATGTAGCTGGCGGTGCCGCGGTAGCCGATGCCATCGCCATCGCGGTACTTCTTGTCGTACTCGGCCCAGCTGCCGCGCAGGTCGAACTGCATCGAGCGCTTGCCGTATTCCAGCGGCTTGACCGTCTCCAGGCCGATGGTGCCGGCCACGCCGCCTTCGATGATGTCGGCGCGCTGGGTCTTGTAGATGGCCACCGTGTTGATCAGTTCGGCCGGGAACATGTTGAAGTTGACCGAGCGGTCGCCGCTGCCGTTGGTGATCTCGCGGCCGTTGAAATTGGTGCTGCTGAGGAAGGCGCCGAGGCCGCGGATGGAAATTTCCGAGGCGCCGGTCTTGTCGCGGGTCGACGCGGCGCCGGTCAGCGTTTCGATCGCATCGGCCAGCGACGGCGCCGGCAGGTCGCCGATGTCGTCAGCCGAGAGCACGTCGGCGATGACCGTGTCGTCGCGCTTCTTGTTGATCGAACTCTGCATCGACTCGCGGATGCCGGTGACCTGCACCTGGTCCAGCGTGGTGGCGTCCTGCCCGGTGGTGCCGCTGGCCGACTGCGCCTGTGCCAGCGGGGCGGCGGCCAGCGCGGCAAGCAGGGCCACGATCAGGGGCGTGGGGGACAGCGTGATGGTGCGTACAGCTCCGGCAGATTGCCGCATGGTTTCCTCCTCCCAAAGGATCGCCTGGACGGCAGGCGTGGGACGCAGCTTCGACACGCCGACATGCAAATGTCAACCAACTGGACTGGATTTTTCTTAATACCTTTGTTTCATACCACTTGGTCGTCATTAAATGTGCTGATGCAGCATGACTTTGCGCGAAAGCTGGCTTACAACAGACCCCTCAAGTGGTATGCACACTCACCCGTAACGACGGCCCGGCCGTCCCTGGAAGGACTTCATGCGCACCGAATCGACTTCGTACCGCCCGTCCAACCGGCTATCCGGATCTTTCCTTGCAACTGGTCTGGCACTTTGCCTGACCACTTCCTCGGCACAGGCCGCCAGCTGGCTGGTCCACGATGCGACCGAGTTCAGCACCGCCGCGGCCGCACTGCAGCCCGGCGACGAAATCGTGCTGGCCGACGGCACCTGGACTGACACCCGCCTGCTGTTGAAAGGCCAGGGCACGGCCGCCGCGCCGATCACCCTGCGTGCGCAGACGCCGGGCAAGGTGATCCTCAGCGGGCGCTCGGACCTGCGCCTGGCAGGCAGCTACCTGCAGGTTTCCAACCTGGTGTTCCGCGATGGCTACACGCCCGGCGATGCCGTGGTCGCGTTCCGCGAATCGAGCAAGGCCGTGGCCAGCCACAGCAGGGTGACCGGCCTGGTCATCGACGACTACACCAACCCCGATGGCAGCGACCAGGACTACTGGGTGTCGCTGTATGGCAGCCACAACCGGCTGGACCACAGCCAGCTGCGCGGCAAGACCAACGCCGGCCCCACCGTGGTGGTGGTGCGCGATGCCACCCAGGGCCTGGACAACCAGCACCGCATCGACCACAACTGGTTCGGTCCGCGCCCGCTGCTGGGCGTCAATGGCGGCGAGACGATCCGCGTCGGCACCAGCGATACCTCGCTGAGCGATTCCAACAGCACCGTGGAAAACAACTGGTTCGAGGGCTGCGACGGCGAGACCGAGATCGTCTCCAACAAGTCCGGCGGCAACACCTACCGCGGCAATGTCTTCTACCGTTCGGCCGGCGCACTGACCCTGCGCCACGGCAACGGCAACCGGGTGCTCGACAACGTCTTCCTCGGCGATGACAAGGCCGGCACCGGCGGCGTGCGCATCATCAATGCCGACCAGACCGTCAGCAACAACTACTTCGAGCGCCTGGCCGGTTCCAGCAACCGCTCGGCGCTGGCGGTGATGGATGCACAGGCCAGCCCGCCGCTGTCCGGCTATGCGCCGGTCGTCAACGCGACCATCAGCCGCAACACCTTCGTGGACGTGGCGAAGATCAGCTTCGGCGTCGGCCATGACACTGCCAAGGGCATCGACGTGGCCGCCAGCAACAGCCGCTTCAGCGCCAACCTGATCGTCAACCGCACGAGCAAGAACCCGCCCAACGCCGCCAGTTCGCTGGCCGGCATCGCCTTCAGCGGCAACGTGCAGTCGCCGCAGGCCAGCACGGTATTTCCCAGCGGCGTCGAAAGCCGCAGCGTGACCCTGCAGCAGGCCGCCAGCGGCCTGTGGACGCCCACCCCTGCCCTGCCCGCCACCGGTGCCGACCCGGCGCTGGCGATGACCGCACGCGAGGCCACGGGGGTGGACTGGTATCCCAAGGTGGGCGAGGTTGCCCTGTCCCGCACCAGCACCGGAGTTGATCGATGAGGTTGCAGCCGCTGTTCGTTTCCCTGGCCCTGGCCGTCCCCTTTGCCCTGCTGCCGGCCGCGCCGTTGCTGGCGGCCCCGGCCGCTGCCGCGCGCCAGGCCGACACCGCGCCCGTGCTGGTGACTGCCGCGCAGTGGCAGCAGATGGCCAGCGAAGGCAGCCGCTACCCGTGGTTCGCCAAGGAGCAGGCACGCACCGAAGCATCGCTGAAGAAGATGATGAAGACCGGCATCGACGTGCCGGTGCCCAAGGACAAGGGCGGCGGCCGTACCCATGAACAGCACAAGCGCAACTACCAGGCACTGCTGGCCGCCGGCACGCTGTACCGGCTGACCGGTGACAAGGCCTACGTCGCCTACTCGCGCGACATGCTGCTGCAGTACGCCAAGCTCTACCCGACGCTGGGCCCGCACCCGGAAGGCCGCGGGCAGATTCCCGGCCGCGTGTTCTGGCAGGTGCTCAACGATTCGGTGTGGCTGGTCAATGCCATCCAGGGCTATGACGCGGTGCGCGACGCGCTGTCCGCGCAGGACCGGCAGACGATCGAATCGAAACTGTTCCGGCCGATGGCCGAGTTCCTGGTCAGCGAGCCGAAGAACTACGACCAGATCCACAACCACGCCACCTGGGCGGTGGCCGCCACCGGCATGACCGGCTACGTGCTGCGTGACCAGGAGCTGGTGGAGAAATCGCTGCGCGGCAGCCAAAAGGACGACCAGTTCGGCTTCCTGCGGCAGATCGACCTGCTGTTCTCGCCCGATGGTTACTACGAGGAAGGCCCGTATTACCAGCGCTACGCACTGGCGCCGTTCCTGCTGTTCGCCAACGCCATCGAACGCAATGAGCCGCAGCGGAAGATCTTCGCGCGCCGCGACGGCGTGCTGCTGAAGGCTGTGGATGTGCTGGTGCAGACCAGCTACGACGGCCTGTTCTTCCCCATCAACGATGCGATCCTGGACAAGGGCATCGACACCGAAGAACTGGTGGCCGGCATCGGCATCGCCTATGCGCGTACCGGCGATGACCGCCTGCTGTCGGTGGCCCAGCAGCAGAAACGCCTGCTGCTCTCGCCCGAAGGCCTGCAGGTGGCGCAGGCGCTGGCGGCCAACAAGGCCAAACCCTTCGACTACCGGCCGATGCTGCTGCGCGATGGCCCCGACGGCGACCGCGGTGGCCTGGCGATCCTGCGCATGAACGGCGAGGGCGGCCAGGCGCTGGTGCAGAAGGACACCATGCAGGGCATGGGCCACGGCCACTTCGACAAGCTCAACTGGCTGTTCTACGACAACGGCAAGGCGGTCGTGACCGACTACGGCGCCGCGCGCTTCCTCAACGTGGAAGCCAAGCGCGGCGGCATCTACCTGGCCGAGAACCGCAGCTGGGCCAAGCAGACCGTGGCCCACAACACGCTGGTGGTGGACGAGCAGAGCCACTTCAAGGGCGACTGGAAGCGCGGCGAGGAGCATGCACCGCAGGTGCGGTTCTTCCAGGCCGATGCCGATACCCAGATCGCCTCGGCGACCATGCGCGATGCCTACCCCGGCGTGGTGTTCACCCGCACCCAGGCGCTGCTGCGCCATCCCGAACTGGGCCTGCCAGTAGTCCTGGACCTGCTGCAGGTGCACGGCGACAAGGCCGCGCGCTACGACCTGCCGCTGCATTTCAACGGCCACATCGTCACCACCGGTTTCGAGGCCGAACACTTCACCAGCCAGCGCCCGGTGCTGGGCAAGGACAACGGCTACCAGCACCTGTGGCTGGACGCACGCAGCAAGCCCGGCAGCGAGCCGCGCACGCTGGCCTGGCTGCTGGACGGCCGCTTCTACACCTACCGCTTCGGCAGCAGCGCACCCGCGCAGGCGCTGCTGGTGGAAAGCGGTGCCAACGATCCCGAATTCAACCTGCGCCGCGAACCGGCCCTGCTGCAGCGCGTGGAGGGCCAGAAGGACGTGACCTTCTTCAGCGTGCTCGAGCCGCATGGCGAGTACAACGGCACCGCCGAGTACGTGCACGGCGCCGACAGCCGCATCAAGGACATCGTGCGCACCCGCGGCAGCGATGCCGAGGTGATCGAGCTGCGCCTGTCCAGTGGCGCCCGCATCGCCCTGGGCGTGGCCGATGACAGCAACGCCAAGGGCGAGCACAGCGTGACCGTCGATGGCCATGCCTACCGCTGGAGCGGCAGCCACGCGCGCATGGACCGCAGCAAGGGTGACGTGCGATGAACGGCCCTTCGGCGGTGTCCAGCCTGCGCAAGGTGCCGGTGCGTTCGGCGGTGCGCTGGCTGATCGTCGGCCTGATCGCCGTGGCCACGGTCATCAACTACATCGACCGCAATGCACTGGCGGTGATGTGGCCGGAAATCGCCAAGGAAGTGGGCGCGACCAAGGATGACTACGCGCTGCTGGTGACGGTGTTCATGCTGTTCTACGCGGCCGGCCAGTTCCTGTTCGGCCGCCTGTTCGACATGATCGGCACGCGCCTGGGTTTTGCCCTGTCGATCAGCGTGTGGTCGATCTCCATCGCCCTGCATTCGATCACCCATTCGATGCTGTCCTTCAGCCTGGTGCGGGCAATGCTCGGCATCAGCGAAGCCGGGGCGTGGCCGGGCGCGGTGAAGGCGAACGCCGAGTGGTTCCCGGCGCGCGAACGCGCACTGGCGCAGGGCGTGTTCAACGCTGGTGCGTCGATCGGCGCGATCGTCTCCGCACCGGCCATCGCCGGCCTGTACCTGTGGCTGGGCTGGCGCGGCACCTTCGTGCTGGTCGGTGCCATCGGCTTCCTGTGGCTGCTGCCATGGCTGTTCGTCTACCGTGCCGGGCCGGACAAGCACCCCTGGGTGAGCGATGCCGAGCGCCGCTTGATCATGGAAGACCAGGCCGGGCAGCGCGACGCCACCGCACCGAAGGTGAGCGTGCGTTCGCTGCTGGCCCACCGGCAGAGCTGGGGCATGCTCGCCTGCCGCTTCCTGCTGGACCCGATCTGGTGGCTGTTCGTGTCCTGGCTGCCGATCTACCTGGCCGAGACCTTCGGCTTCGACATCAAGCAGATCGGCCTGTTCGCCTGGGTGCCGTTCGTGGGCGCGATGCTGGGCAGCCTCAGCGGCGGCTGGCTGTCCGGGCGCCTGATCCGTGCCGGGCAGAGCGTGGACCGCGCGCGCAAGCTGTCCATCACCCTGGGCTGCGTGATCATGGCCCCTGCCCTGCTGGGCGCGGTGCTGGCCAACCAGCCGTTGATTGCCGTGCTGGCGATCGCCGCGGTGCTGTTCGGCTTCCAGGTGGCCATCGGCAACATCCAGACGCTGCCGGGTGATCTGTTCGACGGCCGCTCGGTCGGCACGCTGGCCGGCCTGGGCGGCCTGGCCGCCGTGGCCGGCACCCTCATCACCACCTGGCTGGTGCCGGTGCTGACCCGCCATTCCTACGCCCCGATCTTCATCCTCGTCGCCGCCCTGGTGCCGCTGTCGCTGGCCGCGCTGTGGTGGTGGACCGGCCCCATCCACAAGCTCGACCGCCGTGGCGGATGAGCCTGTTTTTCCCTTTCATTCCCCCGCAAACCAAGGAGTTTCCCGCATGTCGTTCCAGGACAAGGTGGCCATCGTCACCGGTGGTGGCCGTGATATCGGCCGTGCCGTCTCGATCAAGCTGGCCGCGGCCGGCGCACGCGTCTGCATCAACTACGCCAACGATGAAGCCAGCGCCAACGAGACACTGGCGCAGATCCAGGCCGCCGGTGGCCAGGCCATCGTGCACCGCGCCGACGTGACCGATGCTGCCGCCGTGGCTGGCCTCGTCGCTGCCACCCAGGCCGCCTTCGGCGAGCGCATCGACCTGCTGGTGAACGTGGCCGGCGGCATGGTGCAGCGCCGTCCGCTGGCCGAGATCGACCCCGCGTTCTTCCACACGGTGATGGACCTCAACCTGACGTCCACCTACCTGACCACCCACGCGGTGGTGCCGCACATGGGCGAAGGCGCAGCCATCGTCAATTTCGCCTCGCAGGCCGGCCGCGATGGCGGTGGCCCGGGCGCGTCGATCTACGCCACCGCCAAGGCCGCCGTGATGACCTTCACCCGCGCCATGGCCAAGGAACTGGGGCCGAAGGGCATCCGCGTGAACGCGCTGTGCTGCGGCATGATCGCCACCCGCTTCCATGACGAATTCACCAAGCCGGAAGTGCGCACCGCGGTGGCCGGCAACACCCCGCTGCGCCGCCAGGGCGTGCCGGACGAAGCGGCCGATGCCGCGGTGTTCCTGGCCTCCGACGCAGCGGCGTTCATCACCGGTGCGAACCTGGACGTCAACGGCGGCACCTACTTCTCCTGACCTGAGCGGACACCTGCCCATGCAGCGCTGGATCACCCTGCTTTCGCTGGCCATCGGCACTGCCGTGGCCGTCCCCGTCGCCCAGGCCGCACCGGTCTGGGTGACCGCCTGGACCGCCTCACCGGCACCCGACCGCAAGGACGGAACGCCGGCGGCACCGGTGCAGTTCGCTGCGCAGACGGTGCGCCAGGACATCCGCGTCGGCAGCCGTGGCGAGGCATTGCGCCTGCGCATCAGCAACGAGCTGGGTGATGCACCGCTGCGCGTGGAGGACATCCACGTGCGGCTGAAGGATGGCAGGGCGGCGGCGCTGCCGGTCACCGTCGATGGCCGCCGCGCCATCGACGTGCCGGTGGGTGCAGCGCTGCTGAGCGATCCGCTGGCGTTGCCGGTGGCGGCGCTGCAGGAGATCAGCGTGACCGCGTATTTCCCGCAACCGACCCGGCCCGCGGTGCGGCGCACCGTGGTGCGCGTGGTCGATGGCAGGCAGGACGCGGTGGCCGACACGGTGCGCGTCAGCTACCAGCAGAATGTGTTTTCGGCGGTACTGGTGCAGCGTGAGCAGCGGCCGTCGGTGATTGTCGCCCTGGGCGATTCGATCACCGAGGGCGCAACGGCCACGCGCGGCTCCTTCAACCAGTGGCCCGAGCGCCTGGCGCAGCGCCTGCAGCAGGCCTGCCCGGACCGCTTCGTGGTGCTCAACCAGGGCATCAGCGGCAACAAGCTGCTGGACCATGGCCGCAGCCACAGCGCGCTGTCACGCCTGGACCGCGACGTGATCGCAGTGGCCGACGCCGACCAGGTCATCCTGTTCGAAGGCATCAATGACATCCGCCACGGCGGCGGGGCGCAGCCGCTGCCCGGGCGCAACGCCCCGGACATGCTGCTGGGCTACCAGCAGGTGGCTGCGCGCCTGCATGCGCATGGCATCCGCGCCTACCTGGGCACGCTGACGCCGTTCGGTGGCTCGGAGCGCTATGAACCGGTTTCCGCCACGACCCGCGCCTCGATCAACCAGTGGGCGCGCGGCAAGGACAGCGGCTTCGATGGCGTGGTCGATTTCGATGCCGCCCTGCGCGACCCGGCGCAGCCGGAATCGCTGCCGGCCAACATCACCCGCGACCACCTGCACCCGAACGATGAAGGCTACCGCCGCATGGCCGAAGCGATCGACCTGGAGATGCTGGGGTGCAAGGCCCCGCGCTGACGTGGTTTCGTAGAGTCGAGCTTGCTCGACTGCCTCTGCCAAAGGCAGCCGAGCATGGCTCGGCTCTACAGAAGATCGAAAGCAGTCGAGCAAGCTCGACTCTACGGAAAATCAAAAGCAGCCGAGCATGGCTCGGCTCTACAACGGGCGAACTCAACAAGGCGCATGATGTAGCCGGTCATCGCCCCGGAGCACGTGCATGTCCCGCTTCGCCAGCTTCCGCGAGTTCTACCCGTTCTACCTGGACGAACACCGCCATCCGGTCTCGCGACGCCTGCACTTCATCGGCAGTTGTGGCGTACTGCTGCTGGTGGCCGCAGCGCTGCTGCGCGGCCAGCCGATGCTGCTGCTCGCGGCACTGGCATGCGGCTATGGGTTCGCCTGGGTCGGCCATTTCTTCTTCGAGAAGAACCGCCCGGCTACCTTCCGCCACCCGCTGTACTCGTTCGTCGGCGACTGGGTGATGTTCGCCGACATCCTGCGCGGCCGGATCAGGTGGTGACCCGTTTTTGTAGAGTCGAGCGATGCTCGACTGCTTTTGGCAGGGGCAGCCGAGCATGGCTCGGCTCTACAGAAGATCGAAAGCAGTCGAGCAAGCTCGACTCTACGGAGAAGCAGGCGCCGCCATCACACCGGCTGGCGCGGCCCGAACATGATCACCGCCATGCCCGCCAGGCACAGTGCGGCGCCCAGCAGGTCCCAGCGGCTGGGGCGGATGCCATCGACCAGCCACAGCCAGAACAGCGCGGTGCCGATGTAGACGCCGCCGTAGGCGGCATACACGCGGCCGCTGGCGGTGGGGTGCAGGGTCAGCAGCCAGGCAAACAGGGCCAGGCTGGCCGCAGCCGGCAGCAGCAGCCACACGCTGCCGCCCTTGCGCAGCCACAGCCACGGCAGGTAGCAGCCGACGATCTCCGCCAGCGCGGTCAGCAGGAACAGGGCGAGGGTCTTCACGCCTTCTCCGCCGCCTTGGCGTGCTGCCACAGGGCTTCCTGTGCATCCAGGTCCATCCCCGCCAATGCACCACCCTGCACTTCTGCCTGCGCTTCCATTGCCCGGAAGCGCCGCTCGAACTTGTGGTTGGCACCGCGCAGGGCCGCGCCCAGGTCGAGGTCGGCATGGCGGGCCAGGTTGGCGCAGACGAACAGCAGGTCGCCCAGTTCTTCCTGCAGCCGCGCCTTGTTGCCGGCGACGTCGCCGCGCTCGAATTCCTCGCGCAGTTCCTGCAGTTCCTCGGCAGCCTTGTCCAGCACCGGCAGCGGACCGGGCCAGTCGAAGCCGACCTTGGCCGCGCGCGACTGCAGCTTCACCGCACGCTGCCACTCGGGCAGCCCGCGCGAGATGCCGGCCAGCGCCGAGGTGTCCTGGTCGCCCTTGGCGGCACGCTCGGCGCGCTTGATCGCGTCCCAGTTGCGCATCACGCCATCGGCATCGTCCACGCTGGCATCGGCGAACACGTGCGGATGGCGGCGCTGCATCTTGTCGCTGATCGCGCGCGCCACGTCGGCGAAGGCGAACGCGCCCTGCTCCTCGGCCATGCGCGCATGGAACACCACCTGCAGCAGCAGGTCGCCCAGTTCGTCGCAGAGGTCGTCCAGGTCGCCACGATCGATCGCATCGGCGACCTCGTAGGCTTCCTCGATGGTGTACGGGGCGATGGTGGCGAAGTCCTGCTCCAGGTCCCAGGGGCAACCGCCCTGCGGATCGCGCAGGCGCGCCATGATCGCCAGCAGGCGCTCCAGTTCGTTGCTGGCGGCACTGCCGGCGGTGGGGGTGTCGCTCATGCGGGCTCCAGGGTCAGTCGGACAGCCAGTCCCGCCACGGCAGGCTGGTGTCGCCAAGGGCGATGAAATCGCCGTTCAACAGGGTGCTGCGGCGGTTGTAGCGGAACGGCTTGCCGCTGCTGGCCGAGAGCACCGCCCCCCCGGCAGCGTGCAGCACGCACTGGCCGGCGGCGGTGTCCCATTCGGAGGTCGGGCCCAGCCGGGGGTAGACATCCAGGCCGCCCTCGGCGATGCGGCAGAACTTCAGCGACGAGCCCTGCGACACGGTTTCGATGTCGCCCATGCGCTCGAGCAGGGCGATGGTTTCCGGCGAGCGGTGCGAGCGGCTGGCGGCCACCCGCAGCGGCGCGGTGGCCGGCGTGCGGGTGCGCAGCACGCTGTCGTGCAGGCCCTGGCGGCGGTAAGCCAGCTCGCCGCGCATGGCGTGCCAGACGATGCCGGTGACCGGCGCCTGGACCACGCCGAAGGCCGGCGCGCCCTGGTAGATCAGCGCGATGTTGACGCTGAATTCGCCGTTGCGCTTGACGAATTCGCGGGTGCCATCCAGCGGGTCGACCAGCCAGTAGGCGCCCCAGTGCTGGCGCTGTTCCCACGGCACCATTGCCGATTCCTCGGACAGGATCGGCAGGTCCGGGGTCAGCTGGCGCAGGCCCTGCTGGATGACCCGATCGGCGGCGAGATCGGCGGCGGTGACCGGGCTGTCGTCGGCTTTCAGGGTGACATCGAAGCCGTCGCTGTAGACCTGCATGATCGCCTGCCCCGCTTCCTGGGCAATGGCGATCGTGGTTTCGCGCAACTCGGTGGTCAGCTTGATCATCGGCGCCCCTGCAGCCACTGGCGCGCGATGAACAGCGCGGCCAGCGAGCGCCCTTCCGAGAAGTCCTCGCGCAGCATCAGCTGGTCCAGGTCGGCCAGCTTCCACGGCACCACCTCCAGCTCTTCCGGCTCGTCGCCGGCCAGCTTTTCCGGGTAGAGGTCGCGCGCCACCACCAGCCACGACTGGTGGCTCATGTAGGTCGGTGCCAGGGTCATCGCGCGCAGCACGTCGACGCGGCGGGCGCCATAGCCGGCCTCTTCCTTCAGTTCGCGGTCGGCGGCCTGCTCGGTCGTTTCGCCGGCATCGATGCGGCCCTTGACCAGGCCCAGCTCGTAGCGGTGCACGCCGGCAGCGTATTCACGCACCAGCAGGACGGTTTCCTCATCCAACATCGGCACCACCACCACCGCGCCATGGCCACGGCTGACCAGGCGCTCGAAACGGCGATGTTCACCGTTGGAGAACTCCAGGTCCAGGTGCTGGCGCTGGAAGGGGCCGTTCTCCTCGTCGGTGATCCGGTGGATGATCGGCAGGCGACGGCCGCTGCGGTCGTCGTTCATGCGGAATCTCCGCGGCGGCCGGCGCGTGCGCCGGGGCCGATAGAATGTGCAGGCAGCAACATGTTCATGAGCCCGAAATGCTAGCAGACCCAACCCCCTCCCCGCTGGCCCGGCAGTGGCAGCAACGCGACCTGCAGGTGCTGTGGCACCCGTGCACGCAGATGCGCGAGCATCCGGACACGCTGCCGCTGGTGCCGATCGCGCGTGGCCAGGGCGCCTGGCTGATCGACCACGACGGCAACCGCTACCTGGATGCGGTCAGCAGCTGGTGGACGAATCTGTTCGGTCATGCCGAACCCCGCATCGGCGCGGCCATCGCCGCCCAGGCCGGGCAGCTGGAACAGGTGATGCTGGCCGGGTTCAGCCATGAACCGGCGATCACCCTGGCCGAACGCCTGTTGGCGCTGGCGCCGCGCCAGCCCGGCCGCGCGCCGCTGGCCAAGGTCTTTTACGCCGACAACGGCTCAGCCGGGGTGGAAGTGGCGCTGAAGATGGCGTTCCAGTACTTCCAGAACCGCGGCGAGAGCCGGCGCACGCGCTTCATCGCGCTGGAAAACGGCTACCACGGCGAGACCCTGGGGGCGCTGGCGCTGGGCGACATCCCGCTGTACCGCCGCGTGTACGCGCCGCTGCTGGCCGAGGGCCTGTTCGCGCCCTCCCCCGATGCCTACCTGGCCGAACCGGGCCAGAGCGCGGCCGACCGTGCGCGACAGGCCGCCGACGGCCTGGCCACCCTGTTCGACCAGCACCCCGGCGAGGTCTGCGCGGTGATCCTGGAGCCGCGCCTGCAATGCGCCGGCGGCATGCGCATGCACGACCCGGTCTACCTGCAGCGCGTGCGCGAGCTGTGCGATGCGCACGGCGCATTCATGATCGCCGACGAGATCGCCACCGGCTTCGGCCGCACCGGCACGCTGTTCGCCTGTGAACAGGCCGGGGTGATGCCCGACCTGATGTGCCTGTCCAAGGGCCTGACCGGCGGCTTCCTGCCCCTGGCCGCGGTGCTGGCCACGCAGGCGCTGTATGACGCTTTCCTGGATGAGTCGCGCGAACGCGCCTTCCTGCATTCGCACAGCTACACCGGCAACCCGCTGGCCTGTGCGGCGGCACTGGCCACGCTGGATATCTTCCGCGACGAGGACGTGATCGCCCGCAACCGTGGCACTGCCGCGGTGATGGGCACGCTGGCCGCGCCCTTCGCCGACCACCCGCACGTGGCCGATGTGCGCCAGGCCGGCATGGTGGTGGCCTTCGAGCTGTCGCGCGACGGCAACCGGCGCACGCCGTTCAACCCGGCGCTGCGGCTTGGCCTGCACGCCTACAAGGCCGCGCTGAAGCGCGGCGTGGTACTGCGCCCGCTGGGCGACGTGCTGTACTGGATGCCACCTTACTGCGTGGATGACGAACAACTGGAGCTGCTGGCACATACCACGCTGGCAGCCATCGACGAGGCGATTGCATGCGCGTGACCCGCTGCCCCATCGACCTGGCGCTGCACAGCGGCCAGACCGTGACCCTGCCGGAAGAGACGGCCAACCACCTGGTGCGGGTGATGCGCCTGCGCGAAGGCGATGCCTGCGTGCTGTTCAATGGTGATGGCCACGACTACAGCGCGACGCTGACCGTGGCCGGCAAGCGCGAGGTGCAGGTGCGCATCGACGCGGTGCAGGCCGTGGACAACGAATCGCCGCTGGTGATCACCCTGCTGCAGGGCATCGCCCGTGGCGAGAAGATGGACCTGATCCTGCAGAAGGCCACCGAGCTGGGCGTGGGCGCCATCGTGCCGGTGAATGCCGAGCGCACCGAGGTGAAGCTGGATGCGGCGCGTGCGGAAAAGCGCGTGGCGCACTGGAACAACGTGGTGACCTCGGCGTGCGGCCAGTCCGGGCGTGCGCGCATTCCGCAGGTGGGTCCGCCGCTGTCGCTGGCCCAGGCAGCGGCGGCGCTGCCGGCCGATACACTGCGGCTGACGCTGGACCCGCAGGGCGCGCACCGGCTGTCGACGCTGCAGGCCGCGCCGTCCGGTGGCATCGTCATTGCGATCGGTCCGGAAGGTGGCTGGTCGCCGCGTGATCGCGACCAGTTGGCGGCGGCCGGTTTCCAGGGGCTGCAGCTGGGCCCGCGCATCCTGCGCACCGAAACCGCCGGCCTGGCTGCGATTGCAGCGCTGCAGGCACGGCTGGGGGATCTGGGGTAAGGCCAACGCCTGCGGCGTGCCGACCAAGGTCGGCATCTACCGAAGCGCGGGCAGCGCGGTAGTGCCGGCCGCTGGCCGGCATCCACGCAATGATGAGGTTGCCGGCCAGCGGCCGGCACTACCGTCTGGTGGTCAGGCGGCCAGCGAATCCAGCGCGGATTCCAGCGCGTCCAGGTTCGGCAGCAGCGCGCTGCGTTCACCCAGCAGCACGCGCATGTGCACGATGTCCGGCAGGGTTTCTTCCGAAGCGTCGGCCAGCAGGCCGTCACGCGGCACGGCAATCAGCTGCGGGAAGTTCTGCGTCAGCAGCGCGTAGTACGGGCGCTGTGCGTTGCCGCTGAGGGCCTTCAGCACCACCACCTTGTTGTGGCCGCCCACCACTTCATCGCCCAGGCCGGACAGGCGGGCGAAGGACAGCAGCGGCACCTGCCAGCCGTGCCAGGCGATCTGCCCGACCAGCCAGCGCGGTGCGTCGGCCACCGGTTCGACCGGCACGCGCGATATCATTTCGGCCACCGTGGCATTGGGCAGCAGCACGCGTTCGCCACCGGACTGGATCAGGACGCCACGGATTTCATCGTTGCTTGCGTAGCTCATGGCGTCTCTCCGTTGTCCTCGTCCACGCCCCAGCGCGCGGCGATGGCCTGCGCCAGTTCCTGCGGTTCGCCGGCGACCATGCCGGCAGCCACCACGGCGGTCGCCGCGGCGGGGTCATAGCAGCCTTCACCCACCTGCCCGGCCACCCAGGCACCGGCGGCGGCCAGGTCCAGCGCCGGGCCGACATGGGCCAGGTCGGCACCACTGAGCAGGATCAGGGCGCTGTGTTCGGCCGGCAGGCCGGCAATCGATACACCCAGCGGATCGGTCTGGAAATGCAGGCCATCGGCGGCGGCACGCACGCCAATGTCGTCGGACAGGATGTGGACTTCGCCCGGCGTTGCGCGCTGGCCGGCTTCGGCCAGCTGCACCGGCAGCGGCGAAACCCGCGCCATCTGCTTGACCAGGTTGCCGTAGCGGCCACCGTCAAGGCGCATGTGCACCAGCACCGGCACGGCCAGCCCGGTCGGCAGCGCGCCCAGCAGGCGGCGCAGCGCATCGGGACCGCCAATGCCGGCCAGCACCAGCAGCGAGCCGGCGCGCGCGCCGGCCGGCAGGCCGGCATCCAGGTCGACCAGGCTCAGGTGGCCGGTCTCGAAGGACGGCACTGCGGGCGGCTCGTTGCGCGCGGGCGCGGCGGCGGGCGCATCGGCGGCCTCGTCAACCAGCGACCAGGCGGTGTGATCGAAGGACACCGGCGGCGGCACGGGGGCGTCGGCAACGGGTGCCTCGGGTGCATCAGCGGCCGGCTCCGGCGGCAGCGCCTGCAGGGCCGCCAGGTGCTGCTCCAGCGACACCGGCTCGGCGAACGTGGGCGACGGCGTCGGCGGTGCGTACAGGCTGTCGGCGGGCACATCGCCGGCCCAGTCCTGGGCCTGTTCCATGTGCGCGTGCAGTACCTCGTCCTTCGGCGGCACCGGCGGCGGCGAAGGACGGCCCGGTTCCAGCTGCAGACTGGGTTCGTCTTCGGCGCCCGGCGGCAGCACCTGCTGGTGGCCGTGCAGCTTGGCCGACAGGTGGCGGCCCCAGCGCTGCGCTTCCCAGCCATCGCGGCGCGCGGCCAGTTCGGCCTCGTCGAACACCAGGGTCAGGCCCGGTGCCGACAAGGCCGGCTCCAGGCGCTCCAGCGCGTCTTCGATGGCCGCTTCCAGGGCGATCACCACGAACTGCGGATGGGCATCGGCCAGCGCCTGCGGCTCCAGCGTGACCGGATCATCTTCCAGCACGATCTGCACATCGGCATGGGCCAGCGCTTCGCGCAGGCGCTCGCGTGCTGCGCCCGGGCGGGCCAGCAGGGCAACGGCCGGAACCGGATTGACGTCACTCACGGACACGGGCGATCCCCAGCAGGTCATACACGTTACGCATCAGGTCCAGCTCCTGGTACGGCTTGCCCAGGTAGCGCTGCACGCCGATCTCGAAGGCGCGCTGGCGATGCTTGTCGCCGCTGCGCGAGGTGATCATCACGATCGGCACGTCCTTGTAGCGCGGGTCGGCGCGCATCGCGGTGGCCAGCTCGTACCCGTCCATGCGCGGCATTTCGATGTCCAGCAGCATCAGGTCGGGCACGCGTTCTTCCAGCTGCTCCAGTGCTTCGACACCGTCGCGGGCGACGCTGACCTCGAAGTTGTGGCGCTCCAGGATGCGGCCGGTGACCTTGCGCATGGTCAGCGAATCGTCGACCACCATCACCAGCGGTACCTGGCGGTCCTGGCGCGGTGCGTTTTCCTGCACCGGCGCGATCGGGTTGGCCAGGTAACGGCGCACCAGCGGTGCCACGTCGAGGATGACCACCACGCGGCCATCGCCGGTGATGGTGGCACCGTAGATGCCGGGCACCGACGCGATCTGCAGGCCGACCGGCTTCACCACGATTTCGCGGTTGCCGAGCACCTGATCGATCGCCACGGCGGCACGCAGGTCGCCGGCGCGGACCAGCAGCAGCGGCACCTGGTCCTGGCCGTCGGCGCGCGCCGGGGCCTGCCCGACCAGGCTGCCCAGGTCGTACAGCGGATAGTCTTCGCCGCTGTAGCGGTAGCTGCTGTCGGCGGCTTCGAACCGCTCGCGCGACAGGCGGCCGATACCACTGACCGACGCCACCGGCACGGCAAAGGTGGTTTCGCCGATCTGCACGAACACGGCCTGGGTGACGGCCAGCGTCTGCGGCAGGCGCAGGGTGAAGCGCACGCCCTGGCCACGCACCGACTGGATGTCGACCGAGCCGCCGAGCTGGCGCACTTCGTTGCGCACCACGTCCATGCCCACGCCACGGCCAGCCAGCTGGCTGACCTGGTCGGCGGTGGTGAAACCGGAGGCAAAGATCAGGTTGTCCAGTTCCTGTTCGTTCGGCGCCGCATCGGCGGCCAGCAGGCCACGATCGATGGCACGACGGCGGATCGCCTCGCGGTCCAGGCCGGCACCGTCATCGGCCACTTCCAGCACGATTTCCGAGCCTTCGCGGTGCAGGCGGATGGCGATCTCGCCTTCTTCCGGCTTGCCGGCGGCGCGACGCTGTTCCGGTGCTTCCAGGCCATGGGCCACCGAGTTGCGCAGCATGTGTTCCAGCGGCGCGACCATGCGGTCCAGGACGTTGCGGTCCAGTTCGCCGTGGGTACCTTCCAGGGTCAGGTGGACCTGCTTGCTGGTGTCCATGCCCGCCTGGCGGACGACGCGGCGCAGGCGCGGCACCAGGCCGTCGAACGGCACCATGCGCGCACGCATCAGGCCGTCCTGCAGTTCCGAGCTGACGCGCGACTGCTGCTGCAGCAGGGAGTCGTACTGGCGCGACAGATCGTCCAGCACGCCCTGCAGGCCACCCAGGTCGGCTGCGGACTCGTTCAGCGCGCGGCTGAGCTGCTGCAGGGTGGAGAAGCGGTCCAGTTCCAGCGGATCGAACTTCTGGTCGGCCTGGTCCTGCTCGCGCTGGTAGCGGGCGACGATCTGCGCTTCGGTTTCCAGATCGAGGCGGCGCAGCTGGTCGCGCAGTCGCGCATTGGTGCGCTCCAGTTCGCCCATGGCGCCACGGAAGGCACCCAGCTGCTGCTCCAGGCGCGAGCGGTAGATCGCCACTTCACCGGCATGGTTGACCAGGCGGTCGAGCAGGTCGGCGCGCACGCGCACCTGTTCCTGCTGCGGGCGGGCCAGCGGATCTTCGTCCGGCGTGCCTTCCACCGGCAGCGGTGCCGACAGCGGTGCGTCGGCCAGGGCCAGCGGCGCGGCGGCAACCGGTGCCTCGACGGCCTCCTCGGCGATGCCTGCGCTGGTGCTGGCGGCAACAGCGGCGTCGCTGCGGGTGCGGGCCTCGAAGGCCTCCACCAGATCCTGCGCCGGCTCGACCACGCGGTGGTCGCCGGTGCGGGTGAGCAGCTGGTGCAGGCGGTCGAAGCCCCGCTCCAGCAGCTGCACGTCGCGGCGCTCGATCTCGGTGCGGCCGGCGGCCACGGCTTCCAGCAGCGATTCGATGCTGTGGCCGAGGTCGCCGATGGCATTGATGCCGGCCATGCGTGCACCGCCCTTGAGCGTGTGCAGGTCGCGCTGCAGGCCGGCCACCACTTCGCGGTCCTGCGGTGCATCGCGCAGCTCGCTGATCAGCCCATCGCAGTGGTCGAGCAGGTCCTTGCCTTCCTCGACGAAGATGTCGACCAGCTCGCGGTCATAGATGCTGAAGTCGAGCTGTTCGGCGTCGGCTTCGACGGCTTCCACTGCTTCGACGGCCTCAGCTTCGACGGCCTCAGCTTCAACGGCGACCACTTCAGGCGCGTGCACGACGGCATCCTGGCTGTGACCCGGCGCCTCTTCCATCTCGAACAGGCGCACCGGCGCGGCGGCATCGGCCACGGCATCGGTCGACACGTCGTCATTCACCGTCGCCGGGGACGGCAGGTCGGCGCTCTCTCCTTCACCGACCGCCGCCTCCCCGCCGACGTCCGCATCCTCGGCAAAGGCTTCCGCCTCGCCCGGCGCGAGTTCGCTGGCCTGCAGGCCGAGCACCGGCCCCTGGCCGTCCTCGTCCTGCGCCTGTTCTTCCTCGATCACGTGCAGGCCGGCGTCGAGCGCGGCTTCCAGCGAGACCGGTTCTGCGAAGCCCGGCACAGCCATTTCATCCTGAAGGCTGGATGCGTCGCTGTCGAGCGCCAGGGCCTCGATGTCTTCATCGGCATATTCGATGACCGGCGCCTGCATCGGCGCTTCCGAGGCAATTGCGTCATTCTCCGCCGCGACCTCGGCGTCTTCCGGATCCCGGTCGTCCACAGGCAGCGCGCTGGCGTCCAGGTAGGGCGACAGGTCGTCGACGGCAGTGAGACCGGCGGCATCGACGTCGATCGCCACCGGCGCGACATCCACCGCGTCCTGCGCGGTTTCGATGGTTTCGGGGGTCTCTACGGTGCCTGCCTCGCCGGTCGCCGTCGGCAGCGTTGCGGCCGCCTCCGGCATCGACGGCCAGCCGGCGTCGAAGTAGCGCGACAGGTCTTCGCCACCGGTCAGTTCGGCGGCAGCCAGACCGATGTCCGGTGCGGTGTCGGTGTCGACCACAGCCTCGGCCATGGCCGCTGCGTCCGGTTCCTCCGCCAGCGCCAGACCGGTGGTTTCAGCGGGCGCCTCGATCGGTGCTTCGACCGCTTCGACCGCTTCGACCTCGGGCTCGACCGGCGTTTCGACAGCGGCGACGTCGGCTTCGATCCCGTCCAGCTCGTCGTCGTCCAGGTCCAGGCCGACCATCGGCCAGCGTGCTTCTGGCAGCTCAGCGGCCAGCGCCTGCAGGCGCTGCGCCAGCTCGGCCTGCGGTGCGATGCGCGGCTGCTCAGCCTGCAGCGCTTCCATGGTCGCGCTGATCGCCTGCGCGGTCGCCTGCAACGCACCCAGCGCCTCGGCGCCCGGCACGACCTCGGCGGCCAGCGCACGCTTGATGTAGGACTCGGCAGCGCCGGTGACGGCGGTGATCTCCGGCACTTCGGTCATCGCGAAGGCGCCGTTCATGGTGTGCACGGCGCGCAGCAGCGCATCGTTCACCGGCTGCTCGGCCTGCTGTGCCGACTGCAGCCACTGCTGCAGCGTCGCCAGGTGGACGTCCACCTCGGCTTCCAGGATCTCGCGCAGCACGCTGTCGATGTTGGCCGGGGTACCGACCGGCTCGGCCACGGGCTCGGCGGCAAATGCCTCGACCTCGGCCGGCACGGCCGGCTGCGGTGCAGCGGCAACCGGCAGCGGCACGTAGAAGGTTTCCTCACCTGCGGCAACGCGATCGGCAATGGCCTGCATTGCCTGCAGATCGACGGTGACGCGCTGGCCATCGCGCAGCGCGGCGTTCAGCTGCGGCAGCGCGGCGGTGGCGTGGTCGACCATCGCCAGCACGGCCGGGGTGGCTGCACGCTTGCCCTCGAGCACGCGGTTGAGCATGCCCTCGATCTTCCAGGCGAATTCGCCCAAGGTACGGGCGCCGACCAGGCGGCCACTGCCCTTGAGGGTGTGGAAGACGCGGCGGATCGGGCGCAGCCGGTCCATGTTGTCCGGCTGCATGCGCCAGGCCGGCAGCAGCGCACCGAGATTGCCCATCTCGTCGTCGAACTCTTCCAGGAACACCTCGCGGATGTCCTGGTCGATGTTCTCGGCGTCATCGTCGAAACCGGCCTCGAAGCCGGCCGCTTCGACGGCCTCGGCGGCGACGTCGGCAACCGGTGCGGCCGGTGCGGCCTGCGGGTCGAATTCGGCGGCCGCGGCGCTCAGTTCAGCGAAGAACTGCGCGTCGGCCTCGCTGAAATCGATCGGCGCAATGGTATCGACGTCGACCAGGGACACGGTCGCGGCAGGTGCCGCAACGGTCGCCAGGCCCTCGTCCGCGCCGGTCTCGGCGGCGGCCAGGGCTTCGATCATTTCGACCGGCGCAGCCTCGGCAGCGACGTCGGCCATGTCGATGTGCTCGACCGGCTCGATGGTCGCGGCAGGCGCCGGTGCTTCGACCGGCGCAGCCTCGACGGCGTCGGCGAACTCGACCACCGGCTGCGGCGCGTCCAGTTCCTCGTCCAGCGACAGCGTTTCCATCGCCTGCAGCGACAGCACGTCATCGGCGTTGTCCAGGGCGCTGTTGTCGAAGTGGAACACCACATCGTCCAGCATCGCCGGGGCGTCATGCTCGGCGGCCACCGGGTCGAACGCCGGGGCAGCGGAAAGCTCCAGCGAAGCGCCCGTGGCGGCTTCGTCCAGCGCGGCAACGCCGAAGTCCTCGACGCTGTCTTCCAGCACCAGCGCGTCGCCCTCATCGGCCTGTGCATCGGCCACCTCGGACAGCGACCACTGCGGGGCCGCCTGCACGTGCTCGGCGCCCACCGGATCGAAGCTGACCGAGTCGAAGCTGACCGGATCGAAGCTGTTGAAGGTCGGCGCGCGCTCATCGGCGGCCGGTGCAGGCTCGTGGCTGCCCAGTTCCCACTGCGGCACGCTCGGTACCGGCGCAGTGGAAGCGGCGAACAGCAACGACGCCGGTTCGGCCTGTTCCGGGGTGGCGGCAGTGTCCTGCCCGCCCAGCGCACCGAACATCAGGCTGTTGTCGGCCACCGGCGCAGCAGGCAGCGGATCGAAGGTGAAGTCCGGCAGCGACGGCGGGACCTCGCCCGGCGCCGGTGCGGCAGGCTGCACGTCGATCTCCACCGGATCCAGCTGCAGCGGCGCGGCGGCCACTGCCACCCCTTCGCGCACGATGGGCTGCACCGTGTCGGCCTCGGCCTCGGCGCCGGCGCTGGCGCGCTCGGGCAGCGGCCAGTAGCGCAGGGTTTCCAGGCTGCTGCGGGTGATGTCGAGAATGTCTTCGCGACCCGGGCGGCGGTCACGCAGCGCTTCCAGGTAGTACTCCAGGCTGGCCATGGCATCGGCCAGCGTGTCCAGCTGGCGGCCACTGGGCACGCGCTGGCGGCCGATCAGTTCGGCCTCGATGTACTGCTGCACGCCACGCAGGTAATCGGCGGCGGTGCCCAGGTCGAGCATGCGAAGCGCACCGGACACGTCGCCCAGCAGGCGCGGCACGTCCTGCAGTTCGGCATGGTTCCAGCTGGTTTCGATGAACGCGACGAAATGCTCGCGGGCGGCGGCGAAATTGGCGATCGCCTCGTGCGCCAGCACTTCCACCGTGCGCCGGTTCTCCACCGCGCTCGGGTCATCCTCGCCACTGCCACCGGCGCCCAGATGGGCGACCTGGTCGTCCAGCGACGCGTCGACATAGAGCAGTGCGCCGGCGATATCCAGCAGCATGTCCTCGTCGATCTGCTGGCGGCCTTCGACCACGGCCAGCAACGCATCGCGCTGCTGCGCGACCACGCTGCGGGCAGCGCCCAGGCCCATCATGCCCAGCGTATCGCCGACGGCGCCCAGCTTGGTCACCTGTTCCTGCAGCTGCTGCGGCGCACCGCCGGTGCGCAGGTGCAGGTCCAGGGCATCCTTGACCTGCAGCAGTTCTTCCTTGACCGCGCTGCCGACGGTGTCGAGCAGCTCGCGGTTGCGCCCGCTCAGGCTGCCACGGGCGTGGTCCAGCTCGGCTTCGGTGGCGCTGACGCTGTCCGGTGCAAAGGCGAACAGCACGCTGTCATTGACGCCTTCCTCGCCACGCGCGGCGCGGATCTCGTTCAGCAGCGGCATCAGCACGATGGGAATATCGCGGTGGCCGTTCTGCAGGCGTTCCAGGTAATCGGGCAGCAGCACGCTGCCGCGCATCAGCGTGGCGCAGGCCTCGTCGCGGTCGGCCACGCGGCCTTCGCCGACGGCCACGGCCAGCTGTTCCAGTTCCTCGGCCACCATCGCCGGGGCATACAGCTCGACCATGCGCAGGGTGCCCTGCACCTGGTGCAGGTAGCCGGCGCAGATGCGCATGCGGCTGCCGTCAGCCGGGTCCTCGGCGAAGTACTCGACCTCGTGGCGCACCTGGCGCAGGGTCTCGTCCAGCTCCGGCTTGACCCAGCCCAGCGCTGCATGGCTCATCGCATCGCGCAGGCTGCTCATGGACGCGCTCCGGTCGCCGCCGCGCGGAGGCCGCGCGCATTCTGGCGTGGGAAATGGAAATGCTTCATCGAATGATTCCTTGCTCGCCGCCCTGCCCGCGTCACGCCGGCAGCTTGAAGTCGGCGACCGAACGACGCAGGTCGGCCGCCAACTGCGCCAGGTGGCCGATCGACTCGGCGGTCTGACCGGCACCCTGCGAGGTCTGGCCGGTGATCTGGCGGATCACGCCCATCGTGCGGGTGATGTCCGAGGCCGCCGCGGACTGCTGCTGGGCGGCGATGGAGATGTTCTTGATGAGGGTATTGAGGGCGTTGGACACGCGCTCGATCTCGGTCAGTGCGGTGCCGGCGTCCTCGGCCAGGCGCGCACCGGACACCACTTCGGCGGTGGTCTGTTCCATCGAGGTGACCGCTTCGTTGGTATCGGCCTGAATGGCCTGGACCAGGTTCTCGATGCGTCGGGTCGCACCCGAGGTACGTTCTGCCAGGCGCTGCACTTCGTCGGCCACGACCGCGAAACCGCGACCGGCTTCACCGGCCGATGCGGCCTGCACGGCGGCGTTCAACGCCAGGATGTTGGTCTGCTCGGAAATGTCGTTGATCAGTTCCACGATCGAGCCGATCTCCTGCGAGGACTCGCCCAGGCGCTTGATGCGCTTGGAGGTTTCCTGGATCTGGTCGCGGATCTGGTCCATGCCCTGGATGGTTTCGCGCACCACGCCGGCACCCTCGGCGGCGATGACCACCGAACGCTGTGCCACGTCGGCCGACTCGGCCGAGTTGCGCGACACCTGTTCGATGCTCGCTGCGATTTCGCCGATGCGGTCCGAGGCCGAGGTGATCTGGTTGGCCTGGTGGCCGGCGGCCTCCGCCAGCTGCATCGCGGTGGCCTGGGTTTCCTGGGTGGACACGGCGACCTTGGCCGAGGTGTCGTTGATGGTGGTCACCAGGTGGCGCAGTTCGTCCACGGCGTAGTTGATCGCGTCTGCGATCGCGCCGGTCATGTCCTCGGTCACCGAGGCCTTCACCGTCAGGTCGCCCTCACCCAGCGAGGAGATTTCGTCCAGCAGCCGCATGATCGCCTGCTGGTTGCGGCTGTTGAATTCCACCTGGGTCTGGTAACGCAGTTCCTGCTCGCGCGAACGGCTGCGCACGCTGGTGGAGACGAAGCCGATGATCGCGATCAGCGACAGCGCACCGGACACCACGCCGATCCAGAAGTTCGGGAACAGGCGGGTATCGGACACCGAGCCGAACGAGGAGAACGCTTCGAACAGCTTGCGGCTGTCGTCCAGCATGCGCGCGGAGCCCTGGCCCAGCGCGTTGGCTGCCGACTGCGCGGCAAACAGCTGGCGCGAGCTGGCCAGGATCGCGTCGGCGTCCTGCTTCATCGCTTCCCACTTCTGCTGCGACTGCTCCAGCGCGGCCACGGCGCCGGCACCGCGCACGGCGGTGATGCCGAGGTCTTCATTGCCGTTGCGCAGGCCATCGAGCACCTGCGAGAACACGGTGATGTCGCGGGCCAGCGCGTCGCCCGAAGCGGCCGCGGCGGTGCCGCCGGCGCGCATTTCGGTCACGCGGCGGGCCATCGAACCGGCCACCACGACCTGCTGCAGGGCGCTGTACACCTGCGATGCCGGGGCACCGGAGGCGGACATCGCGCGCACCAGCTCGTTCAGCTGGGCCTGCAGGCCCGGCACGGCGCCGGTGAAGTTGTTGGCGTTGCCGGCCAGCGCCAGCACCGCCGGCTCGCTGGCCACCAGCTGGCCGGCCTGCTTGCCCAGCGGCGTCCAGGTGTCGGACAGGCGGGTGATCGCCTTGGACACGCCCGGCTCGTTGCCGTAGCGGCCCTGCAGCGTGGACACGTTCTGCTCGATGGCGTTGCGGGTGGCCTTGAAGGCGGTGAACGACTGCGCGTTGCCGCCCACGGCGTCACGGCCTTGGTTGGCCAGCTGCTGCGAGAGCACCTGCAGGTCGGCCGCCTTGGAACCGGCGTCGGCCAGGCGGCTGCCCTGCCAGGTGGATACGCCGGTGTTCACACCGAACAGGATCATCGACAGGGCCAGCAGGGCCAGCCAGAGGTTGCTGCCGCCCAGCCGCAGCTTGCCGGTCTTGGGGGCGTCCGAAGCAGTACTCATCGTTCAACCTCGATCTTCAATGCAGGGGGCGTCGCCCGGCCTCAGGCCGCGGCTTGCCGGAATTCAGGGGTGCGCGACAGCAACGAGAGCGAGAACACGCCCCAGTCGTAGCCATCGGCATGGAAGGCGCGATCGACGAAGTGACCGTAGCGGCCTTCGGCCAGGGTGCCGGCCTGGACCTGCTGGCCCAGTTCGAAACTGCGCTGGCCAAAAAGCTCGTCGATGGTCAGGGCGACGTCGCCGCCGGCCTGGCGCATGATCAGCACGCGCTGGCCTTCCTGCTGCACGGTGCGCGTGCCTTCCAGGAAATACTTCAGGTCGACCACCGGGAACAGGTTGCCGCGCAGGTTGCCCACGCCCAGCAGCCAGGGCTGCGCGCAGGGCACCGGGGTCACCGGCGGCATCGGCACGATTTCCACCACTTCGCGGAAATCGGATACCAGCCGGCGCTGTCCCACGCGGAAACCGACGCCACGCCAGAGGTCCTCGGCGAACTGCCGCCCGGGCAGCTGCACCGCATGGGACAGGCTGCGCCGTTCATAGGCTTCAAGAATGTCGAAGGGCGAACGCATCAGGCCACCAGTTCGTTGATGCGCGCGATCAGGTCTTCCTCGCGCGGCGGCTTGACGATGTAATCGGCCGCGCCCTGGCGCAGGCCCCATGCCTTGTCGGTCTCCATCGCCTTGGTGCTGACGATGATGACCGGGATGTGCTTGATCGCCGCGTCGCGGGCCATCGCACGGGTGGCCTGGAACCCGCTCATGCCGGGCAGGACCACGTCCATCAGCACCAGCTGCGGAACCTGGTCACGCACCAGCTGCAGGCCATCCTCGGCGTTGTCCGCTTCCAGCACCTCGTGGCCGGCACGGCGCAGCCACTGGGTGAACACCGCGCGGTCGGTCGGTGAATCCTCGATCAGGACGATACGAGCCATTGTGCCTTTCCCCCCTGGTCAGGCGTTGACGTATGTGCGGATGGCACCCAGCAGTTCTTCACGCGTGAAAGGCTTGGTCAGGTACTGTTCCGAGCCGACGATGCGCCCGCGGGCCTTGTCGAACAGGCCGTCCTTGGAGGACAGCATGATCACCGGCGTCGCCTTGAACAGCTGGTTGCCCTTGATCAGCGCGCAGGTCTGATACCCGTCGAGACGGGGCATCATGATGTCCACGAAGATGATCTGTGGCTGCTGGTCGGCGATCTTGGCCAGGGCCTCGAAGCCATCGGTCGCGGTCACTACTTCGCAGCCTTCGCGCTTCAGCAGTGTTTCCGCAGTCCTGCGGATGGTCTTCGAGTCATCGATGACCATCACCCGGAGTCCTGCGAGCTCCCCGCCCGCAGTCGTGTTTTCAGTCATTGCCTTTCCCCAAGCGCGCGACCCTTCTGTGCTGGGGGCCGCTACGAAGGCGTATCTATATCGCACTTCCGGCGCCCGCTTCAAGCCACGCCCACGGCGCTTGGGTCGGCGGCTGGCTGAACGTGACGCGTTTGGCAATGACTGCGCAGCCGGCAGGACGGACGCAGCGTTGCACTGCCCCGGGCAGGCACGCGGGGGGCGTTGCCGCTACCATCAACGCCTCGCCTGAAAGGTGCACCCATGCCGTTGAACGTCATCGTGGTGATGGACCCCATCGCCCACATCAAGATTGCCAAGGACACCACGTTCGCCATGCTGCTGGAAGCCCAGCGCCGCGGCCACGCCCTGCACTACGTGCGGCCGGGCGGCCTGGCGCTGGAAGGCGGCGTGGCCGTGGCCCAGACCGCCCCGCTGCAGGTGCGCGACGACCCCGCCGGCTGGTATGAACTTGGCGCATTCAGCCGCACCGCGTTCGGCCCCGGCCAGATCGTGCTGATGCGCAAGGACCCGCCGGTTGATGCCGAATACGTCTATGACACCCAGGTGCTGGACGTGGCCGCCGCTGCCGGTGCCTGCGTGGTCAACAACCCGCAGGGCCTTCGCGACTACAACGAGAAGCTGGCCGCCCTGCTGTTCCCGCAGTGCTGCCCGCCGACCCTGGTCAGCCGCGACGCCAAGGCGCTGAAGGCCTTTGCCCTGGAACACGGCCAGGCCGTGCTGAAGCCGCTGGACGGCATGGGCGGTCGCTCCATCTTCCGCAGCGGCCAGGGCGATCCGAACCTGAATGTGATCCTGGAAACCCTGACCGACGGCGGCCGCAAGCTGGCGCTGGCCCAGAAGTTCATCCCCGACATCACCGCCGGCGACAAGCGCATCCTGCTGGTCGACGGCGAGCCGGTGGACTACTGCCTGGCGCGCATCCCGCAGGGTGACGAGTTCCGCGGCAACCTGGCCGCCGGTGGCCGCGGCGAAGGCCGCCCGCTGAGCGAGCGTGACCGCTGGATCGCCGCCCAGGTCGGGCCGGAGATGAAGCGCCGCGGCATGCGCTTCGTCGGCCTGGACGTGATCGGCGATTACCTGACCGAAGTGAACGTGACCAGCCCGACCTGCGTGCGCGAACTGGACGCGCAGTACGGCCTGAACATCGCCGGCACCCTGTTCGACGCGATCGAGGCCGGCCTGCGCTGATGGATGCCGCACCCGCTGTGCTGGCCCCGCCGCCGCGCGAAGCGCAGCGGCTGGGGGCCACCCTTGCCCTGTCGGTCATCGTCCACGCCCTGCTGATCCTGGGCGTGGGCTTTGCCGTCAAGGGCGATGCGCCGCTGGTGCCGACGCTGGAAGTGATCTTCAGCCAGACACGCACGGCGCTGACGCCGAAGCAGGCCGATTTCCTGGCGGCGGCCAGCCAGGAAGGCGGCGGCGAGCATGACCGTGCGCAGCGCCCGCGTGACAACCAGACCGGCATCGTGCCGCAGGCCCAGGCCGGGCTGAGCCCGGTGCCGCAGCAGCAGCAGTCGGCCGCGCCGGTGCCGCCACCGCAGGCGCGGGTGGTCAGCAGCCGCAATGGCGAGGACACCGTGGCGCAGGCGCAGGCCCACCCCACCCCGCTGGAGCCGACCCCGGACGCGGCGCAGACCGCGCGCGAGCAGCGTGATGCGGAAATGGCCCGGCTCGCCGCCGAGGTGCACCTGCGCTCGGCGCAGTACGCCAAGCGCCCGAACCGCAAGTTCGTCTCGGCCAGCACGCGCGAATACGCCTATGCCAACTACCTGCGCGCGTGGGTGGACCGCGCCGAGCAGGTGGGCAACCTGAACTACCCGGACGAAGCGCGCCAGCGCAGGCTGGGCGGCCAGGTGGTGATCAGCGTGGGGGTGCGCCGCGATGGCAGCGTGGAAAGCAGCCGCATCCTGAAATCCAGCGGCACGCCGTTGCTGGATGAGGCGGCCTTGCGGGTGATCAGGCTGGCGCAGCCGTTCCCGGCGCTGCCGAAGACGGATGATGGCGTGGATATCCTGCAGGTGACCCGGACGTGGGTGTTCCTGCCGGGTGGCGAACTGCGCGACGACCGGTAGGTTTTTTTTGTTGCCCGGGCCTGCGGCCCGGGACCCGCAGAGGCAACGGCCAAAGCAACTGCAGGAGCGAGAGCGGCGGTTGGGCTGTTGGCTTGGTGGGGCGGTGTGGGCTTGCAGGACACGCCGTAAACCCGTCCATGGGGGCTCGTAGGCGCCATCCATGGCGCCTGCGGT
>NZ_JBYSZR010000040.1:0-37755 GCF_058787375.1 Stenotrophomonas sp. FW305-3-2-15-E-LB1
TGCTTGACGGTCCCTCCACCCTGGCTCCTACATACCTCGTGGGAGCCGGGAGGAACATACAAGCTTGCTCGACTGCTTTTTCGGGCTCCAGTCGAGCAAGCTCGACTCTACGGTTGCGGTGCACAAACAAAAACGGCGGGCCGAAGCCCGCCGTTTCCGTATGCGCATGACGCAGGCGATCAGGCTGCCTGCGAATGCGGGTCCTTGTGCTGGCGGTCGTAGTAGCTGGCCGCACGCAGTTCGTGGGTGTCGAAGTCGTCCACGGTGATGGTGTCCAGGGTCAGCGTGCGCAGCTCTTCCAGCAGGCTGCGCTCGTCCTGGGTGATCACGCCTTCGGCCACGGCTTCGTCCAGCTGCGCCTTGAAGTCCAGCGCCTCGATGCCCTTGCTCTTCAGCGCCTTCAGGAACTTGCGCTCCACCGGCTCGGCCATGATCGCCTTGCTCAGGTAGCTGTTGATGCGGCCGCCCGGGTTGTTCTCGCACGGGGTCAGGAACACGCCGCTGGCCAGGCGGTCGCGCGCCTCGTTCGGGGCCATCAGCAGGGCCGCAACGCGCCGGCTCAGGCGGTCGCCCGGGGCTTCGGCACGACGGCCCAGCGGGAAGATCAGCGCCCACATCAGCCAGCCGATCGGACGGATCGGGAAGTTGCGCAGGGCCGCCGACAGCGACTCTTCGATCTTGTGCACGCTGTCATGGAAGGCCCAAGCCAGCAGCGGCTGGTCGGCCTGCGGTGCGCCTTCGTCGTGGTAGCGCTTGAGCATGGCGCTGGTCATGTAGACGTGGCTCAGCACGTCGCCCAAGCGGCCGGACAGCGATTCCTTGAACTTCAGCTTGCCGCCGAGGGTCATCATCGAGATGTCGGCCATCAGCGCCAGGTTGGCCGAGTAACGGTCCAGCTTGCGGAAGTAGCGGCGGGTGTAGGCGTCGCCCGGGGCGGCGCCGAAGCGTGCGCCGGTCAGGCCGAACCAGAACGAACGCACGGCGTTGGAGATGCCATAGCGGATATGGCCGAACAGGCTGCGGTCGAAGTCCTGCAGGCCGGCACGGGTGTCCGGGTCCTGCGCGGCCTTCATTTCCTTCAGCACCCACGGGTGGCAGAGGATCGCACCCTGACCGAAGATCAGCAGGCTGCGGGTCATGATGTTGGCGCCTTCCACGGTGATCGCGATCGGCGCGGCCTGCCAGCTGCGGCCGGCGAAGTTGCGCGGCCCGAGGATGATGCCCTTGCCGCCGATGACGTCCATCATGTCCGAGATCACTTCACGGCTCATGCTGGTGCAGTGGTACTTGGCGATTGCCGACGGCACCGACGGCACGTCGCCACGGTCGACCGCAGCGGCGGTGGCCTGCGACAGCGCACTGATCTTGTAGGCCTTGCCGCCGATGCGGGCCAGCGCTTCTTCCACGCCCTCGAAGCGGCCGACCGACAGGCCGAACTGCTTGCGGATGCGTGCGTAGGCGCCGGTGACGGCAGCGCCGGCCTTGGCACCGCCACTGGCGGTGGAGGGCAGGGTGATCGAGCGGCCCACGGCCAGGCACTCGTTGAGCATGTTCCAGCCCTTGCCGGCCATGGCGGCACCGCCGATCAGCTGGGTCAGCGGGATGAACACATCCTTGCCCTTGATCGGACCGTTCTGGAAGGTCGAGTTCAGCGGGAAGTGGCGACGGCCGATCTCCACGCCGGCGGTATCGCGCGGCAGCAGGCCCAGGGTGATGCCGATGTCGCGGGTTTCGCCGATCAGGCCATCCGGGTCGTACATGCGGAAGGCCAGGCCGATCAGCGAAGCGACCGGGGCCAGGGTGATGTAGCGCTTGTCAAAGGTCAGCTTGACGCCGAGCACCTGCTCGCCGTTCCACTCGCCCTTGCAGACGATGCCGTAGTCGGGAATCGAGGTGGCGTCGGAGCCGGCGAACGGACCGGTCAGGCCGAAGCACGGAACCTCGCGGCCATCGGCCAGGCGCGGCAGGTACTGGTCCTTCTGTTCCTGGGTGCCGTAATGCACCAGCAGTTCACCCGGGCCCAGCGAGTTCGGCACGCCGACGGTGGAGCTGACCACCGAAGACACCGACGCCAGCTTCTGGATGACCTTGTGGTGGGCCAGCGCGGAGAAGCCCAGGCCGCCGTATTCCTTCGGAATGATCATGCCGAAGAACTTGTTCTTCTTGATGAAGGCCCACAGTTCCGGCGGCAGGTCGGCATGGACGTGGGTGATTTCCCAGTCGTTGACCATGGTGCACAGCTCTTCGACCGGGCCATCGATGAAGGCCTGCTCTTCGGCGGTCAGCTGCGGCTTGGGGTAGTTCAGCAGGATGTTCCAGTCCGGATCACCGGTGAACAGCTCGCCTTCGAAACCGACCGAGCCGGTTTCCAGCGCGATGCGCTCGGTCTGCGACAGCGGCGGCAGCACCTTGCGGAACACCTTCATCATCGGGCCGGTCAGCAGCGGCTTGCGGATGAACGGCAGCAGCAGCGGCACGGCGATGACGGCCAGCACGGCCGCAGCGACGATCGTCGCGGTCTGGTTGACGTAGGGCACGAACCAGCAGGCCGCCAGCAGCGCCAGGCTGATCAGCGTCCAGGTCAGCAGGCGCATGCGGTGGTAGGCGACGAACGCGCCTGCCAGCAGCAGGGCGAGGAAGGGAAGAACGATGCTCATGAGCGTGCTCCGGTGACGTGCTCGTTTGTGGCGGACGAAGCTGCGGCATCCACCGCAGGCAACACGTCCAGATAGTCCAACACAGTAGCGGTAAAGGCGTCGTTGTCATCACCGGCGACCATGTGCGTGGCCTGCGGCAACTGTACGTGGCGTGCGTGCGGCGCCAATGCGAGGAATTCGGCGACGGTCTGCGGCGTGACCAGATCGCTGCGGCCACCACTGACCAGCAGCAGCGGGCACTTCACCTGCCGCGCGGCCTCGGCCAGCGCGTCCTGGTGCTGCTCGCTGTCGCGGGCCAGTTCGGCCACCAGGCGCGGATCCCAGTGCCATCGCCAGCGGCCGTGGCCATCCTCGCGCAGCAGCGCACGCAGCGACTGCTCGGATTTGCGCGGGCGGTGCGGCATGTATGCCGAGATGACATCGGCGGCCTGGGCCAGCGAGGCGAAGCCATCGGGATGGGCGGTCATGAAGGCGAGGATGCGCTCGACGCCGGCGGTGTCCCAGCGCGGGGTGATGTCCACCAGCACCATCGCCGAGAACAGGCCGGGCCAGCGCGATTCGGCGAGCAGGCCGAACAGGCCCCCCATCGAGGCGGCCACCAGTACCGGCGGGCGCGGCTGCTCGCCGGCCAGCACGATCAGGTCATCAGCAAACTGTTCACCGTGGTAGGGCAGGTCGGCGGCGTTCCAGTCCGAATCGCCGTGGCCGCGCGCATCGTAGGCCAGCGTCTGCAGGCCGGCGGCGGACAGTGCCCGGGCGGTGGCATTCCACGCGTGGCGGGTCTGGCCGAAGCCATGCGCGAACAGCACGCGGCCGCGGCGACCGTGGTCGCTGGCGGTGGCCGCCAGGCGGGCGCCATGGGCCGCCTCCAGGCGCAGGTCATGGAACGCAGCGGGAGTAGGGGACGTAACCATACTCGCTAGTATGGATGGCTGGTGATGGAAGTCAATACCATGCAGTATGGTGCGCTGCGGAAGGTGCCATCCCCCGTGCCGCGACGGTTTCCGCCGCAACGGCGTACTGCAACGAACCCCGCCGTATGGTTAAATCACCCCATGAATCAACCTGACGCTTCTGCCGGCGAACCGCGTGCCGGCCGCAACAGCCGCCTCAGTGCCGAAGACTGGGCACAGGCGGCCCTCGACCTGATCGCTGAACAAGGTGTGGGCGCCGTCGCGGTGGAGCCGCTGGCGCGCCGCCTGGGCGTGACCAAGGGCAGCTTCTACTGGCACTTCCCCTCGCGCGATGCGCTGCTGCAGGCCGCGCTGGAACGCTGGGAACTGTTCGAACAGGAGCAGGTGTTCGGCAGCCTGGAAGATGTCCCCGATCCGCGCGCGCGCCTGCGCCAGCTGTTCCAGATGGTGGCCCACGAAGTGCAGCCGCACATCATCTACAGCGAGCTGCTGAAGGCGCTGGACCACCCGATGGTGCGGCCGGTGATCGACCGTGTCTCGCAGCGCCGCCTGGATTACCTGGTGGCCTCGTTCCGCCAGGCCGGGCTCAGTTCGACCGATGCACGCCATCGCGCGCGCCTGGCCTATGCGGCCTACGTCGGCTTCCTGCAGCTGTCGCTGCAGCTGCAGCAGCCCAAGCAGGCTCGCGAGGATTTCGAAGCCTACGTCGAGCACCTGATCGAAACGCTGATCCCGAACGGCTGAGTCGGCCGCGCCGGGTACCTGCACGAGGCCGCAGTTCCGCTGCGGCCTTTTTCGTGCCTGCCGTTTCTGCCACGTGTCCTGCGTGGCCGGGGCGCCCCAACAGAAACGGGGCCCCGAAGGGCCCCGTCCTGGTGTTTTACTACGCTTGCCCGGCCTTGATCAGAAGCGCTGGGTGTACTGCATGAACAGGTAACGGTCGTAGTCCAGCATCGGGTCGATCGACGACGAGCTGTTGTTGGTCAGCGAGATGGTGATCGGCGGCTGCTTGTTCCAGATGTTGCGGGCACCGACGGTGACCGAACCATTCCAGGGGGCAGCCCAGGTCAGCGAAACGTCCTGGAAGCTGATCGAACCCTTCTTGTTGGCGCCCACGCCACCGCCCCAACCGTTGTTCGGGGTGCGGTAATCCGGGTCGTTGCACGAGTCATCGTCGTAGCAGAAGTCGCGATAGCCGCCGTAGTAGCGCAGGTTCCAGCTGGCCGACAGGTCGCCCTTGGCCCAGTTGACGCCGAAGGTGGCGCGCACGCGCGGCGAGTTCCAGTAGCCGGCGTACTCATCCCACGGTGCGCCGTTGTCGGACTGCTGGCGCAGCGAGACCAGGTAGTTGCTGTCCAGGCGGAGCGAGAACTGGCCGGCTGCGAACTCCGGCAGGCGGTAGTTGGCGACGAAGTTGTAGCCTTCGGTTTCCAGGGCGCCCAGGTTCGCGTTGCCGCGGCTCAGGGTCACGATCTGGCCGGTGGTGGCATCACGGCTGTAGTTACAGAACGAGGTCACGCCGTTGTAGCACTGGTTCAGCACGTAGGTCGCGCTGACCGCAGTGATCACGTTGGAGATGCTGATCTTGTACCAGTCCAGCGAGAAGTCCAGGCCCTGCACCCAGCGCGGGCTGAAGACCAGGCCCACGGTACGGGTCTTGCTGTATTCCGGCTCGAGGTCGGCGTTGCCGACGCCCGCCTGGAACGGCGCATTGCCCTGGGTTTCACGCGCGGCAACCGGCACGCCAGCGTTGTCGGTCTGGCGGAAGGTCGGTGCCAGGCCTTCGCCGGCGCAGCGGGCAGCCGCAACCGGGTTGGACAGCTGGCCGAAGCGGGCATCGCACGGATCGGTCAGGTCATCGAAGGTCTGCGAGCCGCCACCGAAGGTGTCGTCCAGGGTCGGGGCACGGAAGCCCTTGCCGTAGGTGGCACGGACCAGCAGGTCTTCAACCGGCTTCCAGGTCAGGCTGAACTTGCTGTTGGTGGTGTCGCCGAAACGGTCGTAGTCCGAGTAGCGGGACGCGACGTCGAACGACAGTTCCTTGGCGAACGGAACGTCCTTCAGCAGCGGGATCATCAGCTCCAGGTACACCTCGTCGGTCTTGTACTTGCCGGACGTGGCGCCTGCAGCCAGATCGGTGGTGTAACCGGCGGCCGACAGCTGGTCCGGGTTGTCGTAACCGGACACTTCACGGTGCTCGACGCCTGCCGCGAAGGCGAACTCGCCTGCGTCGCCCGGCATGTCGAACAGACCACCGGTGATGTTGGCGAAGTACTGCTTGCTGACGCTCTGCTGGGTCGCCTGGCCGAGCGTGTTGATGTACTTCAGCGCGTCGGCGGTGGAGGCCGACGGGCCGCCCAGCACGTCGAACGGGGTGCACTGGCCGGCCGACAGGCTGGTGCCCAGCGCGATCGGGTTGGCAGCGGTACCGCACTGGACCACGCCCTGTGCATTGAGGAACGACGGGCCCAGGGCCTTTTCCAGTGCCAGCAGGTTGAGGTTGCCGGTGCTGATCTGGGTGACATCGAACTTGTTGTAGTTGATGCCCGCATCCCAGTTCCAGCCATGGGAGCCCACATCGAACGCGCCTTCCAGGGCGGCATCGAAGTGGTAGCTCTTCACGTCGTTGCGCGAGATGCGCGGGATCTCGATCGTGCGGCGGAACCAGCTGGTGATGTCCTGGCCGACCGGGTTGTAGTAGCTCTGGCCGCTGATGTAGACCGGGTAGGTCGGCTGCGCGTTGGCGCTCATCGGGTAGCCGGCGACCTGGCGCTCGGAGTTGCGCTCGGAGTACATGACCGTGGACTTGAAGGTCACGTAGTCATTGATCTCGAAGCTGCCGGCGGTGAAGATCGACTTCGTTTCGGTCTCCTGCGCCAGCATCATCTGCTGGGTGGAGTTGAAGCGGTCGTCGGTGGTGACGCCGGTGTGGTAGTTGGCCAGGTTGCGCGAATCCGCGCCGACGCCCACGCCATCGTAGGTGCCGCTGTGGTTCAGGACCCACTGGTTCGGGGTCCAGGTGCCGTTGGCGGCATCGACGATGTTGCCGTCGTCATCCAGGTAGTTGCCGGCACCGACGGTGCCTGCCGCGCGCGGGTCATTGAAGCGGCCCCACGGGCCGGTCGCGCTGAGTGCATCCAGCTCGCGACCCGGGCCGTAGGTGGTGCGGGTCAGCGCACGGTCCTTGGAGAAGACCGGCTTTTCCTTGGTGTAGCTGGCGCCGAACAGGATCGAAGCGCGATCGCTGGAGGCACCCATGGTGAAGGAGTAGGCTTCCTTCTCACCGTCGCCACGGCCGTTCTGGCCGATCAGGGCCGAGACTTCCGCGCCTTCGAAATTGGTGCGCAGGATGATGTTGACCACGCCGGCGATGGCGTCGGAGCCGTAGATCGCCGAGGCGCCGTCCTTCAGCACTTCGATGCGCTCGATGAGCGAGGCCGGGATGGTCGACATGTCGGTGAAGCCAGCCAGGCTGGACGTCCAACGCTTGCCGTTGACCAGCACCAGGGTGCGCTGCTCGCCCAGGTTGTACAGGTTGACGTACTGGCCGCCCTGTTCCGGGTTGGAGGTCAGCACGGCGGCCTTGCTGAAGGTCTGGGTGCCGGAGACGGTGAGGTTCTGCAGGATGTCGCCGACGCTGACCAGGCCGGACTTCTTGATGTCCTCGGAGGACACCGTGAAGATCGGCTGGGCGGTTTCGACGTCAACCGAGCGGATGCGCGAACCGGTGACCTGGATGCGATCCAGGTTGGTCGCACCCGAGGTGGCCTCCTGGGCCTGGGCGGTCGCGACGGATGAACCGGCGACCAGCGCGATGACAACCGCATCGCGCAGCTTGTTGGACTTGAAATTCATTGGCTCTCTCTCTCCAAGGAAATCTTGGCTGGGTTATTGCCTGCGTGCGGGGCGAAAAAGGCCGCTCCAAAAAACGCGAGGCTGAATCGATAGTAACGGCGGCTTCCGAAAAATTAAAGCTGCGTTAACAGCGCGCCGGAGCCCTCAATTCAGGCCTACGGAATCTTTTCGATTCAATGACTTGTGGTACATGACTGAGACACAGCCGGGCGCTGAGTATCGTTTTGTCAGGAAAAAAGTTTCTGTTGATATATGTCGTGATGTTTCGCTATGTATCAGGCGGGGCCGGCATCAGCGGCGTCGTTACGCGCGGAAACAAGAAGGGCGCCCCGCAGGCGCCCTCTGTTCCATCCGTCGATGTATCACGCGCTTGGACCGCTTACAGGTCCTGCTCGTAGCGGACGTACGGCACGGTGCCGTCGTCGTTGCTTTCGTTGCGCGGGGAGAACGGATTCTTGCCGCGGCTGATCACGTTCTCGGCGCCGACGGTCAGTTGCCCCGACCACGGGGTACGCCAGGTCAGGCCGATGCCCAGGCCCTCCCACTTGCCCGGCTTGCCGGGAACGTCAACCACGCGGCCGATGATGCTGCCGGTGAAGTTGCCGTAGCCGGCACCCAGGCTCAGGCTCTTGCTGTCCCAACGGTCGACCAGTGCCGGCGATGCATCGGAAATCGGCACCAGGCGCGCCTTGGCGTAGGTACCGGCGATGGAGACGAAGCCTTCGCGGCCGATGTTGCGCTGGGCGAACACGGTCAGGTCGTTCTGCTCGGCGCGCAGGGACGGGGTCTTGTTTGGCGAGGCCAGCCAGGCCGGCAGCGTCTCGCGGCTGGTACCGGCGGTGATGCCCAGGCGGTTGACGCCCCGGTTCAACGCGGCCGTGCCGGTCAGGCGACGGGAGTTCGGGCCGATGCCGTCATCGTCATCGCCGAGGCTGGCCAGCATGCACTGGCTGGCCAGGCCGCTGATGCTGGTGCCGCTGCTGCTGTTGCACAGCAGGCCCAGCGAATCGCCCGAGGACAGGCCGAAGGCGGCGTCCAGCGAGTTGCGGCCGAAGTGCCAGCGGGCACCGGCGGCCTGTTCACCGGTCGGTTCCAGGTACAGCAGGGCCTCGACCTTGCCGCTGCCCTTGTTCCAGACCGGCAGCACGGTGCGGGTGTCCTTGCTCTGCGCATGCGCGCCCGTGATCGCGCCAAGGGCGATCAGCAGGGCCAGCGGTAGACGCAGGAAGGTACGCATCGGACCAGTTCAGACAGGGATGACCAGCGGAAGTTCCCGCTGGGGCGGGAACTCGATCCTAGGGTGTTTATGAAATCTTAACAAGCCTTGATCCTCCCCAGAACACAAGACCTGCTCATTCATTGAAGTCGTTCAGGTGCCGGTACAGTCCCCTCGGCACCGTGGAACAGTATGCCGAACTCCGTCAAAGGAAAGTGATACTCCCGTCCGCAGAATTCGCAGCGCACGTCCACCGAACCGGTGTCTTCGGCGGCCGCGCGGGCCTCTTCCTCACCCAGCGAGACCAGCATCGAGGCCACCCGCTCGTGCGAGCAGGAGCAGCCGAAGGCCAGCGGCCTGCTGCCCATCAGTTCCGGCTTCTCCTCGTGGAACAGGCGGTGCAGCATCTGCTCGGCCGGGGTGGCCAGCAGTTCGGCCTTGCCCAGGGTGTCGAACAGGGCGCTGGCGCGGGCCCAGCCGTCGTCGTCGCCTTCGTCGCCGGGCAGTTTCTGCAGCAGCAGGCCCACGGCGCCGTTGCGGTCGGCGGCCAGCAGCAGGCGGGTCGGCAGCTGCTCGGACTGGCGGAAGTAGTCCTCGAACGCCTCATCCAGCGCCGGCGCGGTCAGTGCCACCAGGCTCTGGTAGCGCTGCGGTTCGCGCGGGTCCAGGCCCGGGTTCTCGATGGTGATCGCCAGCAGGGCGTCGCTGCCCAGGCTGGACAGGTCGCGCGGCGCGTCGGCGCCGTCGGCCAACTGGGCGATGCCGCGCAGGGTGCCGGCGGCGGTGCACTCGGCAAACAGGGTGCGCAGGCCGGTGTTGCTGCGCAGCTGGATGGACAGGCGGCCGTCCACCTTGGTGTGGCCGGTGAACAGGGCCGAGGCCACGCAGGCCTCGCCGAGCAGCTCGGCGGCGTTGTCCGGGTAGACGGCGTGGGACAGGATTTCCTGCCAGGTGGCCTGCAGTTGCACGTGCACGCCACGGACGCCGGCGTCGGGCAGCAGGAAGCGGATCAGGGAATCGGGTTGGGCGGTCATCGGCTCACATCGCGCGTAAACAGGGGCGGTTGCCGGATAATGCGCCGACAACCAGGCATGAGAAGGATGCACCAGTAATGGGGGCAGGGGGAGAGCAGGACAAGGTGGAGGCCGCAGGGGCCGCAGCGACCACGCCGGCGCGCCGACGCTGGCGCTGGAAGCGGTTGCTGTGGCTGCCGGTGCTGTTCGTGGGCTTCAGTTGCCTGCAGGTGCTGGTGCTGCGCTTCATCGACCCGCCGTTGTCCACGGTGATGCTGTGGCGCTACGGCGAAGCGCTGGGCGAGGGTGACTGGTCCTACCGGCTGCATTACCAGTGGCGCGACCTGGACCAGATGGCCCCGAGCCTGCCGATCTCGCTGGTGGCGGCCGAGGACCAGCGCTTCCCCGACCACAACGGTTTCGACCTGCAGGCCATCGAGAAGGCGCGTGACCACAACGCCAAGGGCGGGCGCCTGCGCGGGGCCAGCACGATCAGCCAGCAGGTGGCCAAGAACCTGTTCCTGTGGCAGGGCCGCAGCTGGATCCGCAAGGGCCTGGAGGTCTGGTACACGGTATTGATCGAGGCGTTCTGGCCGAAGGAACGCATTCTGGAGATGTACGCCAACATCGCCGAGTTCGGCGATGGCGTGTACGGCGCACAGGCAGCGGCACGGACGTTCTGGGGCAAGGACGCGGCGCGGCTGGCACCGGGCGAGAGTGCGCGGTTGGCGGCGGTGCTGCCGGCGCCGCGGCGGTACAACGCGGCCAAGCCGGGGCCGTACGTGCAGCGGCGGGCGGCGTGGATACAGCGGCAGGCCCGGCAGCTGGGCGGGGCGGGGTATCTGGAGGAGTGACGGTTGATCGTTTCGCGGCGCCTCGTTTTTCTGTGCTTGGAGCCGGAGCAAGGCGACAGGCAGGACACGCCGTAAACCCGTCCATGGGGGCTCGGTCGGCGCATCCATGCGCCTCACGGTCCTGCCTGCCGCCTTGCTCCGGCTCCGGACAGTTTCCTGCGCGCGCGGAACGAGAGCGGGAATTCAAAATCAAAAGAAGAAGCAGGATCAAAAGCTGTGCCAACCAAGGTTGGCAGCTACCAGGAGCGGATGATCGGTACTGAAATGCACCGCGCTCGCGGGAACCTGTCCAGAGGCGGAGGGCATGGCCGTGCAGGACCGTAGGCGCCATGGGCCCGAGGCATGCCTCGGGCGGGTTGGGCAGGACGCCCAACCCCGGTCTTGCCGAGTGCGCAGGACAGCGCACTCGAGCAAGGCGCCTACGAGCTACATGGACGTATTTACCGCGTGTCCTGCACGGCCATGCCCTCCGCCTCCCCACGCATCCGGAAGGCGCTGCAGTTGCTCTAGATTTGGCCGTCAGCTTTTAGCGGGCCGGCGGGCTGCAAGCCCGCCAGCGACGTACAATCCAGGCATGAGCCGCCAACGCCTGACCTTCGTCATCGCCGCCCATAACGAGGAACTGGCGCTGCCCCAGCTGCACCCGCGCCTGTGCGCGGTGCTCGACGCGCTGGACGATGTCGACGGCCACATCCTGTACGTCGATGACGGCAGCACCGACGCCACCTGGGCAGTGATCGAACACCTGGCCCATCCCGATCCGCGCGTCTCGGCATTGCGGCTGTCGCGCAACTTCGGCAAGGAGGCCGCGCTGACCGCGGGCCTGGACCAGGTGCGCGAAGGGGCGGCGATGATCCTCGATGCCGATGGCCAGGATCCGCCGGAACTGGTGCCGGCCTTCGTCGCGTACTGGAAGCAAGGCTACGACAACGTCTACGGCACGCGCCGGGTGCGCGACGGCGAAAGCTGGAGCAAGCGGACCACGGCGGCCCTGTTCTACCGCGTGATCGGCCGCCTCTCGCGCACGCCGATTCCCGCCGATACCGGCGACTTCCGCCTGCTTTCGGCGCGCGCGCTGAGCGCGCTGCGCGAGATGCGCGAGCGCCATCGCTTCATGAAAGGCCTCTTCAGCTGGGTGGGCTTCCGCCGCGTGGCCGTGCCCTACCACCGCCATGCGCGGCTGGCCGGCAACAGCAAGTTCAGCCTCTGGAACCTGTGGAACTTCGCCCTGGAAGGCATCACCGGATTTTCCACCGTCCCGTTGCGGGCAGCGACCTACCTGGGCCTGGCGACCGCCGCGGCGGCGTTCGTGTTTGGCGTGTGGGTGATCGTCAAGGCCGCCCTGTACGGCGACCGTGTGGCGGGCTGGCCGACGATGATGGCGGTGATCCTGTTCCTGGGCGGCGTGCAGCTGATCGCCCTGGGGCTGATCGGGGAGTACCTGGGCCGCCTGTACGAGGAGTCCAAGCAGCGGCCGCTGTACTTGGTTGACGCGTGGCTAGCACCTTCCGTGGCAGACTCGGGCCTGCAACCCACCCTGGGAGGGCAGGCAGATGACGTCGGTACGGCAACTGTTGGACGGCAAGTCCCCTGAAGTGCATGCGGTCGCGCCCGGCGCGGCGGTGATCGATGCGATCCGGCTGATGGCGCAGAAGGGCATTGGTGCGGTGTTGGTGATGGACGGGCCGCGACTGGTCGGGATCCTGTCTGAGCGCGATTACGCGCGCAAGATCGTGCTGCACGATCGTTCCTCGCGCGATACGGCGGTGTCCGAAATCATGACGGCGAAGGTGGTGACGGTGTCGCCGGGCGAGCAGGTGGAGCACTGCCTGCAGCTGGTGACCGACTACCGCATCCGTCACCTGCCGGTGGTGGAGGGCGGATCGGTGCTGGGGGTGATTTCGATCGGCGACCTGGTGAAGGCGGTGATCGACGCGCAGCGGCGGGAGTTGGACCAGCTTCAGCAGTACATCGTGGCGGGGTGAGTTTTTCGCTGGCGGGCTTGCAGCCCGCCGGCCCGCTGAAAGCTGACGGCCAAATCTAGAGCAACTGCAGCGCCTTCCTGATGCGTGGGGAGGCGGAGGGCATGGCCGTGCAGGACACGCCGTAAACCCATCCATGGGGGCTCGATGGCGCCATCCATGGCGCCAACGGTCCTGCACGGCCATGCCCTCCGCCTCCAGACACGTTCCCGCGAGCGCGGTGCATGCACTCGCAGCCCCCGCTTCTGGTAGCTGCCAACCTTGGTTGGCACAGCTTTTGATTTGGCTTTTTGCTCTTTTCTTTTGAATTCCCGCTCTCGTTCCGCGCGCGCAGGAAACTGTAAGGAGGCGGAGGGCTATCGCAGGCAGGACCGTAGGCGCCATGGATGGCGCCTACGAGCTACATGGACGTATTTACCGCGTGTCCTGCCTGCGATAGCCCTCCGCCTCATCCCATGAACCGGAAGGCGCCGCGAACAAACGCTTCTACTTCGCGTACTGCCCACCGCAGTTGGCATCCTTGCCCGGCCCCGTTTCGATCGTGGCCAGCAGCGCTGCCGGCGGGGCGATCGTCCCCAGGGCCAGCGCAACCGCACCGCGCAGGCCCAGGGCCTTGAAGTCCGGGCGGAACGAGGGATCCTTGAACGTGCCGCCGATGCGCAGCGGTGAACGCAGTACCAGGATGCTCTTGTCCTTCGGCCGCGGCTTCAGCAGCAGGTCCATCTGCTCATCGCGCAGGCTCACGGTGCCTTCGCCGATGATGATGGTGTCGGTGGTGTCCACCGCCAGCGCGCGGCTGGTCATCAGGCCGTCGCGTACGCCGAAATCGGCGAAGGCGCAGCGCAGGGGAATCTGCCGGTCACCGGTGAACAGGAATTTCAGCGACTCGGTGATGTCCAGCCCAGCCAGTTCCATCACCAGGTTGCCGACATGGCCGCGGCCCATCGCCACGCCGACATCGCCGCTGCTGCTGCCGAGCATCGCGGCGATGGAGTTGCCGCGGCCGGCCAGGTCGATCTGGCCGCTGATGCCACCCTTGGCCTGTTCGGCCAGCTTCGCGTCCGGGAACAACTGGCCCAGCTGCACGCCGCGCACGCTGGCCTTCAGGGCCGTGGCAATCTGCGGCTGGCGCGCGTCCATGCGGATGGTGCTGCGGATGTCACCGCCGGCGACGCCGAAGTTGAGCGGGTCCAGGCGCAGCACGCCATCGTCCAGCAGCAGGTGCGCGTCCATGTCGTCCAGCGGCAGCGACGGCGCATTGATGCGGTGGGCCTTCCAGCGCACGTCGGCATCCATCGCGCGCAGCTTGCCCAGGTTGTACGGCGTGTCCGGCAGCACGCGCGGGCTGGCGGCAACCTGGGCGGCCTGCGCCTTCTGTTCGGCGTTGGCGGTCTCGCCGCCGCCGGTCTTCGGCGGGGCACCGACGAAGCCGGCGAGGTCGTCGAAATCGAGCCGGCGCGATTCAAGGGTGGCGGTCAGGCGCGGACGCTCACGGCCCACTTCGAACTGCAGGGTGCCGCCCAGGTCGCTGTCGCCGACCTTGCCGGTGAACCCTTCGTAACGCCACACGTTGTGGTCGCGCTTGAGCCGGCCATCGAGCGCATACGGCGGCGAGGGCGGTATGGCGATGCCGAGCAGCGGGTAGAGGTCGGCCAGGTCCTGGCCACTCAGCGCGAACTGAAGGTCGAACACCTGCAGCGCGAACGGGTTGGTCAGCGTGCCGGTTGCCACGGCGTGGGTGCCGCCGGCGCGACCGTCCAGGTGGATGCGGAACGGATGCTCGCTGTCGGTCAGCTGCAGCGGCGATTCAGTGCCGCCACTGAGGGTGAACGGATTGCCCTGCCAGCGTCCCTGGCCTTTCACCAGCAGAGGGGGCGCGGCGTCGGCCTGTTTTGCTTCGCCACTGCGCACGCCGACACGGATGTCGGTGCGGCCCAGCGCGTCGAGGAACTGCAGGCGCCCGTCGTCGATGCGCAGACCCTTCAGTTGCAGCGAGCTCTTGCCATCGCTGACGGGCAGGAAATCCCAATTGCCGGGCTCGCCCTTGCGCGGGGAGGTTTCCAGCAGGACGTCGGGCCGGGTCAGGCGCACTTCGGGCAACTGGATGCTGCCGCGCAGCAGCGGCCAGACCCGGATGTCGATTTCCACGCGATCGGCGTTGGCCATGTTGGCCTGCTTGGACCACGTGGCATTGGCAAAGGTGATCGCATCGGCGCGGATGGTGCTGGTACGGCCGAGGTCGACGTCCAGGTGGCCGATGTGCAGGGCGCGCCCGGTACGGGCCTGGACCGCGCGTTCCACCGGGCCCTTGAACCAGTTCCAGTCCCACAGTGCGATGAGGATCAGCAGTGCGGCCAGCAGGAACACCAGCACGGCCAGCCAGCGCTGGCCACGCGGGCCGGGGCGGCGGAGGCGCCAGCGCGACGTGCGCGGCGCAGCAGGGGCAGGGGCAGCATTCACGCTGCCATGGTTGCCCCATCCGGGTGGACGGGGCGCGAAGCGCTCATGTGCATGGCGTGCACATTGGCGCCGAACGGCCGCGCTACAGCACCTGCATGGTCACCGCAACAAAGTGGCAGACGCTGCCGCCGATCACGAACAGGTGCCAGATCGCGTGCGAATAGGGGATCGATTCGCGGTGGTAGAAGTAGGTGCCCAGCGTGTAGGACAGGCCGCCGGCGAACAGCCAGGCCAGCGTGCCGCCGTCGATAGAAGCCCACATCGGCTTGATCGCCACGATCACCAGCCAGCCCATGGCGATGTAGATGCCGGTGGAGAGGGCCTTGAAACGGCCGGTATAGAACAGCTTGAACACCACGCCGCCCAAGGCCAGGGCCCAGATGGCGGTGAACAGGCCCCAGCCCCACGGCCCGCGCAGGCCGATCAGGGTGAATGGCGTGTAGGTACCGGCAATCAGCACGTAGATCGCGCAGTGGTCGAAGACCTTCAGGCGGCCCTTCGCCTTAGGGTGCTGGATGGCGTGGTACAGCGTGGAAGCGGTGTACAGCAGCAGCAGGGCGATACCGAACACGATGGCGCTGGCAAGCTGCCAGCCGTCGCCGTAGATGGCGGCCAGGGTGATCAGTACGGCGCTGGCGGCCAGCGCGAACACGGCGCCGAGCCCGTGGGTCAGGGCGCTGGCGATTTCTTCACGGATGGAAGCAACAGTCGTGGAGGACATGGCAGGGACGGATTTCGCGGGGAGGGGGACCCGCAGCCCCCCTATCATCGCCGCGATGGCGGGCGCGTGCACCCCCGCCACCGTATGGTCGATGAATCGGCGCCCCTTGCGTCAGCCCGCCGGGACGGTATGCGCCGCTTCGCGGGTGGCCGAGAAGCGCACGTCCGGCGCGCGTTCCTGGGCCAGCTGCAGGTTTACCCGGGTCGGCGCCAGGTAGACCAGGTGGCCGGCCGCATCCAGGGCCAGGTTCAGCGCGTTCTTTTCGCGGAACTCTTCCAGCTTCTTCTCGTTGCTGCAGTGGACCCAGCGCGCGGTGGTCACGCTGACCTGCTCGAAGGTGGCTTCCACGCCGTACTCGTCCTTCAGGCGGTAGGCGGCCACGTCGAACTGCAGCACACCCACCGCGCCCAGGATCAGGTCGTTGCTGGTGAGCGGGCGGAAGAACTGGGTCGCGCCTTCTTCCGACAGCTGGGCCAGGCCCTTCTGCAGCTGCTTGAGCTTGAGCGGATCGCGCAGGCGCGCACGGCGGAACAGCTCCGGGGCGAAGTTGGGAATACCGGTGAAGGTGACTGCCTCGCCTTCGGTGAAGGTATCGCCGATGGAGATGGTGCCGTGGTTGTGGATGCCGATCACATCGCCCGGCCACGCCTCGGCGGCGATCTCGCGGTCGCTGGCCATGAAGGTCAGCGCGTTGGCCAGCTTCATGTCCTTGCCGGTGCGAACGTGGAAGGTCTTCATGCCGGCGCTGAAACGGCCCGAGCAGACGCGCATGAAGGCGACGCGGTCACGGTGCTGCGGGTCCATGTTGGCCTGGATCTTGAACACGAAGCCGGTCAGCTTGTTCTCTTCCGGGGCGATCTCGCGGCCGGTGGTGGAGCGTGCCTGCGGCGACGGCGCATGCTCGACGAAGAAGTCCAGCAGCGGCTGCACGCCGAAGTTGTTCACGCCCGAACCGAAGAACACCGGGGTCTGCTTGCCGGCGCGGTAGGCATCCAGGTCGAACGGGTGGCTGGCGCCCTGCACCAGTTCCAGTTCATCGCGCAGTTCGGCCAGCATCTGTGCACCGATCTTCTCGGCCAGGCCGGGCGCATCGATGGACGGGAAGATGGTCGAATCCTGGCGGGTGAAATTGCGGCCCGGTTCGTACAGGTGCACTTCGCCGGTCAGCAGGTGCACCACGCCCTTCAGGCGCTGGCCCATGCCGATCGGCCAGGTGACCGGCGCGCACTGGATGCCCAGCACGGTCTCCACTTCATCCAGCAGCTCGATCGGGTCCTTGCCCTCGCGGTCGAGCTTGTTGATGAAGGTCATGATCGGGGTGTCGCGCAGGCGGCACACTTCCATCAGCTTGATGGTGCGTTCTTCGACGCCCTTGGCCACGTCGATCACCATCAGCGCCGAGTCCACCGCGGTCAGCACGCGGTAGGTGTCCTCGCCGAAGTCGGCGTGGCCGGGGGTGTCGAGCAGGTTGACGATCTTGCCTTCGTACGGGAACTGCATCACCGAGGAGGTGACGGAGATGCCGCGCTCTTTTTCCAGCGCCATCCAGTCGGACGTCGCGTGGCGGGCGGCCTTGCGGCCCTTCACCGAACCGGCCATCTGGATCGCGCCTCCGAACAGCAGCAGCTTTTCGGTCAGCGTGGTCTTGCCGGCGTCAGGGTGGGAAATGATGGCGAAGGTGCGGCGACGCGACGCTTCGTTGGCGACTTCGGACATGGCAGTGGCGCCCGCCCGGGGCGCTTTTCAAAGAGATAAGCGCCCGATTATACCGGCCGGGGCCGGTCAGCGCCCGGTGCCGCCGTCGGCCTCGCCCTGGCGGGCGAACTGCAGCTGGCCCTGCGCGGTGAAAATACGCACCGGCACCGAGCGCAGGCCCATGCCGCGGTTGACCTGGACCACGAAGTGCAGGTGCGGCGCGGTGCTGTAGCCACTGTTGCCGGACAACCCGATCGGCTGCCCGGCCTGCACCGCCTGGCCGGGACGCACGCGCATGCCGCCCGCCTGCAGGTGGCCGTACAGCGCCATGCTGCCGTCGCTGTGCAGGATGCGGATGAAATTGGCACGGCCGGCATCGCGCTCGCGGTCCTGGCCGTTGGCCTTGAAGCCATCCTGCACCTGCATCACCGTGCCCTCGCGCGCAGCCATCACCAGGGTGGCCTCGGGCAGGGCGAAATCCACCGCGTCGCGGTTCTCTTCGTCCTGGTGGCTGAAGCGTCCGTTCGGGGCCTGGTCCACGCGCAGCCGTGGCGCCTGGAAGGGCAGCCTGTAGGCTACGTCCTCGGCCCGTGCGGCGGGGTTGCCCGGCACCGACTGCAGGCGCACCTCCAGGCTGCGGCCATCGGCCGGGGCCGGCAGGTGGCCAACCACCAGGCTGCCACCGCCCTGTACCAGCGAACGCAGCGGCAGGCCGTCGATGGCGCCGCCGGGCGCCGGCCGCAGCTCGATCTGCACCGGGCCTGCCAACGGGTTGTCGATGCGCGCCTGCCATTGCCCGCCCATCGCCTGCAGCTGCAGCCGGGTGGTCGGCGCGGCCTGCGGGGCATCGTTGCCGGCCGCGGCCGCACCTGCCTTCGCCACCAGTCCCCAGCCCTGGCGCCAGTCGCTGGCGTGGACGGTTGCGCTGGCCAGCAGGCACAGCAGCAGGCAGGGAAGGGGCAGGCGGGGCATCGACGGATCCAGCGGAAAGGGCGCTGGCGACTGTAGCGGATCCTGAACGCGGGGACCGGTCGCAGTTCCCGGAATGGCGGTTCATTTATTCCATCGCTTTATCCGCATGAAGGGATTGACATGCCCGGAAAGGGCTGGCATCGTGGCTCCACCATCGAGACCGGCAGAGGGACAGGCCCTTTGAAGCCGGGGCAGCCCGCAGGCGCGAAAGCGTCTGCGTAGGTGCCAAATCCTGCGGGGACCGTGGCGTCCACCGAAAGATGGTTCGAACCATGCACCGCACGTGCATCTCGAACGCGAGCCCTGCGAAGGCTCGATGGCCGATTTCCCACACGGATCCCGCCATGAGCTTCGCCCCCAGCACCGCCGCCCGCCCCGAATCCTTTGTCCCTGTCAGCGTGCCGGTCGATGACCGCGTGCACGCCGAGCGCGGCGAGTTCGCTGCCGTGCTGTCGATGCGCCACGCCGGGGCCAGCCCGGTGCGCCTGCGCTACGAGTGGGTGGGGCCGGCCAACGCGCCGGTGGTGGTGCTGGCCGGTGGCATTTCCGCCCACCGCCATGTCGCCTCCAATGCACAGTTCAGCGAGAAGGGCTGGGCCGAGCGCCTGGTCGGCAGCGGCCGCGCGCTGGATCCGCAGCAGCTGCGCGTGCTGGCCTTCGATTTCATCGGTGCCGACGGTGCGCTGGACGTGCCGATCGACACCGCCGACCAGGCCGATGCGCTGGCGCTGCTGCTCGATCATCTCGGCATCGGCGTGCTGAAGGCCTTCGTCGGCTACTCCTATGGCGCGCTGGTCGGCCAGCAGTTCGCAATCCGCCACCGCCGCCGCGTGCGCCAGCTGGTCCTGGCCAGCGGTGCGCACCGCCCGCATCCGTATGCCGCCGCCTGGCGCGCCCTGCAGCGCCGCGCTGTTGCGCTGGGCCAGCTGCAGTGTGGCGAGGACCATGGCCTGGCGCTGGCCCGCCAGTTCGCCATGCTCAGCTACCGCACCCCGGAAGAATTCGGCGAGCGCTTCGATGCGGCGCCGGAAGTGGTCAACGGCCGCGTGCGCGTGGCCGCCGAAGACTACCTCGATGCCGCCGGTGCGCAGTACGTCGCGCGCACGCCGGTGACCGCCTACCTGCGCCTGTCCGAATCGATCGACCTGCACCGCGTGGACCCCGCCGCCATCCTGCTGCCCACCGTGGTGGTGGCGGTGGAGGGTGACCGCCTGGTGCCGCTGGCCGACCTGGTCGGCCTGGTCGAAGGGCTGGGCCCGCGCGGCAGCCTGCGCGTGCTGCGCTCGCCCTACGGCCACGACGCCTTCCTCAAAGAAACCGATCGCATCGACGCGATCCTCGCTACCGCCTTCCGTACCTCTGGAGAGTCCGCATGAGCCTGTACGCCAACGAGCCGTCCTGTAGCCGCACCACTGCCGCTGTCCGCGCCGGCATCGACCGCGACACCGCCCACGGTGCGGTCACCCCGCCGATCGTGCTGTCGTCGAACTTCAGTTTCGATGGCTTCGGCAACAAGCGGCAGTACGACTACACGCGCAGCGGCAACCCGACCCGCGACCTGCTGGGCGAAGCACTGGCCGAACTGGAAGGCGGCGCTGGCGGCGTCATCACCGCCACCGGCATGGGCGCCATCAACCTGGTACTGAACGCACTGCTGCAGCCGGGCGATACCCTGGTGGTGCCGCACGATGCCTACGGCGGCAGTTGGCGCCTGTTCAATGCACTGGCCAAGAAGGGCCACTTCACCCTGGTCACCGCCGACCTGACCGACCCGCGTGCGCTGGCACAGGCGCTGGCCAGCCAGCCGAAGCTGGTGCTGGTGGAAACGCCGTCCAACCCGCTGCTGCGCATCACCGACCTGCGCTTCGTCATCGATGCCGCGCACAAGGCCGGTGCGCTTGTCGTGGTGGACAACACCTTCCTGTCGCCGGCCCTGCAGCAGCCGCTGTCGTTCGGTGCCGACGTGGTGCTGCATTCGACCACCAAGTACATCAACGGCCACAGTGACGTGGTCGGCGGCGCGGTGATCGCGCGCGACCCGGCGGTGCACGAGCAGCTGGTGTGGTGGGGCAACGCGCTGGGCCTGACCGGTTCGCCGTTCGATGCCTTCCTGACCCTGCGCGGCCTGCGCACGCTGGATGCACGCCTGCGCGCGCACCAGGAGAACACCGCCTCGATCGTGGCACTGCTGGATGCGCATCCGGCCGTGGCACGCGTCTACTACCCCGGCCTGGCCGACCATCCCGGCCACGCCATCGCCGCGCGCCAGCAGAGCGGTTTCGGCGCCATGCTCTCCTTCGAGCTGGCGGCCTGCGAAGGTGAGGATCCGCATGCCGCGGTGCGCGCCTTTGTCGATGGCCTGCGCTACTTCACCCTGGCCGAATCGCTGGGCGGCGTTGAAAGCCTGGTCGCGCACCCGGCCACCATGACCCATGCGGCGATGACCGCCGAGGCACGTGCCGCCGCCGGCATCAGCGAAGGCCTGCTGCGCCTGTCGGTGGGCATCGAAGCCGAGCGTGACCTGCTGGCCGATCTCGACGCCGCGCTGCAGCGCGCCGAAGCGGTGATCGGCGCTGCAGTACGTCGCAAACAGGTGGTGGATGCATGAGCGCGCTGGCCGCTGACATTCCCGCGCTCGGCGGTGGCCGCCTGGCCCTGCTCGGCACCGGCACGGTGGGCACGGCGTTCGTGCAGCGCTACCAGGCATTGCAGGCACGTGGGCTGGACCTGCCCAGCGTGCAGTGGCTGGCCAACTCGCGCACGGCGCTGGCGATCGACCGTGACCTCGCGCTGCCGCTGGAACTGGCGCGGCGCGCCCCGCGCGATGGGCAGAGCTCGCCGCCGTGGGCCAGCACCGAGGGCCTGGAACGCGGTGACGTGGTGGTGGATGCCACCGCCAGCGAGGACGTGGCCGCACGCCACGTGCAGTGGCTGGCCCGCGGCGTGCACGTGGTGACGGCCAACAAGCTGGGCCGCGGCGCGCAGCTGGCACGCGCACAGGCCATCGCCGAAAGCTGTGCCGACAGCGGTGCGCGCTACGGTGACAGCGCCACGGTGGGTGCCGGCCTGCCGTTGTTGAGCAGCCTGCGCGCGCTGGTGGCCGGCGGTGACCACATCCATGCCATCGAAGGCGTGCTGTCCGGGTCGCTGGCCTGGCTGTTCCATCGCTACGACGGCCGTTCGCCGTTCTCGGTGGCAGTGCGCGAAGCGCTGGAGGCCGGTTACACCGAGCCCGATCCGCGCGTGGACCTGTCCGGCGAGGATGTGCGGCGCAAGCTGTTGATCCTGGCCCGCAGCAGCGGGCTGGCGCTGGATGCGGCGCAGGTGCAGGTGGATTCACTGGTGCCGGCGGCGCTGGCGGCATTGCCGCTGGGTGAGGCGCTGGCCGCGCTGGAGCAGCTGGATGCGCCGCTGCAGGCGCGTTGGCAGCAGGCGCACGCACAGGGCCGCGTGCTGCGCTTCGTCGGCCGTGTCGATGCCGAGGGGGCGCAGGTTGGACTGCGCGAACTGCCGGCCGATCATCCACTGGCGCAGGGTGCGGGCACCGACAACCGCGTGGCCATCCACAGCGACCGCTATCGCCAGCAGCCGCTGCTGATCCAGGGCCCGGGTGCGGGTGCGGAAGTGACCGCCGCAGCACTGTTGGATGATGTGCTGCGCATTGCCGGTTGACGGCCTGCTGCTGCGCTCGCCGGGCATGGCCCGGCGCTACCCTCCATGTCCGCCGGACCTGGCCCGGCGGATCGGTATTTCAACGGGTCTTCAACACCCTCAACAGCGCGGCGTTGAACTGCTTGGGATCCTGCACCTGCGGCGAATGCCCCAGCGCGGCGAATTCGACCAGGGTCGCGTTGGGAATGGCAGCGGCCGCCGCCTTGCCCAGCGCAGGGTAGTCACCCAGCGTAGCCTTCAGCTCGGGTGAGGCGCGGTCGCGGCCGATCGCGGTGCGGTCCTTCTGGCCGATGAATAACGCGGTCGGCACCTGCAGGTGCTTCAGCTCGTAGACCACGGGCTGGTTGAACACCATGTCCGAGGTCAGCGCCTGGCTCCAGGCCACCGCCTGCTTGCCGGCCCCTTCGTACATGCCCGACTGCATGCGCGCCCACTGTTCGTAGGCGGGCTTCCAGTGGCCGTCGTAGTACACGTCCAGCTGGTAGCGGCGGATGCTGTCATAGCTGGTTTTCAGTTCGCCGGCATACCACTCATCGACGCTGCGCCACGGCACGCCCAGTGCCTTCCAGTCTTCCAGGCCGATCGGATTGACCAGCGACAGGCTGCGCAGGTCCTGCGGGTACATCAGCGCGTAGCGGATGGCGAGCATGCCGCCCATCGAATGGCCGACCACGTGCACCGGCTGGTCGCCCAGCTGCAGCTGCTGCAGCAGCGCATGGGTGTTGGCGGCCAGCTGGCCGAACGAATACTGGTAACGCTCGGGCTTGCTGGCCTTGCAGAAGCCGATCTGGTCCGGAGCGATCACCCGGTAACCGGCGGCCACCAGCGGTGCGATGGTCTGCTGCCAGGTGGCCGCGCAGAAGTTCTTGCCGTGCAGCAGCACCACCACGCCGACCGCCTTCCGTTTCGGGGTGACGTCCAGGTAGGTCATTTCCAGCGGCTGGCCCTGCGATTGCAGGGCGAAGGTCTTCACCGGGTAGCCGTAATCGAAGCCTTCCAGGCGCGGGCCGTAGGTTGGCGCAGCCAGCGCGGAAAGGGGCAGGCAGGCAAGCAGGGCGGCAGCGATCACGCGCATGGGACAGTCCGGGGCAGGGGAGCCCCGAGCCTAACCGGAACACCGTGACGGTGTCGCCCCGTGAGGTAGAGTCGACCGTTGGTCGACTACCCTCGAACAACGCGCGGAATTCCCGCGCTGCGCGCGATAGTCGACTGACAGTCGACTCTACCGAGGGCCCGAACCCAGCCCGCGGCGCTACCCCTCAGCACTCGATGACGTTCACCGCCAGGCCACCACGGCTGGTTTCCTTGTACTTGTCCTGCATGTCGCGGCCGGTATCGCGCATGGTCTTGATGACCTTGTCCAGCGAGACCTTGTGCTTGCCGTCGCCACGCATGGCCATGCGCGAGGCATTGATCGCCTTCACCGCACCCATTGCATTGCGCTCGATGCACGGGATCTGCACCAGCCCGCCGATCGGGTCGCAGGTCAGCCCCAGGTTGTGCTCCATGCCGATTTCCGCGGCGTTCTCGATCTGGCTGGGGTTGCCGCCCAACGCTGCGACCAGGCCGCCGGCGGCCATCGAACAGGCCACGCCCACTTCGCCCTGGCAGCCGACTTCGGCGCCGGAAATCGAGGCGTTTTCCTTGTACAGGATGCCGATCGCCGCCGAGGTCAGCAGGAAGTCGAACACGCGCTGTTCGTTCGCGCCCGGGCAGAAGCGGTCGAAGTAGTGCAGCACCGCCGGCAGTACGCCGGCCGCGCCGTTGGTCGGCGCGGTGACCACGCGGCCACCGGCAGCGTTCTCCTCGTTCACCGCCAGTGCGTACAGGTTGACCCAGTCCAGCGTGGTCAGCGGGTCGCGCATCGCCGCTTCGGGCTTGGACGACAGCTCGCGGTACAGCGCCGGTGCACGACGGCCGACCTTCAGGCCGCCCGGCAACACGCCTTCCTCGCGGATGCCGCGCGCCACGCACGACTGCATCGCGCTCCAGATCTCGCGCAGCTGGGCGCGGATCTCGTCCTCGCTGCGCCAGCACTTTTCGTTCTCGAACATCAGCTGGGCGATGCTCAGGCCACTGCGCGCGGTCTGCGCCAGCAGTTCATCGCCGCTCTTGAACGGGTAGGGCAGCGGGGTTTCATCGGGCACGATGCGGTCATCGGCCGCATCGTCCTGGTTGACCACGAAGCCGCCACCGACCGAGTAGTAATCGCGGGTGGCGATCACTTCGTCTTCGGCGTTGTAGGCGGTGAAGCGCATGCCGTTGGTGTGGTACGGCAGCTTCTGGCGCTTGTTCATGCCGAGGTCGCGCTTCTCGTCGAAGGCGATCTCGTGCTGGCCCATCAGCTGGATGCGCTTGCTGCTGCGGATGCGTTCCAGGGTGGCCGGGATGATGTCCGGGTCGATCAGGTTCGGGCGCTGACCCTCAAGGCCGAGCAGGATGGCCTTGTCGGTACCGTGGCCGCGGCCGGTCAGGGCCAGCGAACCGTAGACGTCGGCGCGGATGCGCGCCACTTCATGCAGCCGGCCCGGATCGAGCAGCCAGCGGTGGATGAAGCGCTCGGCGGCCTTCATCGGCCCGACGGTGTGCGAGGAGCTCGGGCCAATGCCGATCTTGAAAACGTCGAACGTGCTGACAGCCATGGTTGCCGTACTGCGGGTACCGGAAGAGATCGCTATTCTAGCGGTTCATGCCGCCCGCCATGGCTGCGGCGCAGCATTTCCGCCAAGGGGGCCGGACCGGTGTTGACCCTGTTCCAGCGTGATGATTGCCACCTCTGCGACATGGCCCTGGCCGAGCTGGCCAAGGCAAGGGCGCCGGAGTTCGATTCGGTGTTCCTGGACGACCAGCCCGGGCTGGAGGCGCGCTATGGCGCGCGGGTGCCGGTGCTGCGCGACGAGGCCGGCGACCGCGAGCTGGACTGGCCGTTCGATGCGGCCGCGGTTCAGGCCTGGCTGGCTGCGGGGTGAATCCGCCGGGCATGGCCCGGCGCTACCCGACATCAACGTTCCAAGGTAGCGCCGGGCCATGCCCGGCGGCAGACCCGTGTTATTTCGCGTCGAACTTGACGATCGTGCTGATCGAGGTTTCGTCCGGGATGGTCTTGGTGTCGGCCCAGTCGCCGCCGCCCACGCCGAAGTCCAGGCGCTTGACCGTTGCCTTGCCGGTCAGCACCGGCTGCGCACCCGGCTTCCAGGTGAAGGTGAGGGTGACCGGCTTGCTGACGCCGCGCAGTTCCAGCGTGCCGTCGGCGGCGTACTGGTCGTTGCCGACGGCGCGGAAGCCCTTGGCGGTGTAGTGCGCGGTGGCGAACTTGCCGACATTGAAGAAATCGGCGCCCTGCAGGGTCGAGTCGCGGTCGCTGTTGCCGCTCTTGGCGCCGGCCAGCGGGATCACCACGTCCAGCGAACCGGCAGCCGGGTTGGCCGGGTCGAAGCTGAGCTTGGTGGCAAAGCCCGGGAAGCTGCCGGTGAACACTTCACCGTCGTACTTGGTGGCGAACACCAGGATCGAGCCGGCGCCGGGGGCCTGGGCGTAATCGGCGGCCAGTACCGGGGCGGTGGCCAGCATGCCGGCCAGTGCGGCGGCCACGGCGGCCGGGGTGGTCAGTTTCAGGGTCATGGGTCAGTCCTTCTGGGGGGAGGCGAGCCAGCCGCGCGGCAACATCCGCGACAGGGTGGCATCACGCTGGAACAGGTGGTGGTAGAAGGCAGCACCGGCATGGGCCAGCACCACCGCGATCAACAGCCAGAAACCGTACTCGTGGATGGCATGGGACACCGCAACGGTCTGCGGGTCGGGGCCGCTCAGCTTGGGCACGTCGACCAGGCCGAACCAGCGGAACGGGCGCAGGCCGCTGGCCGAGTCATACAGCCAGCCGGACAGCGGAATGGCGAACATCAGCACGTACAGCAGCACGTGGGTAGCGCTGGCGATGCGTTCCTGCCAGCTGGGCACGCCCGGCACCGGCTTCGGCGCACCGGCATACAGGCGCCAGCCGAGGCGGAACAGCACCAGTGCCAGCACGGTGATGCCGATGGACTTGTGCGCGGTATAGACCCAGAAGTACTTCGGCGTCTTGGGCAGTTCACCCATGGTCAGGCCGACGATGCCCAGGGCAAGGATCAGCAGGGCGATCAACCAGTGCAGGGTCTGGCTGACACTGCCCCAGGCGGCGGGAGTGTTCTTGGCGGTCATCGGGGGTCCTTGGGGGCCGTCGTGCTGTCGGAGTGGGAATCAGGGGCGGGAGTTCCCGGCGCATCGCTGCGGTCGAACGCGGCTTCGGCCTCGATCCTCACCTGTACGGCATCGCCGATGACGCCCGGCCACGCGGTGATGCCGAAGGCACGCCGGCTCAATGTGGTGGTGGCGGAAAAGCCGACGGTGCGGCGGAATGGCGGCAGCGGATAGCGCTTGACCGCGTTGAGGGTGACATCGAGCACCACCGGCTGGCTGACCCCGCGCAGGGTCAGGGTGCCGGCGACCTGCGCATGCTTCTCGTCGACCGGCTCGACGTGGGTGGATACGAAGCGCGCGGTGGGGAAGCGTTCGCCATCGAGCAGGCTGCGGGCGAGGGTGGCCTGGTTCCACTTGGCATCACCCAGGTCCAATCGCGACACGGGGATCTCAACGTCCAGAGTCGCCTCCCGCCAGTTGTCGGGATCGAACCGCAGCTGTCCCGCACTGCCGGAAATCGTGCCCATCGCCTGCGAATAGCCGGCATGGTCGATGGCGAACAACACGCGGGTATGCACCGGGTCGATGCGCCAGGCATCGTTGCCGGCCCACGCCGGGGCGGCGGCAAGCAGCAGGGGCAGCAGGGCCAGGCAGGAACGCATCGGCAGGGCTCGGCGGAAAGGTGCCTCGATCATACGCACAGGCCCTGCACTGCGCTGTGTGCACGGCTGCAACAGTTCGTGGTGGCAATGCCGCTGGAAACAGCCTGTTGCAGCGATGACCCCGGCCCTGTGTGACAATCGGCGCAGGACAGGGGGTTCAGGATGAAGAGCGGCTGGCGCCGGTACTGGCGGTGCATCGCGGGGGCAGGTCTGTTGCTGATGGCGTTGGCCACCTCGGCGGCGACCTTCGACATGGCTGGTGAAACACCGCGCCTGCGCCGATTCGGTGCGGCCGAAGGCTTGCCGTCGCGCATGGTGCTTGCCTTGGCCGAAGACCGCAGCGGGCACATCTGGGCCGCCACCGACGGTGGCCTGGCGCGCTATGACGGCGGCACCCTGCGGGTCTGGCAGCACGATCCGGAACAGCCCGGCTCGCTGCCCGGCAACGAGATCGAGACGCTGCTGGTCGATCCGCTCGACCGCGTCTGGGTCGGCATCAACGGCAAGGGCGTGGCCCGGCTGGATGCGGACCGCGAGCGCTTCACCTCCTTCGACGCACTCAACAACGAATGCCAGGGCCAGGTCTGGACGCTGGCCTATGCCGAAGAGGCACTGTGGGTCGGCAGCAGCACCCACGGCGTCTGCCGTTTCGGCGAGGACGGCAGCCTGCGTTTCTTCCGGCAGGCACCGGGTGGCCTGCCCAGCGACACCATCTACAGCAGCCTGGTCGACGCGCAGGGACGCCTGTGGCTGGGCACCGAAGCGGGCCTGGCGCGCTGGAACGGCACCGCATTCGAGGCGGTCGCCGCGCGTGAACTGGGCGCGGTGAGCGTGCTGCGGTTGAGCCGTGATGCCGAGGGCGCGATCTGGATCGGCACGCAGAACGATGGCCTGTACCGGATCGATGCGCAGGACCGGGTGAGCCGGCCGCGCTGGGCCGACAGCGCCCAGCTGCGTTCGGCGATGGTGCTGGCCGATCGCCAGGGGGGCTACTGGGCCGGCACCTCCGACGGCCTGCTGCGCGGTGATGCGAGCCAGCTGCGGCGGCTGGAGGGCGACCGCGGCAGTGGCTTCCTGACCAGCCACAGCGGCGTGCTGGATCTGCTGCAGGATCATGAAGGGGGCATGTGGGTTGCGCTGTTGACCCAGGGCCTGGCCTACCTGCCGCCGGACTGGCGGCGTTTTTCCACGTGGTACCAGCTGGATGGACGCCCGCTGGACAGCCAGTACCTGCTGAGCGCGGCCAGCGATGGCCGCAACTACTTCGTCGGCTCGGCCCACGGTGTCTACCAGATCAACGCACAGGGCACGCTGAGCCTGCTGGCCAGCGACCGCGAGCTGGGCAGCGGCGCGGTATGGTCGGTGCTGCCGCGCCCGGATGGCCAGCTGTGGCTGGGCCGCGCCGGACGCCTCAGCGTCTACAACCCGGCCCGGCGCACGCTGCGCGACTGGCCCATCGCCGGTGGCGCCGACCTGCGCCAGCGCATCGACCTGATGCGCCAGGCCCCGGACGGCACGGTCTGGATATCGGTGATGAACATGGGCCTGCAGCAGCGTGCGGCCGATGGCCGGGTGCTGCGGACCTTCGAGCTTGCGGCGCTGCGCGGCGAAGGCGATGCGCCGGTGGAGCAGATCCGCTTCGATGCGCGCGGGCAGGCCTGGCTGGTCGGCGCGATGGGAATCTGGCGCGAGCAGGCCGAGCGCTTCGTGGCCGTGCCCGGCGTGTCGCAGGGGCAGATCTACGACCTGGTCTGGATCGACCCGCAGCAGCTGTGGCTGGCCAGGCAGGGCGCATTCGAACGCTACCAGTGGGATGGCCTGGGCCTGCGCCTGATCCAGCGCGTCGACGCGACCTACGGCATGCCGCCGGTCAGCATGGGCGGGCTGGCGCTGGCCCGTGATGGACGCGTGTGGGCCACCACGCCGCGTGGTCTGGTGCGCTGGGATCCGCAGACGCGGCGCGTGCAGCAGTTCAACGAACGCGATGGCCTTCCGGATGCCGAGTTCACCGGTCGGCCGCCGGCCATCGGCGCCGACGGCCGCGTGCTGGCGGTGACCCAGACCGGCCTGGTCGGTTTCGATCCCGACGCGGCCGATGTCGTGCTGCCGCCGTCGCAGCTGGTGATCGCGCAGGTGCGCGTGCGCCGCGACGATGCGCGTGGCTGGCAGCCCTTGCCGGCGGACGGCACGCTGCTGCTGGGCCCGGATGATCGCGACCTGCAGATCGACGCGCGCCTGCTGTCCTATGCCAATCCGCAGGGCAACCGCTACCGGTTCCGCGTCGACGGCTACGACCAGAACTGGGTGGAGCAGGGCGGCGATGGCCAGCGCACGCTGTCGCGGTTGCCGCCGGGGCTGTATTCCATCGAAGTGCAGGCCGCCACCGCCAGCGGGCCGTGGACGGCCTCGCAGCGGCTGCAGGTGAAAGTGCTGCCACCGTGGTGGCGCAGTGGCATGGCCATCTTCGGTTACCTGATGCTGGGTTCGCTGTTGCTGCTGGTGACGGTGTGGTCGATCCGCCGGCGCCTGCGGCGGCGCCAGCAGTGGCAGCTGACCGTGCACAAGCAGCAGCTGGCCGAGCAGGCCTCGCAGGCCAAGAGCCGCTTCCTGGCCACGCTGGGCCACGAGGTGCGCACGCCGATGACCGGCGTGCTGGGCATGAGCGAGCTGTTGCTGGCCACCGAACTGGACCCGGTGCAGCGCAGCTACGCCGGCTCGATCCAGCAGGCCGGCAGCCATCTGCTGCGGCTGGTGAACGACGCGCTGGACCTGGCCCGCATCGAGGCCGGGCGGCTGGAGCTGGATATCCGTCCGTTCGATCTGAACGGCCTGCTCGACCAGGTGCAGGCGCTGATGCAGCCGATGGCGCAGCAGCGGCAGCTGGCGTTCCGGCGCGAGGACGCGCTGCCCGGGCCGATCTGCGTCAGCGGGGATGAAATGCGGATACGGCAGATCCTGCTGAACCTGCTTGGCAATGCGATCAAGTTCACCGAGCGTGGCTACGTGGGGCTGGGCGCTCACCTGCAGGAGGGGGGCGGCGCGGTCACCTTCGAGGTCAGCGACAGCGGCCCGGGCATCAATGCCGAGCAGCAGCGCCGGCTGTTCCACCGCTTCGAGCAGGCAGACGGGCCGCGCACGGCGTCGCGCTATGGTGGCAGCGGGCTGGGGCTGGCGATCTGCCAGGAACTGGCGGTGGCGATGGGCGGGCACATCGACGTGGACAGCCAGCTTGGCAAGGGCGCGCGTTTCCGCGTGCATGTGCCGCTGCCGTGGACGCGCCAGGCGGCGTCGCCGCAGAGCGAGGTGGCCGCGGTGCCGGTGCTGCCCGCCCTGCGCATCCTGCTGGTGGAGGACGATGTCACCGTGGCCGAGGTCATCGCCGGGCTGCTGCGCGCGCGCGGGCACCAGGTGGTGCACGTGCTGCATGGGCTGGGTGCGCTTTCGGAGATCGCCACCGACGGCTTCGATGTCGGCCTGCTCGACCTGGACCTGCCCGCGCTGGATGGCACCGCCATCGCCCGCCAGCTGCGCGCGATGGGCTACGAGCTGCCCCTGGTGGCGGTGACCGCGCGTTCCGATGCCTATGCGGAAACCCAGGTACTTGCCGCCGGCTTCGATGGTTTCCTGCGCAAGCCGGTGACCGGTGACCTGCTGGTGTCAGCAATCCTCCAGGCCCGGTCGAAACGCCAGATCGACGTCTGATCGGGACAATCGCTGGCGTGAATGCCCTGACTTTCGGTTTACCATGCCGACGCCGCACAACGCGGGGTCCATCAACAGGCAGCGTGAGGAGGCAATCGGTGGCGTATCTGCGGGCAGCGACGCTGCTGCTGATCCTCCTGTGCGTGCTGGCGCCCGTGGCCGCGCAGCCGGTGCCGCCGACCCCGCGGCAGGTGACCGTGTTCGACGGGCTGCCGTCCAACACCGTCAACCGCATGGCCGAAGACCGCTACGGCTACCTGTGGATCGCCACCAATGACGGCCTCGCCCGCTACGACGGGCGCAACTACCGCGTCTGGCGTTCCGAGGACGGGCTGCGCGACAACCGCATCTGGACCGTGCTGGTCGATGCCCAGAACGAGCTGTGGATCGGTACCGAGAATGCGGGCGTGGTGCGGATGTCGGCCGATCGCCGGCAGCTGCGCTTCTACGACCGCAGCAGCCAGCCGTTGATGGCCAGCAACACGGTATGGAGCCTGGCCTCGACGCCGGACGGCGCCATCTGGTTCGGCACCTACGGCGGTGGCCTGTACCGGCTGGATCGCGGTGACCGCCTGCAGCGCTTCCTGCCCGAAGTAGACAACCCGCGCAGCGTGCCGGCCGCCTCGATCCCCTTCCTGGCGACCCTGCCCGACGGCACCTTGTGGGTGGGCACGAAGCACGGCGTCGCGCGCTGGACCGGTACCGATTTCGAGCGCATCGAGGCCGGTACGCTGCCCAGCCAGCTGGTCAATGGCCTGACCGCCGAGCCTGACGGCAGCCTGTGGATCAGCACCGTGGCCGGCGCCACCGTGCGCCGGCCCGACGGCCACTTCGAGGCGCCGCCGTGGCAGTTGCCGGCCGATGACCAGGTGCTGGGCATGATGCTGCGCGATGAGCAGGGCGGGCACTGGCTGGACACCCGCAGTGGCCTGGGCCGCGCGGTGAATGGCCAGTACCAGACCGTGCCGCTGTACAGCGCGGTGGCGCGCGGCCAGGTGCGGCCGAACTGGGCGGGGGCCTATGAAGACCGCGAAGGCGGCATCTGGCTGGCCAGCACCAATGCCGGCCTGTGGCACCTGCTGCCGCGCTGGTGGCAGTTCTCGGTGTTCTCGCGGCTGGAGGACGATCCATCGTCGCTGCGCAATGCCTACGTGCTGGGCACCAGCCCCTCGGCCAATGGCGGGGTGTGGACGGTCGGCAGCCACGGTGCGTTGGATCGTTTCGATCCGCGCAGTGGCGACATCGAACAGCACCGGACCTTCCTCAATGGCATGCATTGGCTGACCTCGGTGCGCGAGGATCGACGCGGCCAGGTCTGGGTCGGTTCCACCGACGCACTGCTGCGCTACGACCCGCGCAGTGGCGCGCTGCGGCGCTGGGACGGGGAAAGCGGCGCCGATGCCACGATGGAGGGCAACATCGATGCAATGATGACCTGCGACGGCGACAGCCTGTGGCTGATGCTGCCCTCGGGCCTGCAGCAGCGTGACCTGGACGGCCACCTGCGCCGGCAGCTGGAAAACGGGCGTGACGGCCTGCAGGCCGGCCAGCTCAACATGGATGTCGAATGTGGGCCGCAGGACCGGATCTGGCTGGCCAGCAGCCGCGGCCTGCTGCAGTGGCAGCCCGATGCGCAGCGCTTCCAGCCGGTACCCGGGGCGCCGGCCACGCCGGTGTATGCGATCGACGTGGGCGCCGATGGCCAGGTGTGGCTGTCCGAAGACGGGCGCCTGTCGCGCTACCTCTGGCGCAACGGGCGGCTGGAGCGGCAGGCAGTGATCGGCAGCGAGCAGGGCTACCCGGCCATTGCCGCGACCGGCCTGGTGGTCGATGCGCAGGGCGTGGCCTGGGCCACCGGTGCGCGCGGCCTGGTGAGGGTGGGGGACGATGGCCAGAGCGTGCGCCTGTACGGTGTCCACGACGGCCTGCCCAGCCAGGAATTCCGCGACCACACGCTGATCGCCACCGCGAGCGGGCGGCTGGTGGCCGGCACGCCGGCCGGCGTGGTTGCGTTCGATCCCACGCTGGTACGCCCATCGACCCGGCGCGCGCCGCTGGTGATCGAGCGGGTGGAGGTGCGCCGCAACGAACAGGTGCTGGACCTGACCCACGACACGCCGTTGCAGATCGCCGATGGCGACCGTGACCTGCGCATCGTCGCGCGCCTGCTGTCCTTTGCCGATTCGGCGTCCAACAGTTACCGCTACCGGCTGACCGGCTACGACCCGGACTGGGTGGAAGTCGGGCCGGGCGGCGAACGCCTGTTCTCGCGCCTGCCGCCGGGCGCGTACCGGCTGGAAGTGCAGGCCCGTTCGGCCGACCACGTCTGGTCGCGGGTGGAAGCCCTGGAGTTCCACGTGCAGCCACCGTGGTGGCGCAGCCTGTCCGGGCTGCTGGTGCTGGCATCCATCGCGCTGCTGCTGACCAGCTGGTTCGCCTGGCTGTACCGGCGCCGCCTGCAGCGCAAGCACGCCTACCAGTTGGCCCTGCACAAGCAGGAACTGGCCGAGCAGGCTTCGGCTGCCAAGACCCGGTTCCTGGCCAACCTGGGCCACGAAATCCGCACGCCGATGACCGGCGTGCTGGGCATGAGCGAACTGCTGCTGGCCTCGCCGCTCGACCCGCAGCAGCGTGGGTACACGCAGTCGATCCGCCATGCCGGCGAGCACCTGCTGCACCTGGTGAACGATGCGCTGGACCTGGCCCGGATCGAATCGGGGCGGCTGGAACTGCAGTCGCGACCGTTCGCGTTGAACGGCCTGCTGCAGGACCTGGCCGCGTTGATGGGCCCGCTGGCTGCCCAGAAGGGCCTGCGCTTCGTGCTGGACAACCGGCTGCCGGCGGGCCTGCAGGCCACCGGCGATGCGATGCGGGTGCGGCAGATCCTGTTGAACCTGCTGTCCAATGCGGTGAAGTTCACCAGTCGCGGCACCATCACCCTGCACGCGCGCTGCGAGGACGGCCCACGCGGCCTGCACTTCGAGGTGCACGACACCGGCCCGGGCATCAGCCAGGAACAGCAGCAGCGCCTGTTCCGCCGTTTCGAGCAGGCCGACGGCGCCCGCACGGCAGCGCAGTACGGTGGCAGCGGCCTGGGCCTGGCCATCTGCCGCGAGCTGGCGCAGGCCATGCAGGGCCGTATCCGGGTGGAGAGCCAGCTGGGCAGTGGCACCCGCTTCGAAGTGAGCCTGCCGCTGCCGCTGCAGCAGGATGGCGTGGGCGAGGCGGGTGAGACGGTGCTGGGTGAGGGTGCAGTGGCGAACATGCCGGCGCTGCGCATCCTGCTGGTGGAAGACGATGCCACCGTGGCCGATGTGGTGGTGGGCCTGCTGTCCGCGCGCGGGCACCAGGTGGTGCATGCGGGCCACGCGCTGGCGGCGCTGCGCGAGATCAGCGCGGGCGACTTCGATGTTGGCCTGCTGGATCTGGACCTGCCGGGCCTGAGTGGTTTCGAGCTGGCCCAGCACCTGCGCAACCAGGGCTACATGCTGCCGCTGCTGGCGGTGACGGCGCGGACCGATGCTGACCTGCAGGAGCAGGTGGAGGCGGCGGGCATCGGCGGGTTCCTGCGCAAGCCGGTGACTGGTGAGCTGCTGGTCGAAGCGATCGCGCGGGTGCTTGGGCGGTAGGTTTTTTTGCAGGGCTTGCAGCCCTGCACCTGCTCAATGCAACGTCAACTTCTAAAGCCTGCATTCCGTGGGATGGCGGGGTGGGTCCGGTTGAGGGGGACGCCGTAAACCCATCCATGGGGGCTTGGTCGCGCCATCCATGGCGCTCACACCCCCTCAACCGGACCCACCCCGCCTTCGACAGATTTCCGCGATCTGTTGGAACGGCGTTCTGCTCTGGTGAATGCCGACCGTTGGTCGGCACGGGGGCGGATCCAATTTTGAATATCGATATCTGACGGATTTCATCCACGCATGGCGTGGATCTACTGGAACGGCGTTCTGCTTTGGTGGGTGCCGACTGTTGGTCGGCACGGGGTCTGTCGGAATGGCGATCTGCTGGGGTAGGTGTCGACCTTGGTCGACACAGTAGATCCACGCCATGCGTGGATGAATTGAATCGATATCTGACAGATGTGCCGACCAACGGTCGGCACCCACCAACAGCCGCCATCCCACGGAATGCAGGCTTTTGATCTTGCTTCGGCTTCTGCAGGTGCAGGGCGCAGCCCTGCCGAAAAAACCTACTCGGCGACTGACTCGACCTGGCGCGGTTCCGGCCTCGTATCCGGCAACTGCCAGAAAATCATCGTCGAGGTCAGCGTGATCGCCCCCACGCAGATGAACGTCGCATGCAGCGCCGCCGTCGCGCCATGGCCCTCCAGGTGCGTGCCAAACGCGGCCAGCAGGCTGCCGGCCGCCGCTGCGCCGAAACCGGCCGCGAGCATCATCACCATCGACAGCAGGCTGTTGCCGGAACTGGCGAATTCGCGGTCCAGGTCACGCAGCGTCACGGTGTTCATCACCGTGAACTGCAGGGAATTGACCGCACCGAAGAACGCCAGCTGCACCAGGCGCCAGGCCAGGTGCTGGCCCGGGGTCATCAGGATGAAGCTGGCCATCGCCAGGCCCACCAGCACCGTGTTGATCATCAGCACGCGGCGGTAGCCGTACTGCTCCACCAGCCTCACCGCCAGCTTCTTCGACACCATGCCCGCCGCCGCCACCGGCACCATCATCAGGCCTGCATGCATCGGCCCCAGGCCGAGGCCGACCTGCAGCAGCAGCGGAATCAGCATCGGCATGGCACTGCTGCCGATGCGCGAGAACAGGTTGCCGAGGATGCCGATGCGGTAGCTGGGCACGCGGAACAGCGCCAGCGAGAACAACGGTGCGGTGGAATTGGCTGCGTGCAGCCAGTAGCCGACCAGCGCGGCCAGGCCGCCCACGGTCATCAGCATGATCAGCGCATGCGGCGTGCCCAGGCCGGAAATGCCGTCCAGCGCCAGTGACAGCACCACCATCGCGAAGGCCAGCATGATGTAGCCGCGCAGGTCGAAGCGGGTGCGGTGGCTGGCGTAGTGGTCGGGCATGATCTTCATCGCCGCGATGAACCCGATCACGCCGATCGGCAGGTTGATCAGGAACACCCAGTGCCACGAGGCGATCTCCACCAGCCAGCCGCCCAGCGTCGGGCCGATCAGCGGGCCGATCAGTGCGGGAATGGCGATGAAGCTCATCGCACGCAGGAAGTCCTCGCGTGGTACCGAGCGCATCACGGCCAGGCGGCCGACCGGCAGCAGCATCGCGCCGCCGATGCCCTGCAGTACGCGGGCGCCGACCAGCTGGTGCAGGTGCTGCGCCAGCGCACAGGCCAGCGAGCCGAGGGTGAACAGGATGATCGCGACCAGGAAGGTACGGCGGGTGCCGTAGCGGTCAGCGATCCAGCCGGAGGCCGGGATGAAGGTGGCGACCGCCAGGGCGTAGCTGAACACCACCGACTGCATCTGCAGCGGGCTTTCGCCCAGGCTCCTGGCCATCGCCGGCAGTGCCGTGTTGACGATGGTCGAATCGAGCATCTGCATGAAGATGGCCAGCGAAACCAGCCACAGCAGGGGGCGGAAACGGGCGTACTCGGCGGGCGATGCGGAGGTGTCGGGTGCGGGCGCGCCTGCGGGCGACGGTTCGGACATGGCGTGGGGGCCGGTGCAGCGTGGGGCCGCCATGATCGCGCAATGCAGGTCACGGCGCGATCAATGCCGCGCCGTGGCCTGTGCCGGGGTTCAGCGCTGGCTGTGCGCGTGCACCGCGTCGACCAGCACCTGCACGTGCGCCGGGTCCATGTCCGGCGACATGCCGTGGCCCAGGTTGAACACGTGGCCCTCGCGCGAACCGCCGTTGCCGGCGGCATAGGTGTCCAGCACGCGGGCGGCGGCGGCGGCGATGGCGTCGGGCGAGGCATACAGCGTGGTCGGGTCGAGGTTGCCCTGCAGGGCAACACGGCCACCGGTGCGGCGCAGCGCCTCGTCCAGGTCCAGCGTCCAGTCCAGGCCCAGCGCATCGGCGCCAGTCTGCGACAGTGCTTCCAGGTGCAGGCCGGTGCCCTTGCCGAACAGGATCAGCGGCGTGCGCTCGCTGCCTTCGCCGCGCTCCAGGCCTTCGGCAATGCGCTGCAGGTAACGCAGCGAGAACTCGCGGTACATCGCCGGCGACAGCACGCCGCCCCAGGTGTCGAACACCTGCAGGGCCTGCGCGCCAGCGGCACGCTGTGCGCCGAGGTAGGCGATGACCGCCTCGGTGGTGACCTCCAGCAGGCGGTGCAGGGCCTGCGGGTGGTTCAGCGCCATCGCCTTGATGCGTGCGAAATCCTTGCTGCCACCGCCTTCCACCATGTAGCAGGCCAGCGTCCACGGGCTGCCGGAGAAGCCGATCAGCGGCACCTGGCCGTCCAGTTCGCGGCGGATCAGGCGCACCGCGTCCATCACATAGCCCAGGTCCTGTTCCATGTCCGGCACCGCCAGCCTGGCGATCGCGGCTTCATCGCGCACCGGGTGGCGGAACTTCGGGCCTTCGCCTTCGACGAAGTACAGCTCCAGGCCCATCGCATCGGGAATGGTGAGGATGTCCGAGAACAGGATGGCCGCATCCAGCGGGAAGCGGCGCAGCGGCTGCAGGGTGACTTCGCAGGCGATCTCGGGGTTCTTGGCCATGGCCAGGAAGCTGCCGGCGTTGGCCCGGGTCGCGCGGTATTCCGGCAGGTAGCGGCCGGCCTGGCGCATCAGCCAGACGGGGGTGCAGTCCACCGGTTCGCGGCGCAGGGCGCGCAGCAGGCGATCGTTGCGGAGGGGGCTGGTCACGATGGGCATTCCTTGGGCGAAAGTTGGCAGCGGCGTCAGTCGCCGTGCGAAAGAATCTGGAAGCCGCGATGCAGTTCGGCATCGCGGGCCTTCTCGAAGGCATGGCGGGCTTCGTCGGCCTGCAGGAACAGCTCGCGCCGCAGCTGCGAGCGCGCACCGACGCGGCCGCTCTCGCGCAGCAGCTCCCAACCGCCGAACAGGTCCGGCTGCAGGCTCAGGCGCAGGAAGCGCGGTGCCTGCGCACCGGCATCGGGATGTTGCAGGTAGACGTGCATAGGCCGATTGTAGCGGGGCACGGGTGACCCCTGCCGCAACGTGGTAGTGCCGGCCGGGAGGTCCACGGCGGTCTTGCCGCCGACCGAGGAGTCGACCATGGCCAGCAGGGTGGTCGGCAGCTGC
>NZ_JBYSZR010000041.1:0-36606 GCF_058787375.1 Stenotrophomonas sp. FW305-3-2-15-E-LB1
TCCATGGCGCTCACGCCCCCGCAACCGGACCCACCCCGCCTTCGACAGTTTCCTGCGAGCTGTTGGAACCTGCTGCTATTGGTGGGTGCCGACCGTTGGTCGGCACGGGGTCGGATCCCGGTTCTGTTTTTGACTCTTGCGAATTCCTTCGGTGGGGATTTCCACCGCGCCCGCAGGAAACTATCTGGAGGAGGCGGGTCACCCTGGACAGGACCGTTGGCGCCATGGATGGCGCCATCGAGCACCATGGAGGGGGTTTTGCGTGTCCTGGCCAGGGTGACCCACCTCCTCCCCTCCGATATCAGGAAGGCGCGTAAACCACACCAACGCCTTTCACTCCGGCGCCAGCTGGTCCATCCGTATCCGGTTGGCGAACAACGAGAACGCCAGCATGCCCGCCAATCCGTTCGCACGGCTCACCCAGTGCGGCAGCCAGCGCGGTGGCTTCAACACGCCGCTTTCGAACAACGGTGCGAAGGCAATCGCATCGGTCAGGCTCATCTTGCCGGCAAACAACCAGCGGCAGACCTGCAGGCGATCCTCGGCCAGCATGTGCCGGAAGAAGGTATGCACCGACACCAGCCCGCGCAGGTACACCGTGTCCTTGGTGAAGGCCAGGCCTCCACTCGGCGGCACGCCGCGGAACACGCGCTGCGCCGAGGCGAAGCTTTCTTCCGGATTCTGCCCGGCCTCGCAGAAATAGCGGTACACCTCGATGAAGTCCGCACCTTCGCGTGCCATCGCAATGGCTTCGGTGCGCAGGCTGATGCGCTTCAGCCGTTCGATGTCGATGCTGCCGGTGATCTGCTCGGCGAACGTGGCCAGGCCTTCCTGGGTGGCGGTCACCCGTGGCGAGGACAGGGCCAGGCTGGGCAGCACCGGTTGTTCGCGGCCATTCAATGCGGTGAGCGAATGCACCAGCGCTTCGTGGTGGAACAGCTGCGCGCGGTCGTAGGCGCTGAAACGTGCGCTGGTACGCAGGCGTATGCGGGTCGGGCCAGCGGCCGCCTTGGAAACCAGTTCCGGGTCCAGCTGCACCTGGATGATGCGCGATTCAAAGAAGCCGTCGAGGTCGTTCTGCAGCTGCAGCTGCAGGGCGATGGCCGATACCGGTACCTGTTCTTCCGGCGCCAGCAGTTCGCTGTCCAGTTCGCTGGCGATCTGGATGAAATGGCGGGCGGCCTCTCGCGTGCTAGGGCCGTTGCCGGGCAGCGGCTGTTCCGGCGCACCGAACAGCTGCACCGAACAGCGGTCCACGGCGGCAGTGCCCAGGCTTTCCAGCAGCTGCGCGGCCAGGTCCCAGCTCTGCGCGGACTGCTGCACGTAGTGGCCCAGCGGATGGCTGGGATCACATTCGGCGGCGATGGCGGCCAGCGCGCGGCGCTCCTCGCTGAAATCCAGTTTCGGGTACTCCACCTTCGGCAGCACCGGCTGGCCGCGGGCCACGCTGTCCAGGAACGGTGCCTGCACCGTTGCCGGCCAACTGGTCAGCCCCAGCAGGCGGATGCCGCCTACGGCCTCGACCAGTCGCGCGTCGAGCGCCGCATGGTGGGCCACGTCATGGTCCAGCGTCGCGGTCGTTTCCATGGGCGGACTATAACGCCCTGCCCGCGAGATGGTAGTTGCCAACCTTGGTTGGCATCCGCCGCAGGCGAGCTTCGGACACCTCCGTGCCAACCAAGGTTGGCACCTACCAGAGCAGGTGAAGGCGGGGCCATTGCAGGGGTCAGAGCCCAATGCCGCGCAATGGCATCCGACCCCGCGATACCCATCAGCGCCTGCGCGGCTTGCCCGCCGGGCGGAACTGCTGGCCCTTGCCCTTCTTGCCGCCGCGCTCCTGTGCGGTTTCGGCCTGGCGCACGGCCAGCTTGGCGGCGGCGGCAGCTACTTCTTCCTTCAGCTTGAAGTAGTTCTGCAGCCGGCTCTCTTCGATCTCACCGGCATCGATGGCAGCGCGCACGGCGCAGCCCGGCTCCTGCTGGTGCATGCAGTCATTGAAACGGCACTGCGCCGCCAGTGCCTCGATGTCGGCGAAGCCGCCTTCGGACAGTGTTTCTTCGCCGGTCGGCTTCAGCTCGCGCATGCCCGGCGTGTCGATCAGGCACGCGCCCATCGGCAGCGGCATCAGCGCGCGGTGGGTGGTGGTGTGGCGGCCGCGCGAATCGTTGGCGCGCACGGCATTGGTCTTCATCCGCTGCTCGCCCAGCAGGGTATTGGTCAGCGTGGATTTGCCGGCGCCGGACGAACCGACCAGCACCACCGTGCGGCCCGGGCCCAGCCACGGCTCCAGCACGGACACGCTGTCGGCATCCAAGCCATTGATCGCGTGCAGCGCGATGCCCTGCATCTCCAGCTCCTCCAGCACCGCCAGCGCGTCTTCGCTGTACTCGGTCTGGTCGGCCTTGGTCAGCACCACCACCGGTTCGGCACCGCCGCCACCGACCAGCAGCAGGTAGCGCTCGATGCGGCGCGGGTTGAAGTCGGCATCCAGGCCACAGACGATGAACACCGTATCGATGTTGGCCGCGATCACCTGCTGGTGGTAATGCTCGCCAGCCGCGCCGCGCTTGATGGCGGTACGCCGTGGCAGCAGCGCAACGATGCGGATGCCGTCCAGCAGCACCCAGTCACCCACCGCCGGCCGCTCGTGGCTGGGGAAGCGCGGGCGCTGCCATTCCGGCAGCGACTCGGCCTTGATCGAGGCGTCCGGGCCATCGGCCACCACATAGTGGGTACGGTGCTGTTCGATCACGCGCGCCGGGCGGGCCTGCGGGTGCGCGGCCATGGCGGCCTGCCAGTCGGCCTGCTGCGGCGGGCCCGGCCAGGGCCAGCCGATGGTCTGCAGGGCGTTGAAATCGGGGGTCTGGGTCATCGCCGCCATTCTAACCGGCCCGATGCCCTGCCAGCCCAGCAATGGCAGGCCCTGGGGCCTTGCCATGCACTGCAGCAATTCCGGTAGGATGGAAACCCCATGCCTTTTGACGGCCCAGCCCCCATGTCCACCACGTCGCACAAGCCCCTGGCCACCCGCGAGCGCCTTTCCGAAGTGCGCTACGAAATCCGCGGAGAACTGGCCCGGCGAGCGCGGGAGCTGGAAGCGCAGGGCCGCAAGCTGATCAAGCTGAACATCGGCAACCCCGGCAACTTCGGCTTCCGCGCGCCCGAGCACCTGCAGCACGCGATTGCCGATGACATGGGCCGCACCGACCCGTACACCCACCAGCAGGGCCTGCCGGTGGCCCGCGAAGCCATCGCCGCCGCCTATGCGCGCCGTGGTGCGCCCGATGCACATCCGGACCGCGTGTTCGTCGGCAACGGCGTCAGCGAGCTGATCGACCTGTCGCTGCGCGCCCTGCTGAACCCGGGCGACGAAGTGCTGGTGCCCTCGCCGGACTACCCGCTGTGGTCGGCCGCCGCCATCCTCAACGACGGCCGCCCGGTGTACTACCGCTGCGCGCCGGAGAACGGCTTCCAGCCCGACCCGACCGAGATCGAGACGCTGGTGTCCTCGCGCACCCGCGCCATCGTGCTGATCAACCCGAACAACCCCAGCGGCGCCAGCTACCCGCGCGAGCTGCTGGAGCGCGTGGTCGAGATCGCACGCCGCCACAACCTGCTGCTGCTGGTCGATGAGATCTACGACCAGATCCTCTATGACGATGCGGTGTTCCAGCCGGTCGCGCCGCTGGCCGGCGACCATCCGTGCCTGACCTTCAGCGGCCTGAGCAAGGTGCACCGTGCCTGCGGCTGGCGCGTAGGCTGGGCCCACCTCAGTGGCGACGACGCGCGCCTGGGTGAGTTCCGTGCGGCACTGGACCTGCTCAGTGCACTGCGCCTGTGCGCCAACGTGCCGGGCCAGTACGCCATCGACGCTGCGGTAAACGGCCCGGACACCATTTCAGAACTGTGTGCCCCCGGCGGCCGCCTGTATGAAACCCGCCGCGCGGTGATCGAGGCCTGCGAAGCCAGCGAACACCTGTCGCTGGTCGCGCCGGCCGGCGCCCTGTACGCGTTCCCGGCCGTGGTCGGTGCTGCCGCCAAGGGCTTCGACGACCACAATTTCGCGCTGGACCTGATGAACAACGAAGGCGTGCTGGTGGTACCGGGCTCGAGCTTCAACGTGCCCTACCGCCACCACTTCCGCGTGACGCTGCTGCCGGAAGCCTCGGTGATGCGCGATGTGTTCGCGCGCATCGACCGCGTGCTGGCCCGCCGTGCCGAGGACGCCACCAAGGTCGTGCCGCTGAAGCCGCGCCGCTCGGTGGCCTGAGCGTGGCGCTGTCCTTCCTGGCGCTGGGCGACTCGTACACCATCGGTGAGGCGGTCGCGGTCGAAGGCCGCTGGCCGCACCAGCTGGCTGCGGCGCTGCGCGCGCAGGGCGTGGACCTGGCCGACCCGCAGACCATCGCCACCACCGGCTGGACCACCGACGAGCTCGATGCAGGCATCGATGCGGCCGCACCGCAGGGCCCGTTTGGGTTCGTCAGCCTGCTGATCGGGGTCAACAACCAGTACCGCGGGCGTGCGCTGGACGAGTACCGCCACCAGTTCGAGGCGCTGCTGCAGCGTACGATCGGCTTTGCCGGTGGCGATGCCGGCCGCGTGCTGGTGCTGTCCTTCCCCGACTGGGGCGCGACCCCGTTCGGCGCGGGCAGCGGTCGTGACCTGGCCCGCATCGAGATCGAGACCGACGAGTTCAACGCCGCCGCCGAGGTGATCAGCACCCAGCGGGGCGTGGCCTTCGTCGACATCACCGACATCAGCCGCACGCACGGCACCGACCCGGCGATGATCGCCGGGGATGGCCTGCATCCGTCCGCGCGGATGTATGCGTTGTGGGCCGAACGCGCCCTGCCCGTGGCCACGCAGCTGCTGCAGCGCACGGACTGAGCCATGACGGGCCTGCCAGGGAACGGCACACCGCTGGAATGTTCGCCGCTGGAGCGCGGCCAGGCACGGGCCATTGCCGAGGCCTTCCGCCCGGTGCAGGCCTGGGGCAACCGCCGCGACTACTACTACACGCGCGGCAAGCTGGGCAGCGACCCGCTGTACGACGGCGTGCTGCAGCACCTTCCCGACGATGCCCTGCCGCTGCTCGACCTGGGCTGCGGGCTGGGCCTGTTCGCCCACGTGCTGCGCCAGCGCGGCCGCCGCCAGCCCTACCTGGGCGTGGACGTGGATGCCGGCAAGATCGCCCGCGCGCAGCGGGCCGGCGCCGGCCTGGACGATGTGCGTTTCGACTGCCTGGACGTGCAGGCGCCGCTGCCTGCGCAGGCCGGGCACGTGCTGCTGCTGGACGTGCTGCAGTATCTGGACGCGCAGCCGCAGCTGGCGCTGCTGAACGCCGCCAGCGCACGGGTGGCACCCGGGGGCAGCCTGCTGCTGCGCACGCCGCTGGCCACCGGCGACCGCCGCGACCGCACCACGCGCGTGGCCGATCGCCTGGCCTGGCTGGTGGGCTGGATGGGTACGCGGCCGCGGCATTACCCCGACCCCGCGCGGCTGCGGGCAACGCTGGCCGAGGCGGGATTGCAGGTGGGCCAGGTGCGCCCGCTGCATGGGCGCACCCCGTTCAACAGCTGGTTGCTGGTGGCACAACGCCCCACCGTGTAGCGCCGGGCCATGCCCGGCTGCCTGTACGGCGTATTGCGCCGCCGCCCGAGCATAGGCTTGGGCGCTACAGACGATCCAACCGCTGGCGTGTAGAGCCGAGCCCATGCTCGGCTGCCTGTACGGCGCATTGCGCCGCCGCCCGAGCATAGGCCCGGCGCTACCGCACTACAGGGACGGCAGCCGCGCCTTCAGGCCACGCTGGTCCAGCACCTGCAGCACGCGTTCGATGATGGCCAGGTTGTGGCCGTGTGCGGCACCTTCATGCAGCAGCACGATGGCACCGGGCCGCAGGTCGGGCAGCAGGCGTGCCAGTACTCCGTCGGGCGTGCAGCCCACGCCGTCATAGCCGCGCGCGCTCCAGCCCACGCGCACCAGGCCCAGCGCCGCCAGCACCGGTGCCACGAACGGGTTGGTCATGCCCACCACCGAGCGGTACCAGCGCGCCGGGCGGCCGCTGACCGCTTCCAGCGCCTGGTGGCAGCCTTCGATCTCGGCACGCATCGCCGCCGGGCCCAGCCGCCAGAACCGGGTCTGCGGGTGGGTGTGGCTGTGGTTGCCCAGATCATGCCCGCGGCGCAGGATCTCCCCCACCAAGGCCGGGTGCGCCAATGCGCGCTCGCCGACCAGGAAGAAAGTCGCCTTCGCCTGGTGCCGGTCCAGCAGGTCCAGCAGCGCCGGGGTCTCCGCGCTGGGGCCATCGTCGATCGTCAGCCAGACGCTGTCACCGGCGTCGGCCAGGCGGTCCAGCACCGGCGTGTAGAAACGGCTGTTGGGCAGGAACACCGGCACCATGAACAGCGCGTGGCTGGCCACCATCAGCGGCAGCCCCCAGCGCCAGCCGGCCAGCACCCAGACCAGGATCACCGCCACCTGCGACGCCACCAGCCAGGGCAGCCAGCGCCACGGCCGGGTCGGGATGCGATGCAATGTTCCTGCGTTGGTCATGCCCCATGATGCCATGGGGCGTAGAATGGGTGATTCGAATTTACGGACCCTAGACTGCCCATGTCCCTCGATCCCGCCCTGCGTTCGCGCATCGAATCCCTCCTCAACGACAACCGCGTCGTGCTGTTCATGAAGGGCCAGCCGTCGATGCCGCAGTGCGGCTTCTCGGCCAAGGCCGTGGGCGCCCTGCAGGACCTGGGCGTCGACTTCGCCCACGTCAACGTGCTGGCCGACCAGGAAATCCGTGAAGGCATCAAGGCCTACGGCGACTGGCCGACCATCCCGCAGCTGTACATCGACGGCGAACTGGTCGGTGGCAGCGACATCATCCTGCAGATGGCCGCCAGCGGCGAACTGAGCAGCGTGCTCGGCCTGGCCGCGCCGGACCGCACCCCGCCGCGCATCACCGTCACCCCGGCCGCCGTGGAAATGCTGAAGGGTGCGCTGGCCGATGCACCGGGCGCTTCGCTGCAGCTGACCATCGATGCGCGCTTCCAGCCGAACTTCCAGCTGGCTCCGCACGATGACAGCGCGATCGCTGCCGAATCCAACGGCCTGCGCGTGCAGTTCGACCTGTCCAGCGCACGCCGCGCCGACGGCATCACCATCGACTGGGTCGATGACATCCGCGGCAAGGGCCTGGCCATCGACAACCCGAACGCGCCCAAGCCCGTGCAGGAAATCAGCGTGCGTGACGCCGACGACCTGGTGCGCGCCGGCAACGTGACCCTGGTCGACGTGCGCCCGGCCGACGAGCGCGCCATCGCCGCGGTCGGCGTGCCGTTCAAGAGCTTCGACGGCAACGGTCGCGCCGAGCTGGAAGGCCTGCCCAAGGACACCCCGCTGGCCTTCCTGTGCCACCACGGTGGCCGCAGCGCGCAGGCCGCCGAGCAGTTCCGCACCCTGGGCTTCACCAAGGTGTTCAACGTCACCGGCGGCATTGACGCCTGGTCGGACGAGGTGGACAACGGCGTGCCGAAGTACTGATCGGCTGCGGTTGGAACCTACGAAAAACGCCGGCGAACGCCGGCGTTTTTTTATCCACGCATGGCGTGGACCTACCCCGCAAACCCGCCTTCGGCGAGGAAATCCAGTTCTTCCGGGCTGGGAATGCGGCCCAGCACGGCATTGCGGTGCGGGAAGCGCCCGAAGCGGCGGATGACGTCACGGTGCACTTCGGCGTACTGCAGGTATTCCTTGTCACCCAGCACGTCGAACATGGCCACCGAACGATCCTGGTCGAACGGATCTTCGGAATGCTCGAACGGCAGGTAGATGAAGGCGCGCAGCTTGGGCACCAGCTGCAGGTCCAGGCCTTCCTCGATGGCACGCATGGCGTAATGCCGGGCCAGGCCATCGGTGGCGAAGGAATGGGCCGTGCCACGGAAGCAGTTGCGCGGGAACTGATCCAGCAGCAGCATCAGCGCCAGCGCGCCTTCGGCACTGCCCAGCCAGTGTTCGCGCCCGCGCGAGGCCGCCGCATGGTGTTCCTCCAGGAACAGCTCGCGGAACCGCGCGTCGAACGCATCATCGCGGGCGAACCACTTCGCCGGGCCCGCCTCCTTCCAGAATTCCACCACTTGCGCGGCAACGTCCATCACCTGCTCTCCAGGGCCGGCGCGCCGCGCCAGGCCGTCATCATCATTCGTCAAAGCGCAGGTGGCGGACCGACTTGCCGTTGCGCCGGATAAGCTTAAGCGCCTCGATGCCGATCTGGATATGGTTTTCCACGAACTGGGAGCTGACCTTGGCATCGGAGGCCTCGGTCTTGACCCCGTCGGGGATCATCGGCTGGTCGGACACCAGCAGCAGGGCGCCGCTGGGGATGTGGTTGGCGAAGCCGACGGCGAACACCGTGGCCGTTTCCATGTCGATGGCCATGCAGCGCATTGCCCGCAGCCGCTCCTTGAAGGCCTCGTCGTGCTCCCAGACCCGGCGGTTGGTGGTGTACACCGTGCCGGTCCAGTAGTCGTGGCCCAGGTCGCGGATCATCGTGGACACCGCCCGCTGCAGGGCGAATGCCGGCAGCGCCGGGACTTCCGGCGGCAGGTAGTCGCCGGAGGTGCCCTCGCCACGGATGGCGGCGATCGGCAGCACCAGGTCGCCCAGCTGGTTCTTGCGCTTGAGCCCACCGCACTTGCCCAGGAACAGCACCGCCTTGGGCATCACCGCCGACAGCAGGTCCATGATGATCGCGGCATTGGGGCTGCCCATGCCGAAGTTGATCATGGTGATGTCATCGAAGGTGGCACTGGCCATCGGCCGGTCCAGGCCGACGATGGGCGCCCCGGTCAGCTCGGCGAAGGTGTGCAGGTAGCCGCCGAAGTTGGTCAGCAGGATGTGCTGGCCGAACTGGTCCAGGGGCACGCCGGTATAGCGTGGCAGCCAGTTGTCGACGATTTCCTGCTTGCTCTTCATGGCGCATCCGGTACGGCGTGGGGGTGCCATTGTAGGCGTGTGCCTGCCGGCCTACACCTGGGGCCGCCTGCGGGGTGCCCAAGGTCACTTGGCAAGCGCCCCCGGCGCCGGATAGCGTCGGCGGATTCACGCGCCTGCCAGGGGAATCTGCATGCCATCCACGCTGTTGCGCGCCGGGCTGGGCCTGGCGCTGGCCTCACTGGGCACCGTCCCCGCGGTGGGCGCCTCGCGCTTCGTCGCCGACCCCTACCCCAGCACCTACCAGGCCCATCCCGATGGCCCGGTGCTGATTCAGAACGCCACCGTGCTGACCGGCACCGGCCAGCGCCTGGAGCACGCCGACGTGCTGCTGCGCGACGGCCGCATCGTCGCCGTCGGCCCGCAGCTGCAGGCCGATGCCGGCATCGCCCGCATCGATGCGCAGGGCAAGTGGGTCACCCCCGGCCTGATCGACGTGCATTCGCACCTGGGCGTGTACCCCAGCCCGGGGGTCAGCGCCCACAGTGACGGCAACGAGATGACCGCCCCGGTCACCGCCAACGTCTGGGCCGAGCACTCGGTGTGGCCGCAGGATCCGGGCTTCACCGCCGCACTGGCCGGCGGCGTGACCAGCATGCAGGTGCTGCCCGGTTCGGCCAACCTGGTCGGCGGCCGCGGCGTGGTGCTGAAGAACGTGCCGGCCACCACCTACCAGGCGATGAAATTCCCCGGTGCGCCCTGGGGCCTGAAGATGGCCTGCGGCGAGAACCCCAAGCGCGTCTATGGCGGCAAGGGCACCGCCCCGGCCACCCGCATGGGCAACGTGGCCGGTTACCGCGCCGCCTTCATCGACGCGGCCGACTACATCGCCAAGAACAGCCCCAAGCCGGCCAAGCGCAAGGGCTGGTTCGGCAGCGACAAGGGTGACAGCGCCGGTGATGCCGGCGGCAAGCGCGACCTCAAGCTGGACACGCTGGCCGGCGCCATCCAGGGCGACATCCGCGTGCACATCCACTGCTACCGCGCCGACGAGATGGCCACCATGCTCGACCTGGCCAAGGAATTCGGCTTCAAGGTGGCCGCCTTCCACCACGGCGTGGAAGCCTACAAGCTGGCCGACCGGCTGGCTGCCGACGGCGTCTGCGGCGCGCTCTGGGCCGACTGGTGGGGCTTCAAGATGGAAGCCTTCGACGGTATCGCCGAGAACATCGCGCTGGTGGACCGGCCGAAGAACAGCTGCGCCATCGTCCATTCCGACTCGCCCGAGGGCATCCAGCGCCTCAACCAGGAGGCCGCCAAGGTGATGGCGGCGGCGCGCCGCGCGCGCATGCCGGACATCGCCCCGGAACATGCCATCACCTGGATGACCGCCAACGCCGCCAAGGCGCTGGGCATCGAAGGCCAGACCGGCACCCTGGAGGCCGGCAAGATGGCCGACGTGGTGGTGTGGAACGGCAATCCCTTCAGTTCGTATGCGCTGGCCGAACAGGTGTTCGTCGATGGGCGGCGGTTGTATGACCGCACCGCGCCGGAAACGCTGCCGCGCTCGGATTTCCAGCTTGGCCAGGAGGTGCGCTGATGGGCGTGTTGAACAAGAGCCGCCGCCCATGGCTCGGCGCTACCGTCATGGTGCTGGCAGGCATCGCTGGCACTGCATCGGCGCAGGACCTGCTGGTGCGCAACGCCACGGTGCACACCGCCAGCGCGCGCGGCAGCCTGCAGAACACCGATGTGCTGGTGCAGGGCGGCCTGGTCCGCGCCGTCGGCCCCGGCCTGGCCGCACCGGCCGGCGTGGCCGTGGTCGAGGCCAATGGCCGCCCGCTGACCCCGGCGCTGTTCGGCGGCATCACCGAGATCGGCATCGAGGAGGTCTCCGGTGAATCGAGCACCGTAGACAGCACGCTGAAGCTGGGCGAGCAGCCGCTGCGCCCGGAATTCGACGTCACCCTCGCCTACAACCCGGCGTCGGTGCTGATTCCCGTGGCGCGCCTGGACGGCATCGGCTTCACCGCGCTGGGGGCCGCCACCGGCGGTGGCTTCGTGGCCGGCCAGGGCGGGGTGATGCGCCTGGATGGCAGTGCCGACCCGATCGGACCGCGTGCGCTGTTCCTGCGCCTGGGCGCGGCCGCTTCGGAACTGACCGGACAGTCGCGTGCGGCGCAGTGGATGCTGCTGCAGCAGATGGTGGACGAAGCGCGCGGCCAGGTCGCCGCCGATTCGCCGCATGCCCTGCTGACGCCCGCGGGCCGCCGCACCCTGGCCCGCTACCTGGCCGGTCAGGGCCGCATCGTGGTGGAGGTGGACCGTGCCGCCGACATCCGCCAGCTGCTGCGCTGGGCCGCGCGCGAGAAGGTGAAGATCGCCATCGCTGGTGGCGCCGAGGCCTGGCAGATGGCGGCGGACCTGGCGGCCGCGCAGGTACCGGTGTTCGTCGATGCACTGGGTAACCTGCCTACCAGCTTCGACCAGATCGGCGCCACCCTGGAAAACGCCGCGCGCCTGCAGCGTGCGGGCGTGCCGGTCAGCTTCGCCCAGCGTGACGATGCCTCGCACAACGCGCGCAAGATGCGCCAGCTGGCCGGCAACGCGGTGGCCAATGGCCTGCCGTGGGCCGATGGCCTGGCCGGCCTGACCCGGGTGCCCGCCCAGGTGCTGGGCGTGGCCGACCAGATCGGCACCATCGAACCAGGCAAGCGCGCCGACCTGGTGCTGTGGGAAGGCGACCCGCTGGATGTGGCGCACTATGCCGAACAGGTCTGGCTGGGCGGACGCGCCATGCCGATGCGCTCGCGCCAGACCGAACTGCGTGACCGTTACCTGCAGCACAACGCGCACCCCTGACCGCCCGAGGAATCCGCCGATGCCGACCCTGCGCTGGTATTTCGATTTCGTCTCGCCCTATTCCTACCTGCACTGGCAGAAGGTCAAGCAGTTGCCGCAGTTCGCGGCCATCCAGCCGGTGCCGATCGCGTTCGGTGCGGTGCTGCACCACCTGGGCAACCTGGGCCCGGCCGAGATTCCGGCCAAGCGCCGTTTCATCTACCGGCAGCTGCTGTGGACCGCACAGGCCGAAGGCACGCCGCTGCGCTTCCCGCCCGCCCATCCGTTCAACCCGCTGGCCGCGCTGCGCCTGTGCCTGGCCGCCGGTGCCAGCCCCCAGGCGGTGGACGTGCTGTTCGACTGGATCTGGCGCGAGGGCAATGCCGGTGACAGTGCCGAGACGCTGCGCATTCCGGCGGCGCGGCTGGGCATCAGCGACGTGCAGGCGGCCTGCGCCGAGCCTGCGGTGAAGGAGCAGCTGCGCCGCAATACCGAAGCGGCCATCGACAGTGGCATTTTCGGCGTACCGACCCTGTCCATCGATGGCGAACTGTTCTGGGGCAACGATGCCCACCCGATGATGGCCGCCGTGCTGGCCGACCCCGGCCTGCTGCAGCGCCCGGACTGGCAGGCCGTGATAACGCTTCCAGTGGCGGCACAGCGCAGTCGCTGAACAGGACGTGGCGTGATTCCCTCGCGCGCCCCGGATAAAATTGCGATAGCTTTCACATTCCGAACCTACAACCGCCCTGGAGGGGGAGCCGGATGCGCATCGGAATCGTCGTCGATTCGGCCTGCGACCTGCCGCAGGATTTCATTGCCGAGCACAACATCGTGCTGCTGCCGATCACAGTGCGGATCGGCGAAGCGGTGCTGGCCGACCACCGTGACGAGCAGGCCACCCTCAGCTTCCTGCACGCCCACGTGGCCGAGCATGGCGCCGAAGCCGAAACCATCCCCTTCAGCGTCAACCAGATCCGCGATCTGTTCCTGCAGCAGCTGGTGATCGATTACGACCACGTGTTCTGCATGACCATCACCAAGACGCGCAGTCCGATCCACGACAACGCGCTGCAGGCCAGCTTCGCCATCCTCAACGACTACAAGCCGGTGCGCCAGGCGGCGGGCTACAACTCGCCGTTCGCGCTGCGCGTGCTGGATACCCAGAACCTGTTCGCCGCGCAGGCGGTGACCGCGGTGGAAGCGGTGCGCCTGCGCGACAGTGGCGCCAGCGTGCAGCAGATCCGCGAACGGCTGGAAGAACTGTCCGGCAACGTGCACGGCTACATGGTCACCCGCGACCTGTATTACATGCGCGCCCGCGCCCGCCACAAGGGCGACCGCAGCGTCGGCCTGCTCAGCGCGGCGCTGGGCAGTGCGCTGGACATCAAGCCGGTGCTGCATGGCTACCGTGGCGAGACCGGCCCGGTGGCCAAGATCAAGGGCTTCGACAACGCCGTGCAGAAGCTGTTCGGCGTGGTCAGCCAGCGCGTGCGCAGCGGGCTGATGACCCCCACCGTCTGCGTCAGCTACGGCGGCGAGCTGGAGGAACTGCGGGCCCTGCCCGGCTATGCGCAGATGAAGGAGGTCTGCGCCAGCCACGCAGTGGCCGTGTACGAATCGGTGATGAGCCTGACCGGCATGGTCAACGTCGGCAAGGGCGCGGTGACCGTAGGCTTCGCCGACGGGCCGCATCGCTTCGAATAAGCCGTTCTGGCGTACACAAGCATTGCACCGCGGCTGTGCCAGCCTTGCCGCACCTCAAGGAGACGAACCATGCCTGCGCAGTACCACATCAGCCTGCCCGACCCGTCCAAGGCCCGCGGCACCGACCCTGACCTGTCCTTCCATTCGCAGAGCGCCGGCGGGTTCGCCGAGGAGCTGCAGGACGCCCTGCGCAGCGGCACCCTTTTCGAACGCTGGAAGGCCAAGCAGCCCGACCCGGATGCGGTGGAACCGCAGTGGGGCGTGACCGACCCGGACGCTACCGTCACCGGTGAGCAGAAGGACCTACGCATCAACCTGGTGGCCACCACCCGCATCGACAGCGACGTGTTCAAGCAGCGCCTGCGCCTGCTGGCCGGCCACCACTGGGAACTGCGCGACGTGCGTTGAGGCCACCGCCTTCGCCGGGCATGGCCCGGCGCTACCGCCGCGATGTCGTGATCGACCGGGCGCCGGCGGCCATGCTCTGGTAGACGCCAACCTTGGTTGGCGCTTTCCAGCGCACCGGGCATGCGGCTGGCACACTGTCGGGATGAGAAAAAAAGATGCCATCACCCGGCCGGGGACGCGCGGCGAAAAGAAGCTGCGCGATGCCCCACGCCGTCTACGCTACCTGGAACAGTGGGCTGACGGCTTCCGCGGTGCGTTCCCCTCGCCAGACGCGCTGGGGAGTGAAACCCGCTACTGGAATTACAAGGTTCCCACCCGTGCCGACCTGATCGAAGGCCCTGCCTCCACACGGGAAATCCAGCGGGCCTGTGCCCAGTCGCTCATCACTGCTTGCACCAACCTGATCCAGTCACGCCCTGTTTCGCAGGCGGACGTGCGGGTGACCTGCTGCATCGCTTGGCCCGGCATGTTCGCAAGCGAAATCTGCCTTTATCTGGACGAAGACTATTTCCAAGGGCATGTGGCCACCACAGCGGATGGCCAGGTCACCGCGATTACCTCGCGCAGCCTGGCCAACGAGTGGCACCTTGTCCTGCCCGAAGGGGTTCATGAGCGCGGCGTGCAGGTCAGTATTTCTCCTACCGAGCACGATGACGGACTGGAACAGGAATACTGGTCCTACGGCGAGGTAGCTGACGGGCGTTGATGTATCCGCCGGGTCCACAGCACATGGCCCGGCGCACGACGCACCCCGGTAGACGCCAACCTTGGTCGGCGCTTCTGCAAAAGGCTGCCAACCAAGGTTGGCAACTACCGACGATCCGCCGGGCATGGCCCGGCGCTACCGCCATGATGGGTAGCGCCGGGCCATGCCCGGCGTTTTCATGTCATTGCCAACCACCGCCCAGCGCGCGGTACAGCTCCACCCGGGCGATGGCGGCCGTGGCCTGGCTGTTGGCCAGCGCGGCCTGGTTGTCCAGCGCGATGCGCTGGGTACTCAGCACATCCAGCATGTCCACCACGCCGGCCTGGTATTGCCGCCGCGCCGCGCCGAGGGCGGCTTCGCTCTGCGAAACGGCCACCTGCAGCTGCGTGCTGCGCTGCTGCTCGGCCGCGTAGCCATCGATGGCATCGTCCACTTCATGCCAGGCCTGCAGCACCGTGCGCTGGAACTGCAGCGCCGACTGCTGTTGTTGCAGGCGGCTCAGCGCCAGGTTGGCCTTCAGGCGCCCGCCCTGGAAGATCGGCAGGCTGATCGACGGTCCGATGCTGAAACGGTGTGCATCCCAGCCGTCCAGGTCATCCAGCTGCTTTGCCTGGAATCCCGCATCGCCATTCAAGGTGATGCGCGGCAGGAAGCTGGCCTTGGCCACGCCGATGTTCGCGGTGGCCGCATGCAACGCCGCTTCGGCGCGGCGGATGTCCGGTCGGCGTTCGGCCAGTTCACTGGGCAGCCCCACCGCCACCGGCGGCAGCACCGGCCAATCGGCACGCACGTCCTGCAGCTGCGCATCCAGTGCCTGCGGTGGCCTGGCCAACAGGAAGGCCAGTGCGTTGCGCAGCTGCGACTGGCGGTGCCGCAGCGGGGCGATGCGTGCCTGCAGCGCGGCCACCTGCGCCGCGGCGCTCGAGACCTGCAGCGTGCTGGCCACGCCCTGGCGCTGCCGCGCCTCGGTCAGGCGCTGGATGTCGGCGGCAATGCCCAGGTTGTCTTCGGTGATGGCCAGCAGCTGCGAGGTCGCGCGCAGCTGCAGGTAGGAGCGCGCGGTTTCGGCCAGCAGCGCGATGCGCACCGCATGCGCGTCCTCCTCGGCCATCTGCACGCGGGCGTCGGCCGCTTCCACCTGGCGGCGCACGCGGCCCCACAGGTCCAGCTCCCAGCTCAGGCCGATGCCGGCCTGGAACAGGCCGAAGTCCTCGCGGCCCGCATTGCCGGAGGGATCGCTCAGGCCGACCTCGCTGTTGCGTGCGCGCACACCGCTGGCGCTGGCCGCCACCGAGGGCAGCCGGTCGGCCGCGCTGATGCCACGCGCCGCGCGGCTCTGCTGCACCCGGTTGGCGGCCAGCTGCAGGTCCAGGTTGGACTGCAGCACCTGCCCGGCAAGCTGGCCCAGCAGCGGATCATGGAAACCGGCCCACCAGGCTGCATCGTCGTCGAGAGGCGTGGTGGTCACGGCCTCGCCCCGCCACTGCGCCGGCAGCCCGGCCTGCGGCCGCACGAAGTCCGGCCCCATCGTGCACGCCGCCACGGCCAGGCACAGCGCCGCACTGGCAAGCGTCTTCACCACGCGACGCGTGCTCATGCGCCCTCCCCGCCCTGCAGGTCCACGCGCGCTTCCACCGACATGCCGGCGCGCAGCTGCTCCGCCAGCGGCTGGCCCGGTTCCAGCACGATCTTCACCGGAATGCGCTGCACCACCTTGGTGAAGTTGCCGGTAGCGTTTTCCGGCGCGACGGCGGCGAAGGTCACGCCGGTGGCCGGGGCGATGCTGTCGATGTGGCCGTGCAGGCGCGTGCCAGGGAACACGTCCACCGTCAGCTCCACCGGCTGGCCGGCGTGCATGCGGGTCATCTGCGTTTCCTGGAAGTTGGCGACCACGAAGGCGCGCTGCAGCGGCACCACGGCCGCCACCGCCGTGCCCGGCGTCAGGTAGGCACCGACGCGTACCGCGCGGCGGCCGACCACCCCGTCGATGGGTGCACGCAGTTCGGTATGCGAAAGATCCAGTTCCGCTCGCGCCTGCGCCGCTTCGGCGCGCTGCACGGCGGCCTGCGCCGATTGCACGCCGGCAGCGAGGATGCCGGTGCGCTGGCGTGCGGTGCTGAGTGCGGCCTGGCCCTGCTGCACGTGCGCGCTGGCCACGGCCTGCTTCGACTGGGCCTGCTGCGCGTTCTGCACCGTGCCGGCGCCATCGCGGGCGAGTTCGTGGTAGCGCTGCTGGTCGGCGCTGGCCAGGGTCAGCTCGGAGCGGCTGACATCGACGCTGGCGCGGGCCTGTTCGATCAGCGAGCCCTGCTGTGCCAGCGCGGCCTGCGCATTGGCCAGCTGCGCGCGCGCATTGGCCAGGTCGGCGCGCGCCGCCTGCAGCGCCACCTGGTAGTCGCGGTCGTCGATGCGGGCCAGCACGTCGCCGGCCTTCACCACCTGGTTGTCCTGCACCTCGACGCTGCTGACGAAGCCAGCCACCTTCGGTGCGACCACGGTGAAATCAGCATTGACGTAGGCGTTGTCGGTGCGCTGGTAGCGGCCGTCGCGCAGCAGCAGCCAGCCGCCGAGGGCCAGCGCCAGCACGCCCAGCGCAAGGCCGGTATTGAGGGTTGTCTTGTTGAGGCTCATGCGGGGGAGTCCTTGAAAAGTGGGGTCAGGCCACGGCACGTGGCGGATGGACGCGGGTCGCCCACGGCAGCAGCGGCAGGCAGCCCAGGGCCACCAGCGCGACCAGCCAGTACAGGTCGGCCGAGGTCAGCGCCTGGACCTGGGCGTGCAGGCGTGCGGGAAGATCGGCGCTGGCCGGCAGCCACGGCTGGTTGCCCAGGTGGTCCACCAGCGCGGTGGAATGCAGGTGGCGCCGCGACTGCCCGACCGCATCGAGCACGCCGCCGGCGAACACCGCGGAAAAGCCCTTGACGGTGTTGAACCAGGCCGAGGCGAACGGACCGTCCTGCGGTGCCAGCCCGGTGGTCGCCAGCAGCAGCAACGGCAGCACCGCCATCGGCTGTGCCACCACCTGCAGCAGCTGCACCCACAGGAAGTTGTCGCGGTTCCACTGCACGTCCAGGTGCGCGCCGAGGAAGCAGGCCGCAGCCAGCAGCAACAGCCCCGCCGCCTGCACCCAGCGGCAATCCACCGCACGCTGGTTCATCAGGGTGGCCACCAGCGGCAGCGCAATGACCTGCGGCAGCGCCACCCACAGCAGCATCGGCGCGGTCTGCAGCGGGCGGTAACCCTGCACGCTGGCCAGGTAGCCGGAGGGAATGGAAATGACGGCCAGCAGCACGAACAGCACGCCCACGCAGGTCACCAGCGCGTAGCTGAGGTTGCGGTGGGCCAGCAGCTGCAGCTTGAAGAACGGCAGCGGGTGGAACCATTCGTTGATGAGGAACAGCACCAGCAGGCCGCTGCCGCCGCCCAGCAGCACCGTGATCAACGGCGAATCGAACCAGTTCAGGCGCGCGCCCTGGGTCAGGCCCAGCACCAGCATGACCAGCGCGGGCAGCCCCAGGGCCAGGCCCACGCCGTTGAACTGGGCAAAGCGCTCCAGCCGCAGTGGGTCCTGCGGCAGGCCCCAGCCGACCATCGCCATGCCAGCCGCGCAGAACGGCACGATCTGCCAGAACGCGAACTGCCAGCCCGCGTGCTCGACCCACAGCGCGGCCAGCGGCGTGCCCATGCTTGGCCCGAAGGTGGCGGTCAGTGCATAGCCGGCCAGGCCGTACAGCTTGATGCCCGGTGGCAGGAAGCGCAGCGCCACGCTCATCAGCAGCGGCGGCAGCGCGCCACCGGCCAGGCCCTGCAGCGCGCGCAGCAGCAGGAAGGTGGGCAGGTCCGGTGCCAGCGGGCACAGCACGCCCAGCAGCATGAAGGCGGCAATCATCACCAGGGCGAAGCGGCGCAGCGAGAACGTCACAGCGCACCACGGCGCGAACGCCATCGCGCTGACCGACATCGCGCTGTACACGCTGATGATCCAGCTGCCGTCATCGACGCTGAAGCCCATCGCGCCGCGGATGTCGGCCAGCGCGACCTTGGTGATGTTCTCGTTGAAGCCCGACACCAGCACCACCAGCAGCACGCCGCACAGGCCCACCACGATGCGACGGTCGAAGGCGGGCGCAGATGGCGCGGCGGGGGCCCGGGGCAAGGCGACCGCGCTCATCGGTGCCGGCCGATCCGTGCGGCGCACGGCAGGTGAAGCGACATGGCGTGCGCTCGGTGACGGTGGGGAGCGCAGTCTAGGCAGGCCCACTGCTGCGAAAAATGGCGTGGGTGCGATGCCACCCGTGCGTGGGACGCACGTATCCGGGCGGATGCCGATTCCGGTAGGTGCCGACCGTTGGTCGGCACATCCTCAGATGCTACACGGCGTCAGCGTCGCACATCGCCTTGATCGCGCGGCGCAGCCAGCGGTGTGCCGGGTCGTTGTCCATGCGCGGGTGCCAGGCCTGCACCAGGGCAACCGTGCGCACCGATACCGGCAGCGGGAACATGCGCAGCGGCAGCCCCATGTAAGCGATGCGATCGAGCATGACGCTCGGCATCTGCGGCAGCACCAGGTCCGACGCGGCCGCTGCGAAGATCGCGCCATGGAAGGTGGGGATCACCATCGCTACCCGTCGGGCCAGGCCCATCTGCGCCAGCTCATCATCGATCGGACCATGGGCGATGCCCCGCCGCGAGACGGCAATGTGGTCGCAGGCGGCGAAACGCTCGGCGGTGATGTCCCCGTCGAACAACGGATGATCCTCGCGGGCCGCGCCCAGCAGCGCCGTGGTGAACAGGTTCTGCACCTTGGTCTCCGGTGCATGCTTGCCGGCGGTGCTGATGAACAGGTCGATCCGGCCCTGCACCATCGCATCATCGTCGGTATCGCCTTCAGGCATGAAGCGCAGCGTGCAGCGTGGCGCCTGCTGGCGGAACACCTCGCGCAGGCGGCCGCCGTAGCTGCCGATGAACACATCGTTGGCGCGGATGCTGAAGGTGTGCTCGAGGGTCTGGATGTCCACTTCGCGGCCATCATGGAACACCCGGTGCGCCTGCTCGATCACATCGCGCACCTGCTCGCGCAGCTCCAGCGCGCGCGGGGTCGGCGCCAGCCCGCGGCCGGCCCGCACCAGCACCGGATCACCCAGCGCCTCGCGGATCCGCCCGAGGGTACGGCTCATGGCCGGGGCGCTGAGATTCATCCGGCGTGCCGCACCGGCGACGCTGCCTTCGTCCAGCAGGACATCCAGGGCGAGCAGCAGGTTCAGGTCAGGCAAGGGCATGGCAGTCTCCAGCAGATAAGATGACTCTACGACACCCTTGGCCAAAGTCGATTGCATACCGTGCAGGTATTACCTGCGCCGCACGGCATGGGTGCGCGGCGCGGCATGGGCGACCATCACCGCCTGCCAAGGAGCCTCCCCATGTTCACCACCCTGCTGGTCGCCCTCGATGGCGGCCCCCAGCACGACGCCCTGCTGGACCTGGTCACCCACGTTGCCGGCCCGCGCAGCCGCATCCACCTGCTCTGCGTGATCGACCCGGAGTTTGCCCTGCCCGCCGATGCCGGCGACGCCGACCGCCGCGAATACCCCGCCGCGGCGCGCCAGCAGGCGAAGGCCGAGGGCCTGCTGCAGGACGCCATCGCACAGCTGCGCGAGCGCGGCATCGATGCCCGCCCGCTGCTGCCGGCGGGTGATCCGGGCGAAGTGATCAGCACCCAGGCGCGCGAATTGGGGGCCGACCTGATCGTGATCGGCCATCGCCACCTGTCGCGGCTGCAGCGGCTGCTCGACAGCTCGGTGGCGCAGTGGACGCTGGACCACGCGCCGTGCCCGGTGCTGGTAGAAACGCGCGGCGGCTGACATCGCGCACGTTGCCCGCACGGTGCGGGGTCGCTATTGTGGTCCCATCAACCGAGACAAGGATCTGTCATGCGCAAGACCCTGATCTGTACCGGCCTGCTCCTGGCAATGTGTGCCGGCAGCGCCATCGCCAAGGAAGTGCCGCGCATCGACGCGAGCAGTGATGAAGCGGCCAGCAGCAGCTTCGCGGCCATGTTTGATGCCCTGCCTGCTGCCGAGCAGGCGGAGCTGGCCGTCGCGATGCTCAAGCTCAACATGCGCGGCGTGAATAGCGCTTACGATCTCGCCGGCAGACCGGATCCGTCCATCGTGCCGATAAAAGACGATGTGAGCGGCATGACCGCCGCAGAGATCATCGCGCTGGCGCAGGATGCAAACGACGTCAAGATTGTCGACGTCACTGCCGACTGACCTGCCACGCACAGACCCAGCGTCGTTGCCGGGCCTGTGCTGATCGCCAGGCCGGCAACGCCTCAGCAGTCGATCACGCCTTCTTCGCCACTCTCATCGTCCAGCACCCGGGCGTGCAGGGTCACCTGGTTGCGGCCGGCACGCTTGGCGGCGTACAGCCCGGCATCGGCGTCGGCCAGCAGCTGGTCGGCGCTGGCCGTGGCCGGCGGGTGCAGGTAAGCCACGCCGATGCTGATGCTGACCGGGCCTTCGGGCAGGCTCAGCGCTTCCACTGCCAGGCGCAGCCGCTCGGCCAGCGCCAGCACGCCCGACAGCGAACTGCCCGGCACGATCACCGCGAATTCCTCGCCGCCATAGCGCGCCACGCTGTCAGCCGCGCGCCCGGCGGTGGCCTGCAGCACGGCCGCCACGGCGCGCAGGCATCGGTCGCCCGCCGGGTGGCCGTGCTGGTCGTTGAACGCCTTGAAGTGGTCGATATCCACCAGCAGCAGGGCCAGCTCGGTGCCGCTGCGGCGGGCGCGGTTCCACTCGGCCTGCAGCACCGTGTCGAACTGGCGCCGGTTGGCAACGCCGGTCAGGCCATCCTGCCGCGCCAGCTGGTCCAGCCCGGCCTGGCGTTCCAGCAGATCGATCTGCAGCAGGGTGCTGCGCAGGCTGAAGCCCAGCGTGGCCACTACGAACCCGGCCAGCGCCAGCGGCCGCGCGTGGTCCACCACCAACGTGCCGACCACCAGCAGCAGCAATGGCAGGATCATCGGCCCACCCGCCTGCACCAGCCGCGACAGCCGCGGGTGCAGCACCACGCCCCGGGCCGGTGCCTGGCGCAGTGCAAGCAGGGCCAGCAGCAGGAACGGCATGTCGATCAACAGATCGTTGTAGGCGCCGAAGGACTGCTCGGCGGTGTAATGGTTGATGTAGAACGCCACCAGCAGGTAGCCCAGCGCGTACAGGGCCAGCGCACGGAAGAACACCCGCCGCTCCGGCACATCGCCGGCCAGCCAGCGCACCACGGCGAAGGCGGCGATGCACAGGTTCTGGATGTCGAACATGTGCTGCATGTTGGCCATCGCCTGGTCATCGACGTCGATGCGGTCGGCGAAGGACTGCGTGTGCACGAAGAACAGCACCCCCAGCAGGGCGGCCATCAGGCCGTCGATGAGGCTGATGGTCCAGCGCTCGCGCCGGGCCCGGGCGAGGATGAACACCAGCGGCACGCCATACAGCACATACAGCAGCAGGCTCACGCTGGGGGTGATGTTGGCCCGCCCGGCACTGAGCGCATCGAGCATGTTGAAGCCCATGCCGCCGGCCCAGAGCAGCAGGGCCAGCGCGGTGGCACGCCACCCCAGCGCCGCCCGGTCACGTTGCGCCCGCCACAGGCAGGCGGCCGCGGCCAGCAAGGGGGCCGCGGTCAGGAAGCCAAACGAACCGCCACCGGCCGTCCCAGGCCAGAACGCCACGACCAACCCGTGGCAAAACAGGTACAGCAGCGCCAGCACTACCGGCATGCACTACCCCCATCCGCAAGGCCGTATGCGCGCACCATACCGCAGCACACGGCCACCGCGGCGTGATCCGCTTTGGAAAAGGCGGATCCGCAGCGGTGGCCGCCGTCTCCTGGGGCGGATGCCAGGCGACTGCCGCAGGCCACCCCGGGAAGCCGCTGGGCAGCCGCGACCTGTAAATGCGAAAATCCCTCCCCATCCCAGCAAGCGCCTCCGCGCCGGCCGCCCCGAGACCCCGTGAAAACTCCTGAAGGACTGCGTGCGCTGATCGACGACGGCGTGATCGATGAAGTGCTCCGCCCGCTCAAGAGCGGCAAGGAAGCGGCCGTGTACGTGGTACGCAGCGGCAACGAGGTGCGCTGCGCCAAGGTCTACAAGGACATGGCCCAGCGCAGCTTCCAGCAGCGCGTGCAGTACCAGGAAGGCCGCAAGGTGCGCGGCAGCCGCGAGGCACGTGCGGTGGGCAAGGCCAGCAAGTACGGCCGCAAGCAGCAGGAAACGGCCTGGAAGAACACCGAGGTGGACGCGCTTTACCAGTTGCGCGATGCCGGCGTGCGCGTGCCCGAGCCGTACGGCTACTACCACGGCGTGCTGGTGATGGAGCTGGTCACCGATGCCGACGGTTTCTCCGCCGCCCGCCTGGGCGAGGTGGTGCTGGAGCCGGAACAGGCCCGCCAGTTCCACCAGACCCTGGTCCGCCAGGTAGTGCGCATGCTGTGCTGCGGCCTCATCCATGGCGATCTGTCGCCGTACAACGTGCTGGTCGGTCCCGATGGTCCGGTGGTGATCGATTTCCCGCAGGTGGTCAGTGCCGGCGGCAACAATGCCGCGCGCAGCATGCTGCTGCGGGACGTCAACAACCTCACCGCCTACCTGGGCCGTTTCGCCCCCGAACTGCTGGACACCTGGTATGGCGAGGAAATGTGGGCGCTGTTCGAGGCGGGCAACCTGCTGCCGGACAGCGAGCTGACCGGCACCTTCGTGCACGATGAATCCACCATCGACCTGGACAGCGTGCGCCACGCCATCAACGATGCGCGCGAGGAAGCGCTGATCCGCCAGCAGGGCCGTGAAGCGGCGGAAGAAGACGACAGGTAGCGCCACGCCATGCGTGGCGGCTGGCCGCCTGCTTCCGTAGAGCCGAGCCCACGCTCGGCTGCTCTGCTGCCCAGTCGAGCAAGCTCGACTCTACCGAAGGCCAGCCGAGCATGGGCTCGGCGCTACAACTCAGGCGTGCAGCGCGCGGGCGTGGTGGGCGATGTGCTCGCCGATGAAGCTGGCGATGAAGTAATAGCTGTGGTCATAGCCCGGCTGCAGGCGCAGTGTCAGCGGGTGGCCGACGGCCTCACAGGCCTGCTGCAGGCGTTCGGGCTGCAGCTGGTTCTGCAGGAACTCATCCGCATCGCCCTGGTCGACCAGCAGCGGCAGGCGCTCGCTGGCATCGGCCACCAGCGCGGTGGCATCCCACTGCGCCCAGTCGGCCGGGTTGTCGCCCAGGTACGCGGTGAAGGCCTTCTGGCCCCACGGCACCTGGCTGGGCGCGACGATCGGCGAGAACGCCGACACGCTGCGGTAGCGGCCCGGATTGCGCAGCGCCAGCACCAGCGCGCCGTGCCCCCCCATCGAATGGCCGCTGATCGCACGCGCATCGCTGGCCGGGAAGTTCGCTTCGATCAGCGCCGGCAGTTCGTGCACCACGTAGTCGTGCATGCGGTAGTGCTTGGCCCACGGCTGTTCGGTGGCGTTGAGATAGAAACCGGCACCCTTGCCCAGGTCGTAGCCTTCGGCATCGGCGACGTCATCGCCGCGCGGGCTGGTATCCGGCGCCACCAGGATCACACCGTGCTCGGCGGCGTAGCGCTGCGCACCCGCCTTGGTGATGACGTTCTGTTCGGTGCAGGTCAGGCCGCTCAGCCAGTACAGCACCGGCAGCGCCTGCGTGGCCGCCTGCGGCGGCAGGTACACCGCGAACTGCATGTCGCAGCCCAGGGTGGCCGAGTGATGGCGGTAGACGTCCTGCCAGCCGCCGAAACAGGCGCGGTGTTCGATGCGTTCCATGGTGTTCTCCTGCGCGGCGCGTCAGCGCACGCCTGTGTTGATCGTTGCATCCAGCCGGGACAGCAGGTGCAGCAGTGGTTCGACGCCGGGCTGGCCGTCCAGGTTGCGCAAGGCCGCCACCGCCACGTCGCTGCGCGGCGGCCAGTGGCCATCGGCGCGCGCCTCGTGCAGGCGCGGCAGGAACACCTGCGCCAGCCAATGCTCGAACGGCATCTCATCGATGCCGAACGGCGAATCCACCGCACGCGGCGCGCCAACCTCGCCCTCGACCCAGCCCAGCGCGCGCAGCGCCTGCTCGATCGGGGCGACCAGGGCCGCGCGCGGGTCTTCCGCACGCGGCCGGCGCAGGGCATCCAGCCAGCCCATGCCCAGGCTCAGTAATGGACGACCGAGCGGATCGACTTGCCTTCATGCATCAGGTCGAAGGCTTCGTTGATCTTGTCCAGGTCCATGGTGTGGGTCACGAACGGGGCCAGCTCGATATCCCCCTTCATCGCGTCTTCCACCATGCCCGGCAGCTGGCTGCGGCCCTTCACGCCACCGAAGGCAGTGCCCATCCACTTGCGGCCGGTAACCAGCTGGAACGGACGGGTGGAGATCTCCTGGCCGGCACCGGCCACGCCGATCACCACGCTCTGGCCCCAGCCACGGTGCGCGCATTCCAGCGCCGCACGCATCACGCTGGTGTTGCCGATGCACTCGAAGCTGTGGTCCACGCCCCAGGTGGTCATTTCAACGATGACCTGCTGGATCGGCTTGTCGAAGTCCTTCGGGTTGATGCAGTCGGTGGCGCCGAACTCACGGGCCAGCTCGAACTTGGACGGGTTGGTGTCCACGGCGATGATGCGGCCGGCCTTGGCCTGGCGCGCACCCTGGATGACCGCCAGGCCGATGCCGCCGAGACCGAACACGGCCACGCTGTCGCCTTCCTGCACCTTGGCGGTGTTGTGCACCGCGCCGATGCCGGTGGTGACGCCGCAGCCGAGCAGGCAGACGTGTTCCGGGTTCGCGTCCGGGTTGATCTTGGCCAGCGAGACTTCGGCCACGACGGTGTACTCGCTGAAGGTCGAGCAGCCCATGTAGTGGTAGATCGGCTCGCCGTTGTAGCTGAAGCGGCTGGTGCCGTCGGGCATCACGCCCTTGCCCTGGGTGGCACGCACCGACACGCACAGGTTGGTCTTGCCGCTCTTGCAGAACAGGCACTCGCCGCACTCGGCGGTGTACAGCGGAATCACGTGGTCGCCCGGCTTGACGCTGGTCACGCCCTCGCCCACTTCCACCACGATGCCGGCGCCTTCATGGCCCAGCACCACCGGGAACAGGCCTTCCGGGTCATCGCCGGACAGGGTGAACGCATCGGTGTGGCAGACACCGGTGTGGGTGATCTTGACCAGCACTTCGCCAGCCTTCGGCGGGGCGACGTCGATCTCGACGATCTGCAGCGGCTGGCCGGGACCAAAGGCGACGGCGGCACGGGATTTCATGGCGGACTCTCCAAAGACAGGCAGTAACAGGATGGGCGGCGCTATGTTGCGCCGTTGTTTATTTCAGGTACGAGCGGATCAGCCCGCTCATCTCGCGCACGCGTTCGGCGCGTTGTTCGTCGGAAGTGGCCGGCTGGCCGAATTCCTCGCGCAGGTGGGCTTCCATCACCTCGGACATCAGCCCGTTGACCGCGCCACGGATGGCGGCGATCTGCTGCAGCACCGGCCCGCAGTCGGCACCCGCCTCCAGCGCACGGTCCAGCGCATCGCACTGGCCGCGGATACGGCGCACGCGGGCCAGGACCTTCTTCTTCTCTTCGGGGGAATGCGGCATGGCGGCCACCTGCGGAACTATACTGGGGGATAGTATACACAGGCGGCGCCGGCACTCAATCCGGCAGGCAATCGAAGCCGTTCAGTCGAACGCACCGGTGCCGGCCAGCCGGGTCAGCTCATCCACCACGTAGCGCACCTTCGGCCGCAGGTGGCGGGTGGGTGGCCACAGCGCGTGGATCTCGATGTGCCGCTGCATGCAGTCGTCCAGCACCGACTGCAGCGCGCCGGACTGCAGGTGCCGCCGCACCAGCGAGACCGGCATCTGGCAGATGCCGAGCCCGGCAATGGCACCGTCGATCACCGCGTCGCCATCGTTGAGCTGGTGGGTGGCCGAGGGAATGAAGGTGCCGCCCTCCCCGTCCGGGCCGATCCGCCATGCCATCGGCTGGCCATGGCGGTAGCCGACGATGCTGCGGTGCTGGCGCAGCTCGTCCACGTTGCGCGGCACGCCGTGCGCCTGCAGGTAGGACGGCGCCGCACAGGTGACCAGGCGCTGGCTGCCCAACCGCCGCGCCACCAGGTGCTCGGCCTGCTGCAGGCCGCCGAAGCGGATCAGCAGGTCGATGCCCTCCTCGATCGGGTCGACGAAGTGGTCGGTGAAGGTCACCGTCAGCTGCAGGTCCGGGTACTGCTGGCAGAGCTTGAGCAGCACCGGCATCACCACCAGGCGGCCGAACGACGAGGGCATGTCGATGCGCAGGCGCCCGCTGGGCAGGTGCGCGGCAGAGCCCAGGCAGGCCTCGGCGGCGGAAATCTCATCCAGCGCGGCCGCGCAGGAGGCGTAGTAGGCCTCGCCGTCGGTGGTCAGCGAGATGCGCCGCGTGGTGCGGTGGAACAGGCGGACGCCCAGCCGCGCCTCCAGCCGCGCGATGGCCTTGCCCACCGCCGAGCGCGAGATGCCCAGCGCCTCGGCCGCTTCGGTGAAGGTGCTGGCGCGGGCCGTGGTAACGAAGGTCACCAGGCCGTTCAGGGATTCCACGGGCAGCATCTGCAGCCTCCATTGGGGACACGATGTCCCGCCAAATGGGAAATCGAAGCTCTTTATGTGCCTCGATGTCAACTCCATCCTGTGTGCATGGCGCCGCGGGCGCCCTCCCCCACACCGAGATGACCGAGATGACCGACCTGCTGTTCCGCCCCTTCGACCTGGCGGGAACCCCGCTGCACAACCGCATCGCGATGGCGCCGATGACCCGCGCGCGCAACCCCGGCGCCGTGGCCAACGCGCTGACCGCCGAGTATTACCAGCAGCGCGCCAGCGCCGGCCTGATCATCAGTGAAGGCACGCCGGTGTCGCCGCAGGGCCAGGGCTACGTCGATGTGCCCGGCATCTGGTCGGAAGCACAGGTGGCAGGCTGGAAGCTGGTGACCGACGCTGTGCACGCGGCGCAGGGCACCATTTTCGCCCAGCTGTGGCACGTCGGCCGCATGTCGCACAGTTCGCTGCAGCCCGACGGCGGCCAGCCGGTCAGCGCCGGTACGCGTGCGGTGGGCAGCGATCCGAGGTACTTCGCGTTCGTGTACCTGGACGATGGCAGCCGCGGCCGCGTCGACCCGACCCCGCCGCGCGCCCTGCGCACCGAGGAAGTGCCGGGCATCGTCAGCGACTTCGTGCGCGGCGCGGAGAATGCCATCGCCGCCGGCTTTGATGGCATCGAACTGCATGCTGCCAATGGCTACCTGTTCGAGCAATTCCTCAACCCGCTCACCAACGATCGGCAGGATCTGTACGGCGGGTCGCTGCGCAACCGCGCACGGCTGATCCTGGACACCGTGGATGCGATGGCCGCGCGCATCGGTGCACACCGCGTCGGCGTGCGCCTGGCGCCGAACAGCCAGGTCTTCGACATGCCGGCCTATGCCGAGAACGAGGCCAGCTACCTGTACCTGGCCGAAGAACTGGGCAAGCGCGGGTTGGCCTACGTGCATCTGAATGACAACTACCTGCATGGCGAGCGCGCCATCGGCGAGGCGTTCCTGAAGGCCTTCAAGCAGGCCTACGGCGGCACCGTGCTGCTGGCCGGCGGCATGACCCGTGAGTACGCGCTGCGCCTGGTCGATGAAGGCACCATCGACATCGCCGCCTTCGGCCAGCCCTTCATCTCCAACCCGGACCTGGTCGCGCGGCTGCAGCAGGACATCGCACTGGCCACCCCCGATCGCGATACCTACTACGGCGGCGGCCGCGAAGGGTATCTGGATTACCCGGTCGCGGGCTGACCCCTGGTTCGGCGAAGAAGGGGTCAGAGCCGCGCCAGGCGCGGATCTGACCCCATGCCTTCAAGCGTCCTCGCGCACGTAGGCGAACGACTCGTCCAGCCGCGGGAAGCCGATCACCTGCTGTACCAGCGCCTGCGCGTCGTCATCGGTGATCTCGCCTTCAGCGATTTCGCCCTCGCGGGCGAACAGTGCCGCCACTGCCGCGTACTGGTCGGCGCGCAGAACCGGCTGGTGGTTCTGTAACCAGCGCTGCAGGTTCACGGCCAGCTCGCCATGCGACAACAGCGAGTACGGCCGCTCATAGTCGGCCACCGCTTCAACCATCTTGCGGAACACGAAGTCCTGGTAGTTGGCGGCCAGCACATCGGCACGATCATCGTCATGCCACACCAGCACGACCGGCGGCTCGTCGAAGCCGGGGGCATTGGTCCAGAAGCAGTAGCTGTCACCTGCCCCGGTGCGTGCGAACGGCAGCAGCTGCAGGTCCGCGCGCAGGGGATTGTAGTGATCTTCGGCCGTGAGCTCCTGCCACGCCTCGAGCAGCTCGTCGTGCTCCAGCGGCTCGTATTCCTGCGCATACAGCAGCACCGGCGGGTCGTCCTGCAGCGTGGGAAACACCGTTTCGGACCACTGCGGGTGGCTGCCACCCCAGCTCAACCGACCTGCGTCATGCAGCTGCTGGAACAGCGGCGGGAATGCCTGGCCGGTCGCCTGTTCGATGTCGGTCAATCTGCTCATGGATGTCCTTGTCATGGGGAGCCGCCTACCTTGCCTGAATTCACCCGGCAGATGAACCCGCAGCCTGCTCCAGCAGGTCTAGACTGCGTGCAACCGGCCTCCGCAGACCCCTGCCATGGACTCCCCCGCCCGCACCTTCATCGTCAACATCGATGTGCCCGATCTGGCCGCTGCCGAAGCGTTCTACGTTGCAGCGTTCGGCCTGCATGCCGGCCGCCGCCTGGGGGCGGGCGCGCTGGAACTGCTCGGCGGCCCCACCCCGCTGTACCTGCTGCAGACCGACGACGGCAGCGTGGCTACCGATGAGGGCGACGTGCGCGATTTCGAGCGGCACTGGACGCCAGTGCACCTGGATTGGGTGGTGGAAGACATCAACGTCGCGCTGTCACGCGCGGTGGCTGCAGGCGCGGTGATCGAACTGCCGGTGAGCGAGCGTCGCTGGGGACGGCTGGCGGTGCTGGCCGATCCGTTCGGGCATGGGTTCTGCCTGATCCAGTTCGTCGGGTTGGGGTACGACGCGCTGGTGGAGTGAGCGGCGCCGGCCATCCACGCACGGCGTGGATCTACTGCATCACCGCAGGGCGAGGATGCGCGCACCCGGTAGATCCACGCCATGCGTGGATGCGCGTGCGCCAGTAGATCCACGCCATGCGCGGATGCGCGTGCGCCAGTAGATCCACGCCATGCGTGGATGCGCGCACCCGGTAGATCCACGCCATGCGTGGATGCCTTCGCCTCACTCCCGCAGCATATCCACGAACGCACGCAGCGCCGACGCCATCTGCCGCTGCTTCGGGTAATACAGCACGAAGCCGGGAAACGGTTCGCTCCAGTCCTGCAGCACCGCCACCATCGTCCCGGCCTCGAGGTGCGGGCGCGCGGCATCTTCCAGCACGTAGGCCAGGCCAAACCCATCGAGCACCGCGCGGATGATGGTGGTCTGCTCGCTCAGCGTCAGCCGCCCGCGCACATCGATTTCCAGCGACTGCCCATCGCGGTCGAACTGCCACTTGTACAGGTGCCCGCTGGCGAAGCGGAAGCGGATGCATTCGTGCTGCAGCAGGTCGCGCGGGTGCTGCGGCGCCGGGTGTCGGCGCAGATAGTCCGGCGAGGCCACGATCATGCCGTGCAGCGCCTGCCCCAACGGCACCGCCACCATGTCCTCGGGCACGAACTCGTGCAGGCGCACGCCGGCATCAAAACCTTCGGCCACGATGTCCACCAGCCCGTCGTTCTCGGTCAGCTCCAGGCGCACGTCCGGGTGCGCGCGCAGGAAGCGGGTCAGCCGCGGGCCAAGCTGGTTCGGCACCGCCGAGCGGGCCGCATTGATGCGCAGCAGGCCGGTCGGGCTGTCCCTGAACTGGTTCATTTCTTCCAGCGCGTCATGCACCTGGCCCAGCGCCGGCTGCAGCCTGTCCAGCAGGCGCTGCCCGGCCTCGGTCAGGGCCACGCTGCGGGTGGTGCGGTGGAACAGGCCCACGCCCAGCCGCTCTTCCAGCGCGCGGATCGCATAGCTCACCGCCGAGGTCGACAGCGTCAGCTCGCCGCCAGCCTTGCGGAAGCTGCGATGGCGCGCCACCGCAGCAAAGGCCGCCAGGTGCGAAAGATTGTCAGTGGCCATGATTGTGCAGTCTGCCTTGATGAATCATGCCGATATCCGGGCTTTGTAGGCCGTTATGAGGGGCGTATTGTAAAGCGCCTTTCGACAAACCCCGCCAAGGATTCCCCATGTCCCTCGCCCATGGTTATGCGGTACGCACCAACACCGCCCCGCTTGAGCCCTTCACCTTCGAACGCCGCGCCGTCGGCGCCAACGACATCCGCATCGAAGTGCTGTACAGCGGCATCTGCCATTCCGACCTGCACCAGGCCCGCGACGATTGGGGCGGCGCCGAATACCCGATGGTGCCCGGCCACGAGATCATCGGCCGCGTGGTCGAGGTCGGCCCGTCCGTCACCACCCTGAAGGTCGGCGATTTCGCCGGCGTCGGCTGCATGGTCGATTCCTGCCGCCATTGCGATGCCTGCGACCACGACCTGGAGCAGTACTGCGAAAAGGGCCCGACCTACACCTACAACAGCCACGACCGCAACACCGGCGAGCTGACCATGGGCGGCTACTCCGACCACATCGTGGTCGAGCAGCGCTTCGTGGTGAAGGTGTCCGAGAAGCTGGACCTGAAGGCGGCCGCACCGCTGCTGTGCGCCGGCATCACCACCTACTCGCCGCTGCGCCATTGGAAGGTCGGCCCGGGCCAGAAGGTGGGCGTGATCGGCCTGGGTGGCCTCGGCCACATGGGCGTGAAGTTCGCCAAGGCGATGGGCGCCACCGTGGTGATGATCACCACCACCCCGGAAAAGGGTGCCGACGCCAAGCGCCTGGGCGCCGACGAAGTACTGGTCTCGCGCGACGCCGAGCAGATGAAGGCCCACGCCAACAGCTTCGACTTCCTGCTCAACACGGTGCCGGTCAGCCACGACACCAACCCGTACATGAGCCTGCTCAAGCGCGATGCCACCATGTGCCTGGTCGGCGTCATCACCGAGCTGGACCCGCCGCTGATGGGCGGCACGGTCATCTTCGGCCGCAAGCACGTCACCGGCTCTGCGATCGGCGGCATGGCCGAAACCCAGGAAATGATGGACTTCTGTGCCGAGCACGGCATCGTCAGCGATGTTGAAGTGATCAACATCAAGGACGTGAACCAGGCCTGGGAGCGCATGGCGAAGAACGATGTGCGCTACCGCTTCGTAATCGACATGGCCACCATCAAGGCCTGATCGCCACAGTCATGCAACGAAAAACCCCCGGCAATGCCGGGGTTTTTTCGGGCCTGTGCCCGCCGGGCATGGCCCGGCGCTACCGGCTTCATGGGAGGTAGCGCTGGGCCACGCCCGGCGAGCACTGCGGCAGTCCGGCCTGACGAAGATCAAGAAGCCGCCCTCGCCAGCCGCGCACACTCGGGGCCATGACAACGCCGTCCCTGCCCCTGCTGCGCGCGCCACACCGGCTGCTGTTCTTCGTCGGCGCGGCCAACCTGCTGCTGGCGATGCTCTGGTGGGCCTTGTGGCTGGGCGCGCTGCGCGGCCTGTGGACGCCTACGGCACCGGCCCTGCCCGCCGCCTGGCTGCATGCGTTGTTGATGCAGTACCTGGTGCTGCCCAGTTTCATCTTCGGTTTCCTGCTGACCGTGTTCCCGCGCTGGATGGGCCAACCCGATCTGCCACGCCAGCGCTACCTGCCCGTCGGCGCAGGTCTGTTCGGCGGGCAGGCACTGCTGATCGCCGCTGCCTGCGGCTGGGCACCCGGGCTGTGGCCAGGGCTGCTGCTCGCCCTCGCCGGCTGGAGTGCCGGGCTGGTCGTGCTCGGCAGCGTACTCAAGGCCGCCGGGGCCAACCGCAACTGGCACGCACGCGCGTGCTACGCCGCGCTGCTGCTGGGCTGGGCCGGGCTGCTGCTGTTCATCGCCATCGCCCGCGGCCATGCCACGCTGCTGCCACTGCACGTGGCGCTGGGCACCTTCGGCCTGCTGCTGCCCATCTACCTCACCGTGGCCCACCGGATGATCCCGTTCTTCGCCAACAACGTGGTGCCCGGCTACGTGCCGTGGCGTCCACTGCGCTGGCTGGCGGCGATGTGGGCGCTGATGCTGGCGCGCGTGGTGCTGGCTGCGCTGTCGCTGGACGGTTGCCTGTGGCTGGTCGATGCGCCGCTGCTGCTGTTGTCGCTGCAGGCGCTCTGGCACTGGTGGCCGCGCGGGCCGATGCCAGGCCTGCTCGCCGCCTTGTTCCTGGCTCTGGCCTGGCTGCCGATCAGCTTCGCGCTGTATCTGCTGCAGGACATCGGCAGCGTCGCCAGCGGCCAGCTGCTGCTGGGCCGCGCACCGCTTCACGCGCTGTCCATCGGCCTGTTCGGCAGCCTGCTGGTGGCGATGGCCACGCGGGTTACCCAGGGGCATTCTGGGCGGCGGCTGGTGATGCCGGCCGTCGCCTGGTTCGCCTTCGTCGCATTGCAGGCCGCCGCGATCATGCGGGTGATCGCCGAACTCGGCAGCGATCCCTATGCGTGGCATTTCGCCGCCGCCCTCGGCTGGCTGCTGGCGCTGGCACCGTGGGTGGCACGCCTGGGCTGGATCTACCTGAGCCCGCGCCGCGACGGCAAGCCGGGCTGAGTGGCGCGCCGGGCATCGCCCGGCGCTACCGCACTCCAATCAGTACGCGAACTCGCGGAACACCGGGTCCACGTCGCCATGCCAGCGGCCATGGAACAGCGCCAGCTTGCGCTCGGCCGGGGTCAGGCCCGATTCGATGATTTCCTGCAGCACGTCCAGGAACTTGCTTTCGTCCTGGCCGTCGGCATTGCGCGCGGCGCGGCGCTTGAGGCCTTCCACGGAAATCTTCACCGCCTCACGGGCCAGGTCGCGCACGGTGCCGTTGCGGAACGGCAGGCCCATGGCATGCTTCGGCACGCCGTCGCGCAGTGCATGGCGCTCGGCCAGGCTGAAATCACGCACCAGGTCCCAGGCAGCATCCAGCGCGGTGTCGTCGTACAGCAGGCCCACCCAGAACGCCGGCAGCGCACACAGCCGGCTCCACGGGCCACCATCGGCGCCGCGCATTTCCAGGTACTTCTTCAGGCGCACTTCCGGGAAGGCGGTGGTCATGTGGTCCGACCAGTCGCGCAGCGTCGGCAGCGCACCGGGCAGCACCGGCAGCTTGCCCTGCATGAAATCACGGAAGCTCTGCCCGCTGGCGTCGTGGTAGATGCCATCGCGGTAGGAGAAGTACATCGGCACGTCGAGCAGGTAATCGACATAACGCTCGTAACCGAAGCCATCCTCGAACACGAAGTCGAGCATGCCGGTGCGGTCGGCGTCGGTGTCGGTCCAGATGTGCGAGCGGTAGCTCAGGTAGCCGTTCGGCTTGCCTTCGGTGAACGGCGAATCGGCGAACAGCGCGGTGGCGATCGGCTGCAGCGCCAGCGACACGCGGAACTTCTTCACCATGTCCGCTTCGGTGGCGTAATCCAGGTTCACCTGCACGGTGGACGTGCGGGTCATCATGTCCAGGCCCAGCGAACCGACCTTGGGCATGTACGAACGCATGATCTTGTAGCGGCCCTTGGGCATCCACGGCATTTCATCGCGGCGCCACTTCGGCTGGAAGCCCATGCCGAGGAAGCCCAGCTGCAGTTCGCCGGCCACCTGTGCCACTTCATTCAAGTGGGTGCCGGTTTCCACGCAGGTCTGGTGGATGGTTTCCAGCGCCGCGCCGGACAGTTCCAGCTGGCCGGCCGGCTCCAGCGTCACCGAGGCGTTGTCACGCAGCAGGGCGATGGTGTTGCCGTTCTCCTGCACCGGCTCCCAGCCGAAGCGGGTCAGGCCGTTGAGCAGGGCTTCGATGCCACGCTCGCCTTCGAAGGTCGGCGGGCGCAGGTCGTCCAGGCGGAACCCGAACTTCTCGTGTTCGGTACCGATGCGCCACTGCGCACGGGGCTTTTCGCCGGAGGCAAGCACCTCGACCAGCTCCGAGCGGTCGGTAATGGGCGTATCGGCGACGTGGCTGGGGCTCGACAAGGGGAGGACTCGCTGGACAGTGGCAGGGGATGTGGGGCTGGGGGCCTTCCATCGCAAGGGCGCACTATAGCGTGGCGGCCCTTCGCAGCATGCGACGGTGACGGGTTTCAGCATCCTACCGACGACCTCTTGACCCCCGTACACTCAGGCCATGAGCCGCCATTCACGACACCCGGAACTGCACCGCGCCGATCGCGTGGGCTGGCTGCGCGCCGCCGTACTGGGAGCCAATGACGGCATCGTCTCGGTGGCCGGCCTGGTGGTGGGCGTGGCCGCCAGCGGCGCCTCGGCCAGCACGATCCTGGCCACCGGCGTGGCCGGCACCGTCGCCGGTGCCATGTCGATGGCCGCTGGCGAATACGTGTCGGTGCAGACCCAGGCCGACACCGAAGCGGCCGACCTGGCCGTGGAAATGCGCGAACTGCACGAAGACCCGCACAGCGAACTGGACGAGCTGACCGCGATCTACCGCCATCGCGGCCTGGAGCCGGCACTGGCCCGGCAGGTGGCCGAACAGCTGACCGCACACGACGCGCTGGGCGCGCACGCGCGCGACGAACTCGGCATTACCGACACCCTGCGCGCCCGTCCGCTGCAGGCCGCTCTCGCCTCGGCCGGTGCCTTCACCTGCGGCGCGGCGCTGCCGGTGCTGACCGCCCTGTTATCCAGCGCGGCGCAGGTCACCGTGGCCACCACCGCCAGCACCCTGCTCGGCCTGTGCCTGACCGGCGCGATGGCCGCCCGTGCCGGTGGTGCGCCGCCGGTGCGCGGTGCCGTGCGGGTGATGTTCTGGGGCGCGCTGGCAATGGCTGCCGCCGCCGGCATTGGCAGACTGCTGGGAGCCCACCTGTCATGACCGCGATGCTGCCACCGGCCGTCGCCCTGCTGGCGGAGATGGCCAGCCTGGCCGGCTGCGACCGCGCCGAAGGCTATGCCTGCATCACCGCGCGCCGCGAACACGGCGCCAGCTCGGTGGACATTCCACAACCGCAGTTCGTGATCCTGCTGGAAGGCAGCAAGCAGGTACGCACGGCGCACCAGTCGCTGACCGCACACGCCGGCGACATGCTGTTGTTCACCCAGCGCTGCCGGATCGATGTGGTCAACACGCCCGATGCGGGCACCGGCCGTTACCTCAGTGCCATCGTGCCGTTGTGTGCGGAAGTGCTGGCCGCGGCGCGCACGTTGTGGAGCGAAGCGTTGCCGCCCGCTGGCGATGCGATCGCGCAGCCACGCCTGGGCGACCACGGCGCGGTGCTGCGGCGCTGGCGCCAGGCGCTGCAGGATGGGCATTACAGCGAGGCACGGCTGGCCCTGGCCGAGCTGGTACTGGCGTGGTGCCGGCAGGGCCACGGCAACCTGCTGCTGCCGCAGGCACCGAGCCTGGGCGAACAGATCCGCGACCGCATCGCGGCCGAGCCGGCGCGTGACTGGCAGTCGCGCGACGTTGAAGACCAGTTCGCGCTGAGCGGCGCGACCCTGCGCCGTCGCCTGGCGGCCGAGCGCACCAGCCTGCGGCAGTTGCTGACCGAAGCGCGGTTGGCACATGGCATGACGCTGCTGTACACGACGGACCTGCCACTGAAGACGGTGGCCGCACGCGCGGGGTATCGGTCGGCGGCGAGTTTCAGCAAGCGCTTCGCCGAGCGGTACGGGTTGGCTCCGACAGACATCTAGGGTGGGGTTGCCTGGCAGGGCTTGCAGCCCTGCACCTGCAGAAGCAACGTCAACGTCAAAAGCCTGCATTCCGTGGGATGGCGGGGCGGTGTGGGTGGTCAGGACACGCCGTAAACCCATCCATGGGGGCTCGATGGCGCCATC